>JBOFQV010000066.1:0-8042 GCA_051650705.1 Clostridium sp.
ACTCATATGGATATGTTTTAGTAGCTATTTTATCAAATACATTATCTTTCATATCTATAATTTCACTTAACACAATAGTACTTCCTGCACATTTTGCCTTACATTTTAATCTGTATATTATTCCACTCACATCACTATAATATGCTCCCTTTCTCACCATATCAAAGTCCACAATTCCAGCTGCATTATCTATTTGAACTAAAGGTGGTAAAATAAGTGGATTAAGAACTGAATTAGATACATCATATCCTATAACAGTAAATCTGTAAGGGTTAAATTTTAACACATGATGAAAGCTTAAAACACTTTGTAATAACTTTATATTAGTTACACGAACAAGAATTTCAAAATTTTGACCTATTTTAATATCCTCGTCATTTTTTGATAAGTATATAATAATAATTTTAATCACCTCTAAAACTAATTTATTTAATTCATTATATGAAATTAAATTTTATTAGTGACAAAATTTATAAATGAAATAAAATGTAAGAGGAAAAACTGTAATTTTCACTCCCTCCCTCTTACATTATACTTTTATTTTTAAAGCTCCAATAAAATTGAAGAAATTCATTAAATCATTTTTAATATCTTATTTATTCTTTTATAAAATTAAATAAATAATACTATAAATCCATACCATTATAATATATTCCATGTGGGAATTCTATTACTCTTATGGAGATTATACTCATGCTTTAACTTAATTTTTTCATCAACATTTAAATCTCCACAAGTTCCCTCATCCATATATTTATTAACCTGATCATAAGTGAATCCTAAATTATCCTCATCCGTTAATCCAGTTAATCCATCACTTGGAGCCTTATGTGTAAGCTCATATGGAAGTCCTAAAGCATCTCCAAGAGCTACAACCTCAGCAGTATTTAAATTTCCAATAGGATTAAAATCACAAGCATTATCTCCCCACTTAGTTGTGTATCCAACAAAACCTTCTGATTTATTTCCTGTTCCTGCAACTCTATAGCCCATTGTAGCACCAATTGCATAAAGTGTTGTCATTCTAAGTCTTGGAGGAATATTAATCATTCCTTGCTTTGAAATACACTCATTTCCAATAGCATTTAAAAGACCATCATATGCCTGCTCTATATTTACAACTCTATAGTTAATTCCAAGCTCCTTAACAACTCTTAAGGAATCATCAATGTCCTTTTGCTCCCCATTTGGCATTAATACTCCAAAAACTCTATCCTTTCCAAGTGCCTCAACTAAAAGCTTTGAAACAACTGTTGAATCCTTTCCTCCACTTATTCCAATAACAGCTCCCTTAGCACTAGGTTGAGCTTTAAAATAATTCCTTATCCACTCTATAATTTCACCTTTAACCACATTAACATCAAAGTCTCTCATAAATTTCCCTCCCTAATTTAAAATTCTCCGTGAAGCTTCTCCCTAATTTCTCTTAATGTAAACTCCTTAACCATTTTCCCATCTTTAAATACTAGCTCTAATAAGTTTTCTCCCATTTTCTCTTGTTCCTCTATTGTAAGCTCATCCTTATATAAAACATCTTCACCCTCTTTATAAACAAAACACATGCCCTTTTGAGATTTCTTAAAGTTTCCTGTGTCTGTAATTGGATCTTTAAAGATGAACTTTTCTTCTCCATTAATTACAGCGTGAGTAGCCTTTAATGCAAAGCCAAATGTATCCCTTGTATTATATTGATAAGTGTATGATCCTATTCCAAAAACACAATTTGATACCGCAAAGCCTTTCTTCTCAAGATTTTTACAAATACTTTCGCATCTTTCCACCGTAATTGAATCACCATAAATTGTACCAATATGAGAATCTAAAACCTTATATCCTTTTGAGTTTACTTCCCCTCCAAAAGTTTCCCATAAAAGCTCAACTGTTCCCTTATATTCTGGACTTCCCTCTTCTGCATCCTTATCACCACAAATTATTTTAACAGGGTCTCCACTATCCCCTCTTATGACTATTTTACCATCTCTATTCATAATTTCTTCTTTTAATTTAGGTAAAAGGTTTGTTAAGATATTAAAATAATCATAGGTGTCAGAAACAATACTTAAAATTCCACTTGGGAAAACCTCTGTAATAAGCCTTCTATAAGCTGAAAGTTCATCCTTTCCATAGCTACACATTACACTATGCTCAGTTGATGGTGTTCCAAGTCCAACCTCTTCCTCCTCAATGCTACAGTTATAGTATTTTTCAAGAAATAATATTGCAGGTATTGTTGCTGTTCCTGTAAATGAAGTTAAATGTCCTGCACTTGAGCTTTCAGCACTTTCAAGAGAGCTAAATCCTCTCATACTAAAATCTCCACATGCCTTTTTAATAATTCCATTAGAAACTGTTTTCTCAAAATACTTACTAACAATTTCTCTATATCTATAAGCAATTGTGGCTGATGTCATAGGTTGCCAAATATGACAGCTCATAAAGGTTTCTAAATAATTTACAAGCCATGCAAATTCCTCATGAGTGTTTGTAATTTCAATCATTGGAGTTTTTATATTAACTCTAGTTCCCTCTGGTACAGCCTTAATTTGAATTGGTAAATATCCTAAATCATGAAGCTTTTCAATATGCTCTGTATCAGCTGCAATTTTCCCCATTGTTTTTTCAATTACTCTTTTATATTCTAAAACAACCTCATTCTTAGCTCTATTAAAGAAATTATCATTAAAATACTCCACCAAATATTTCTTCAAAAATGGTTGAAGTCCAAAGCACACAACCTTATTCATATCTTCTTTTCTACTCATCCTTGGTGTCCAATAGCTTACTAGTTTTGTCATTCCCTCTGCATAACACATGTGATGTATTGTTTTATAAAAATCAGTTAAAAGCAATGGGTTTGTCATCTTCTCCTACCCCCTATTAATTATTTTTCCTTGAAAGGATTCAATTACATCTAATGTTTTATTATGCATTTCCTCATCAAAGCTAGCACAAAGCGCTGCATCAACCACAATTGTTGAGTTAACATATTGAGATTGGAAGGTAACCACATTAGAAACCACACAAATATTTGTTACAACTCCAACAATTTCAATTTCTTGAACATCTTCTACTATCTTAGATATTTCAATCATTCCCTCTGGAGAAATTCCAAAGCTTCTTTTCTTTATATGAAGGGTATTTTCTCTTCCCTCAAACTCTCTTAGCTTACCAAATAACTTGTGACCATCTGTACCATCTATACAGTGTGTAACAGGTAGATTTTTTCCCTCTCTTGTTTCTAAATAGTCCTCGAAATGTGTGTCATAGGTGAAAACCACCTTATTTCCTTCATTTAGATATTCTGATGCCTTATTATAAATTCCCTCTTCAAGCTCTACAGCCTTTGGAAATCCAAGTGCTCCATCAACAAAATCCTTTTGATAATCAACCACAACTAATAACTTTTTCATTTCCCATTCCTCCTAAATTTCAAATATTTTTATCTTTTCATGACACTTACTTAAAATACTATTTGTTGTATAAATCTCATCTATTACATCTGTATTTAATACCTCTCCAAGGAAAATACTATCCTCACAATGGGTAACAACTAAATAAATTTTCTCTGCTCCCATTTCTCTAAGCTTTTTACCAGTCATCATAAATGTTCCACCCTTAGAGCATAAATCATCAACTATTATTGCTGTAAATCCTTTTTCCTTAACCTCTCCAATAACATCAAGCTTTTTAATATGTCCAGTTTTAAAATCTCTTTCCTTATTGCAAACTAGAGTATTTTCATATTGAATTTGTTTTCCATATCTTTTAGCTGCTCCTGCATCAGGGAAAACAAAATATACATTTTCATCTTTTATTTTTTCATATAAATCTATAGCCAAGTTCTTTGTCATATCAATGGATTTCACCCTGTCCAATATGGCTAATGTAACCTCTGAATGTGGTTCATAAACTGTTACCTCTTCAAAATCCATAGCATTTATTATATTTCCTAATACCTTTAAAGTAAAAACAGTCATTCCTTCTGTTCTGTCCATTCTGCTATAAGGCATATATGGAATTACAAGAGATGCCTTTTTTCTTAGAGAATCTAAATGCCCCTTTAAAAACATTAAGTGTGTAATATCATAATCTCCCTCAAATTTCACCTTAACTTCATTAATTCCCTCAACTATTTTAAGAGCTTCACTTTTAATTAAGCACTCCCCATTTGGAAATTTTTCAATGTTTACTTTCTCACCATTTAGAAATATCATATTACTTCCTCCTTAAATTTAGAAAATATGCTCCCAATCCTCATTAAACTTATAAACCTGTGCTGGTCTAAAGGGTTTCCCCTCAATTTTTTCATCTGTTTCAATAATCATATCTCCCATTTTTCTTCTAAAGTTTAGTATTTCCTTCCCCATAATTGCCTCATAAACATTTTGAAGCTCCTTAACTGTAAAAAGTCTTGGAAGAAGATTAAAGGCTATTTGAGTGTATTCAACCTTATTTCTAAGTCTATCTATAGCTCCATCTAAAAGCTTTATATGGTCAAAGGCAAGTCTTCCATTTGACTCATCTTCAATTTCATAGGTTGCTTCTCTTTTTCTAATAATATTTTTCTCTAAAACTTCTTTGATTTTATAGCACATAAAGTCTTTTTCATCCTCAGATTTTAGAATTATTTCATATATTTTAATGATACTTTTTCCTTCTTCTTTTGTTTCAACTAAATTCTTTTCAACCCAAAACCATTTTCCTGTATAATCATCATTTAACTCATTAATACTTTCCTTTTCCACTAATGCAAAATTTGCTACTGTAATAACTCTTGTTCTCTTATCTCTATTTACATCACCATAGGTGTAAAGCTGTTCTATATAAACATCCTTAATTCCAGTTTTCTCAAAAAGCTTTCTTCTAGCGCCATCCTCTAGTCCCTCATCCATATGAACAAACCCACCTGGGAATGAAAAACACTCCTTGTCTGGATACTGATCTCTCTTTATTAATAAAACTTGCATTCCCTTTTTAGGAAGCTTTCTTGAATTTTTCTCATATTTATCACTTGTAGTTAAGATGATTACATCATTTGTAACACTTGGTCTATTGTAGTCATCCACATTATAGCTATTTAAAAATTCCTCTTCATTTATAAACTTTTTTTCATCCAAACTCCCTCACCTCAACTTATCATCTTTTAGATAATATCAATTTGACTTTATGTATTTATCATACTCCCACTTCCAATAGTTGTCAATAAATTTTCTGAATATTTCCTCATTAAAAGTATGAAATATTTTTTATCAGCCATACTACTTTTAGGAGGTATATTTTATGAGAAAAATATCAGTATTTATAATGTCATTACTTTTATCCTTTGGTCTTATAACAACCCCAAATGCAAATGCTAATAAGCTAATTAAATGGGAAGTTAAGCTTTCCCCTCTTCCTTTTGAATATGAAGCCCTTGAGCCCTTCATAGATAAAGAAACCATGATTATTCATCACAACAAGCATGAACAAGGGTATGTTGACAACTTAAATAAGCTTATTTCAAAAACACCAGAGCTTCAAAATAAAAGCTTGGATTGGTTTTTAACAAATAAGGATTCACTTCCAAAGGAATCAAAACAGGGAATTTTAAATAATGCAGGGGGAGTATATAACCATAATTTCTTTTGGAGTATTATGGCTCCTGCTCAAGGACAAAAACCAACAGGTAATCTATCAAAAGCAATAGATAAAACCTTTGGTACTTTTGAAAACTTTCAAAAAGAATTTAAAGAAGCTGCCCTTTCACGATTTGGTTCAGGGTGGGCTTGGCTTGTACTTAGTAAGGATGGAAAGCTTTCAATTATATCAACTCCAAATCAAGATTCCCCAATTTCTGATTGTTTAACTCCTATTATTGGGTTAGATGTATGGGAACACGCCTACTATTTAAAATATAGAAATATGAGAAGTGACTACATTGATAATTGGTGGAATGTTGTAAACTGGAACCAAGCTGAAACAAACTTCAATAAATAAAAGCTGCCATTTTGGCAGCTTTTATTACTTTATTATTCTTCGTATAATCCATCCTCTAATATCTTTCTAGCTAAAATACCAATGTTTACTTCTCTTACATCCATATGAACATCAATTATTCTATCAGCTAAAATAACCTCAACATAATTGATTTCTTCACCTTCATCATTAGTATATGTAATTATGTCATATGTTAAAATTTCTTCCTTTAGTTTCTTAAGAGATATCATTTTCTTTTCCTCCATTATCATAATGATTATCTAAATTATACATTCATTTAATATTATAGTACAAATTTCATTTGTTATCCTATAAATAAATTGAAGGCTTATTTTTATATTTAACAAAATAAACAAAGATTTATATTGCCATAAAATTAATTCATATATGTAAAACATTTTCATACAATGTATAAGAACTCCTTTTTATATTTTATAATAACCATTAAAAGGTGCTGTTAATTTAACAGCACCCTTTTTTTAGGTTTACTCTTCTTCTTTTGGTCCTTCAAGTATAAATGTCTCAGTATATTCAGTTGTTGTATCAGCATATCCTTTTAATTCTCTTGCATTCTTTAATAGCTTTTCAGAATTTAATGATGTTGAATTTACAGAAGCTGCAATTTCCTCTACCGATCCTCTAATTTCTTCATTAACCGCAGATAAATTTTCTATCCCTTTTAGAATACCATTATTTTCTTCGTAAATTCCACTTGATACTCGCACTAAGCTACTTATCTTTGGATTCATTTCTTCTACAGAATAACTAATTGAGTTTACAGAATCAACGGTCTTTTCCATTCCCACTTTTTGAGATTTTAACCCTTCTGTCATTTCATTTGTTTTTTCTGCAATAGCATCAAAACTTTTAAGTACATTATCAATTAATTGGTTTATTGATACAGAGGATTCTTTTGTTTTTTCTGATAGCTTTCTTATTTCCTCTGCAACCACTGTAAAGCCTTTTCCTGACTCACCTGCTCTAGCTGCTTCTATTGCTGCATTTAATGCCAATAGGTTAGTTTGTTCAGCTACATTATTAATAAGCTCTGTAATATCATTAACCTTTTTAATATTTAAATTCATTTCACTTAAAGTTTTTAAGAACACATTAAATGTTTGATCAAATCCATCTAATATACAAGTTAATTCCTTTAAATCCTTATCACTTTCTAAAGCACTTTTATCAACTTTATTTGCAAGCTCTGATATTTTATTGATATCATTTATAGCCTGTGACAATGTTTCACTAAATTGTGTAGTTTTATTTACTATTAACTCTATATCCCCTGACTCATCTGCAATCCCCTCAACAATTGTATGAATTGATTCTTTAATTTCTGTTGTTGTTGAGTTTAACTCATTTGAAATATAAGTTAATTCTGATGAATTGCATTCCATAGATGATGTTGTGCTTTTTAAATCTTTAATCATTTTAATAGTCTTATTTTGCATTTCATTTAAAGCTCTGCATATGGCACCTATTTCATCTTCTCTAGAAAAATATTTCTCTTTTATAGAATAATGATATATTCCATTTGTTAAATATTCAATATGCAATCTTAATCCATTTAAAAGTCTAGCTGTTTTTCCAAAATAATTTGAAATAAAATATGTTCCTACAGCTATCCCTATCAGAGCAATTATTATACTTGATACTAAATTAATGTTTAATGACTTTTGTATAGCATTAAGTATTACCTCTTCATCTTGCCCTAAACCAATTGATTTGATATTTTTATTAACACTATAATTTAAAATAAGCCTTCCTAAAAATATCATAGTAAAACTTAAAGCCGTTATAATAAGTATAAATTTTCTTGTAATATCTGCTTTAAAACTTTTACTTTGTTCAAATTTCTTAATAACCATAAAATCCCTCCTAATTATCCATTCCCATTTTCTATTCTATTATCGTAATTTAAAACATTTACATTAGCTTTTTTCTGCAACTTTAACATTTTATTCATATTTAATATTAAAAAGCTAGAATACATTTTATAGCATTCTAGCTTTAAATTTAATTATAAATACTAATTGGTAAAATTATAGCACCAATGCCCTTTA
>JBOFQV010000067.1:0-15243 GCA_051650705.1 Clostridium sp.
TTGATTATATTTTCTTTTAAATAAATCAATCCAATAGCCCTAAAACTAAAAACGTTCTAAGGTTGGCTTAGTGTTACCAGCACTAGGCCTTTCTTATTTTATATTATATCAAATTTTCGTAAAAAATAAACATATTAAATTTTGTAAATTTTAATTTGGTGTGTTTTTTCATTAAATGAAGGATGTTCTTTTATCATTAATAAGTTTGTTCCCACATACTAACTAATCTACATTATCCATAGTTTAAATAATTTTGCTTATAACTATTTAATTGAAAAACCAAAAATAAATTGGTATAATATAACATATTTTCTACAATAAACCACGAGGTGAAGTTGATATGATAAAATTAAAAGAAATATTAAAAAAAGCAAAAACAAACTACAAAACACTCCTAATATACCTCTCATTTACTTTCGCATTCTCAGCCATATCTGCCCCATTCATTTTGCTTTATGGCCCTTTTGAAAATGCCAAAAAAGTTTATGTAGGGTCAGCCATGGCAACTATGAATCATCAATGGCTTGCAACAGCCTTTCTATCCCAAGAAAAAATAGACGAAATAACAAAAACTAATACTTCTTCAATAGATGAAGTAGATGATATGACTGCAGAAGATGGTGGCTTAATCGAAATTCCCAAAAGAAAAGATGAATCTATAGAATTAAAAGAAATAACAGCTGATACTGGTAAATTCAAAGGATATGCTCTTATTATCAGCGATCCAACAAGAATAAAGGTTGGAGTTTCATCTAAATTATTTGAAGCTGGGGAAACTGTTTCCCAAATGGCAGAAAATTATGATGCAGTAGCTGCTATAAATGGTGGATACTTTACAGACAAACCTGGTGATCAATTATGGACATCAAATGGTGCTATTCCTTGTGGATTCTTAATGTCTGAAGGAGTAATTAAACAAGATATGGCTAGAAATGTTAGAGGTCCAATTTTAGCCTTTACAAAAGAAGGAAAGATGTTAATTGGAGAAACAACAACAGGTGAATTATTATCAAAAAAGGAAAATGATAAGGACACTGTTACAGAAGCAATAACATATGTACACACCTTGGTTAAAAACGGAAAGCCAGTTCCAATAACCAAAGATGAAGGTTCATCTCCTAGAACATTGATTGGTCAAAGAGCTAATGGACAAGTTGTTTTTGTTGTTTTAGATTCAGACCTTCCTGGTGGAAGAATTTGTGCATCCTTAACAGAGGCACGTAAGGTAATGATGGATTTAGGCTGCTATAATGCAGTAAATTTAGATGGTGGTAAATCAACAACTATGTATTTTAATGGTGAGGTAATTAACACCCCTTCATATGCCCTTGGTGAAAGACCAATATCATCTGGATTCATAGTGAAGTAATGATGGGAGGATTAAAAATGAATAAGAATAAATTAAAAAAAATTATTATTTGCATGCTTCTATCAGTTACTCTTCAATGTGCAGTACTTCTGTATTTTGACAAGGTCCTTTTAAGAGAAGCAACTAAGTTTACTATAGCAAATGTGGAAGCCCCTACCCAAAAGGTAGAAACTACTGCTGAAATACCAAGTGGCGCTGAAAAGATTGCAATTTCTTATTCTGGAAAATATATTTCATATTTTATGGATAAAAAATTGATGCTAGTTAATACAAAAAGCTTAGAAAGTAATCAAATATTGAATACTATGGACATTCTAAATGCTACCTGGGTTCCAAATAATAATACTCTATTTATACTTGCTAATGAAGGTGGTATGGTTAAGGTTAAAACATATAATGCAACTAATGGGACAGTTCAAGCTGTGTGTGACATATGTAATTATAAGGATGGAATGAGCTTTAATTCTTTTATTTCTGTTTCAGCTGAATATGTAAGTATAGAAAACAATGGTAATACTTCAATCTATAGAATTGATATTGATAAAAATTTTAAAAAACTTGATAAACCAATAACAACTTTAGCTAGTGCTCATGTTTTTTGGCAAAGGGATGTATTTTTATATCAAGATTCATTGGATGGTAAAATTTACAGATATACTAATGGCACGAGTAAGGAGCTTAATTTACCAAATCAAAATAGGTTGGTTATTTTAAAGACTGCTGGTAATAGTATTTATCTTGGTGAATATTCTTCTGATAATAAAATTTCTAAGATAATCTATGGTGAGGATGAAACTGACCCTTCAACCTGGAAGTCTCAAGTTTTAGAAACTCCATTAGATGTTAAGGACATTTACATTAATGAAAATAATGAGATTTTTACTAATGATAGTGGTAATAACAAGCTTAAGGATCTTACTACTGGTAGTGATATTCCCTATAGTGGTTCTTTGGTTTGTGTTAATGATAGATTAGTTTTTTCTTTAGATGATGGTAAGGTGTGTTTAAAGAGCATTAAAAAATAGTTATAAGATTATATTTATTTGAATGCTCTTTATGGCTATGAACTTGGCTTACTTTAAGCTCTCCAAAAATTCCTTTTGAATTTACCCAGCTAGTAAGCCTTGTAATTCGTTTATGAAACGGCATAAATGAAACCCATCACACACTGCATGATGCACCTGTATTGAGAGTGGTAGTTTATATATTCCATTTTCTTCATAATACTTTCCTATGGTGAAAATTGGAGTTAAATAACTATAACCTTTTTGTAAGTTTAAATTAAATCCATCAAATGTTGTCCATGGAATCATTGATACTGGAAAATTATTTTCAGGTATATTGGGTTTTGCATTCATTTTTTTTACTGAACCAAATAATTCTATGTCTTTTTGATATGATTTATAGAAGGTATCATAATCCTCTGAATACTCCGTCCAAATATTAGAAAAAGTTTCTGAATCCTTATGAAATATTGTATAACAAGGAATCATTTTATCAAATATACCTAATTCTCCATTTGCATTAAAAGCGGTTCTAAATTCACTATGATTATTAAGTACTTTAGAAATTGAGTGTAACATTTTTGGATATATTTTATGATTTTTTTTTTTTATTTTTGTAATATCTATTTTAGTAGTCATACTATATGTACAGGGAATTTGAGAGTAATAATGTTCAAAGTACTCTATTCTATCCCAATTGTCTTTGTTTATGGTTGTAAATTCCATTAATATTGCTCCTTTTAAATGTTTAAGTGTTTTTAGTATAAGCTATGATTTAGCTAATTGCAAAATTGCTATTTAATGTTCACTTTTGATACGGTTCCTTATTCATAATCCAAAATTTAAAATACTACACCACACTAATATTAAAAATCTCCACTAAACATACACACACCCTAAGATTTAAAGGAGCCACCTCACAAATTAGTGAGGTGGCTCCTTTAAATCTTATTAATTTTATTATTTGTTTCTTATAACTTCTACCATATACCCATCTGGATCAGTAACAAAATAATATCCTGGAGGATTCCCTGGTAATCCCTTTAATGCTGTAACCTTATAACCTAAAGCTATGTGTTTTTCTCTCATTTCTTCTAGATTATCTACGCCAATAGCTGTGTGGCTGAATCCATTTCCTATTTCATATCCTTCTGAATCATAGTTGTAAGTTAACTCTATTTCATATCCACCTATTTCATTGGATAGATAAACAAGGGTAAACTTATGCTCTGGGAAGTCTTTTCTTCTTGTTTCAACTAACCCTAGGGCTTCTTTATAAAACTTTAATGATTCTTCTAGATTTTTGACTCTTATACATGTGTGTAACATTTTTAATGCCATATACTTCTCTCCTTTTAAAAGTCTACATTCTCGTTTACTTTGCAATAATCAATTAATTCTTTCTTTAAATTATCCCATGAAGTTGTATAATCTGCAATAATTACTTACTCTTTTATAAAACCACTCAACTTTACCATAACCCCTATCACACATTTTCCACGCTCCCACAATAAGTTAAAGAAAAAATGGATACAGTGGATACAACACCCACAAATCCCAGTAACTATGCCACCTAAAGCCGTATCCACCACCTAAAAAAATGGATACAGTGGATACACAAATCACCAAAAACAAAAAAATCAGTGTATCCATCAAAAACAAAATGGATACACCAAAATCTTAAAATGGATACACTACTCATCCCTAACAAAAGCCTTTTGAAGACCATAGTCATTCCCAAACCTTAACCTTCCACGACTCCCTTCATGCCTCTTCCAACCTGGGATACTCAAAATAATATCCCCAACCTCCTTACACCTAGCAGGAGTAATATCCTTACTTTCCAATCTAAAAAGTTCCCTTAAAACCATAGGTGCACAAACCTTACTTCTTTGAATTTTCACCTCTCCCCCACCATTAAAACAACCCCTATTATGAATAAAATTCCTTCTCTCCATAATATCAAGCTCATCCCAATTCTCAGGCAGAAGCATATTCAAATACTCACAAACCATTCCAACCTTAGCATTCTCCTCAGTATGCTTCTCCTGCACACTCATAGCCATCTCACTCATTTCCTTGTCCAAATAAAGCTCCTCCCCTAATTTATAAAGCTCCATTCCCTCAGCCCAAACCTGATCCCTCTCATAATCAGAAAAATCCTTCCAAAGATTAACCCTCTCCTTAATAACCCCAACAGTAACTGGCCAAAACCTTCTGTTCCCTGTCCTATCCTTCAAAAACTCACTTTCATTAGTTGTCCCAATGAACACACATTGTCTTTTCACCCCAACTGTTTCCCTTCCATATGCCTTTCTATAAACATCCTCCTGCTTGGATATAAAATGCTTAACAGCTTCAATTTCAGCCCTTTTAGTAGCTGATAACTCTGCCATTTCAACTATCCAAGTGTTGTCTATTGCCTCATAAGCTTCCTTTCCTTGTACTGTTATTAGGGAATCTGAATACCACTCTCCACCAAGCTTTGAGATGATTTGGCTCTTACCAATACCTTGTCTTCCCACCAAAACCATCATATAATCAAACTTCACTCCTGGATTAAAAATTCTAGCCACCCCTGCTGCAATAACCTTCTTTGTTACCGCTCTTGTATAAGGTGTGTCCACCGCCCCCAAATAGTCTATTAATAAGGTTTCCACCCTCTTTTCCCCATCCCACCTTAAAGAATTTAAATAATCCTTCACTGGATGATAGGAGTTTTCCATAGCAACATTAACTAAGCCATCATAAACTTTCCTCTCACTACATATACCATAACCTTTTTCAAGATAGGACCTTAAGCCAGAATGGTCAGCATCCTGCCATTGTTCCCATCCATTCTCCTCAATTTTCCACCACGGCAAACTTCCCTTCTTTATTATTCTTCTAGAAAATAAATTATAAGAAATTCTCTCCTTTAAGTTCTTATCCTCCCTTAAAATTATTTCTACATTCTGAATACAGCTCTTTATGTTCCCCTCTTTATCCAGGACAAGATTCATTTTCTTTTCATTAGAGCACTCCTTTGCTATGTCCCTGTTTTCTTCAAACTCACTTTCTATTTCATTAAACTTATCCCTAGTTATCTGTTCCCTTATCCTTTCATTTTTAATAGCAAAATCAATCATCTTTTTAAAAGAAGGCTTGTTTGCTCCTATCCCTTCAAAATCCTTGTCCAAGTGTCCAAACAAATGAATTCTCACCATATCAAAGGAGTTTAATAGCCTTCCACCTGCTGGATCTGTTCCATGATGAGAATATGCAAAATCTCCATAAACCACAACACCACCATAAGAACTCCCTTTTTTATAAGTGAATCTCTCTTCCCCTGATAATGAGGTGCATGGCTCATAAACACCCCCTAAAAACTCCTTTATTGCTTCTTGTATAGAAAAAGCTCTGCAAAAGCTTCCAATTACCCCTTTTTTCTCTTTAGGATTTTGTTGAGTTTTATAAATGCTTTTTCTTTTTTCCTTTATTCTTTTGGACTGGTGCCATTGCTCAACCTTTGTCCAATCATCATATTTTGATAGGTATTCATCAGCCTTCAGAAAGCCAAAATTAGTGTGCTTGTACATCAAGTTCTCTTGGATTCCCACCTTCTGCTCCACCAAAGCTTCCCCAGAATCCTTGTAAATAAATATAAACTCCCCATCCTTAGAAGAGCTTGGCCAATACATTAACCTACAAGGCTCATAGGTAGTATCATCAAAATACTCCATACCAATCTCAAAGGCAACTCTTCTTGAAATAGCCTCATACTCCTCTGGCGAAACCTCCCTATCAATTGGTATAACAAGCCTAAGCCTTGGACTCTCCTTCTTGTGCTTATGAGTTGAATATACACAAAAAGGGAAGTTTAATTTATCATAAACCTCCCCTTTAAACCCCTTCTCCATAAACCCACTAGGAAGAAAATCCATATCCAAAGTAATAAGGCTCCTAAACTTAACACTTGTCCTTCCTCTTTTTCCACCAACAAGAGAAGCCCCCACAAAACCACCAACATCCTTGATTTTATCCTGCTCCTTCTTTCCCATAGCTCTATATTCCTCCATGGTTTCTGAAGTAATTCTCCCCCTAGAGACCCTATTTAAAAACTCACTCCAAGTAAGCTTTTTCTCCCTCCAAAGCTTCTCAAATCTTGAACGACCAATAGAAATAATTATTTCCTTATCATTTTTAATGTTATCTATCTTACTCATAATACCCCCCTCTATTTTCTATAGAATTTATTCTCAAAGCCCTCTGCCTTTAAAACAAGTCCCCTTGCCCATTCCACTTCTTCACTTAAAATTTCATTAACATCTTCAACAGTTTGAGAGTCCTCCGCCTCAATAACCACCTCATCATGGACATGCAAAACCACCTTGAAGCCTCTGTCCTCAAGTCTAATCAAGCCCTCACCAAGTATGTCCCTAGCAATAGCTTGCACAATATTTTCAGTAAGCTTCCCTCCATAGGTTCTTACCTTTCCCCACTTTTTTGTAGTTTGATCTATTCCATCAAAGCATAGAGAAACTCCTCCAAACCTTTCATCCCTCTCCAATCTTGGATTAAAATATCCAAGCCTTCTACCACTAGGAAGAGTAATGAAAAGTATTCCCTTCTCCAAGCTGAGTTTCACACCCTGATGTATGCTTCTGGCAATTCCATCACCCACTACCCCGGTTGCAGCAAGTTGGATGCTTTTATGCAGCTCCACTATTTTTGAGTTGTTCCCTCTCCAAATTTTCACCAAAGACTTTAATTCTCTTTCATCAAGCCCCATCTTTAGCCCACCCATGGCTTTAAGTGCTTCTACACCTCCACCATATCCAAGGGCAAGCTCTGCTATTTTTCCTTTGTCCCTGTATGGACTATCCTTTGTAACCTCTTCAATAGGCACCTTAAACATTTTGCTTGCAGATGCCTCATATATATTTCCATGGGAATTAAAAACATCAATTCTCCATTGTTCTCCTGCTAGCCAAGCTATAATTCTTGCTTCTATGGCTGAAAAATCTGAAATAATAACTCTTCCCTTTTCCCCAATAAAGGCTGTCCTTATTAGCTCTGAAAGAATCTCACTTGGAGAGCCAAAGAGGAAATCCATCATGCTATACTCTCCCTTTTTAAGAAGTACCCTTGCAAAACCTAAATCCTTATGCTTGTTTCTTGGAAGATTATGAACTTGAACAAGTCTCCCAGCCCATCTGCCAGTCCTACTTGCTCCATAAAACTTAAAAAGTCCTCTAATCCTCCCATCAGCACACCTCCATTTTTTCATAGCCTCATACTTTTTAATGGAGGTTTTTGAAAGCTCATTTCTAATCTCAAGAACCCTCTTAACCTCACTATCATCTGTGGTTTCAATTAATTCTTTGGTTATTTCCTTTGTAAGACTCTTCACCTCATAGCCCTTTTCAAGTAGATAATTCTTAACCTCCTTGGGACTATTTATGTTTGATATATTAGAAATTTTTTTCCCCTCTGAGATAAGCCTTTCCCTATGCATGTTGTGATAAATAATAGCCTGGTCTATAAATTCATAATCCACCAAAACTCCTCTTTGATTAATTATTTGATCAACCTCATAAAGCTTCTTTTCTCTTTCACAATAAGGGTAGTTCCTCACAAAGCACCAAAGCTTTATAAGAGCAATAGTTTTATTCTCTTCCCTTATATTAAGCACCCTCAAAACCTCATCAAAACTATGGGGAAGTCCAAGAGCCATTGCCCTAACCTGAAGACAAAACCAAGAGCTTAAAGAAGTTTTAATCTTAAAAAATCCATCCAAGGCTCCCTTAGTAAATTCCCCATTAAAGCAAACTTTTAAAACCTCATCATCCCTCAAAGCATTAATAAATTCTTGAGGAGGAGGATTATTCCATCCAAACTCAAATAACTGTTTATAGCCAAAATCCCCCTCCCTCCACTCTGATGAAGTCCCTTTCTCAACATAGCTGATCTTATCATCTTGAAGAAATATAAAAATCATCCTACTCATAATTTCCTTCTCCTTTTATCCAATTACCTAATTTTAAATTTCCCTACCCCAAAATAATCAAGCTCTCCATTGTTAGTCTTGGAAATGCCCCTAATATCTTTTTTAAAGACTTCATTCCAATCCCTCTTTTTCCATTCATCATGGCTGAAAAGCTACTTTCTTGAATATCACATCTTCTTGCAAATTCGTTTTGACTTATTCCATCACTTTCTAGCACCTCAATAATTACTTTTGCATTTAAAATCATTTAAACTCCTCCCTTTCATACTGTTAGCTTTTTTGTTAATAATTCTTGATATTATAAAAAGGATGCTAAAAAACATCCTTTAATTTAAATTGTAAAATTATCTCTTAATATTATTTCTTTGTATTTTCATAACTATAAGATATTTTTAATAATACTTTAAATATTCCTTCAAACAAATTACGTTCCCTTCGTAGAATATCCGTTCGCGTTTACACTATTAATAATATTACATATTTTACTAACAGTCAACCTTTTTTTGTATATTATATTAATATTTTGTAATGCTTGTAAATAAAAAAAGGCTTGGACATTCCCAATTGGAATCTCCAAGCCTTTTTCCTTTATGTGATTTCTATGTATGATTTATTTTAGGATTGTGGTATTTTCTTTAGGGGTATATAGCAATCACATTTCTTCCTTCGTATAACATCATTATATATTGTAGAATAATATTTGTCAATAATTTCTTTTAAAGTCGTCTTTTGTCGTATTTTATATGTTTAATATAGTTTTTAAAACATCTACATATTTTTTTGATATTTTATCACTCATATCCTCTAATGTTTTAATTACATCATCCATATTTTCACTACACTTAATTTCATAATTGCAATTTAACTCCGGTGAAGTTAATGCATCAAACCAACCAGCTATGGTAACTATTTTAACCTCTTCTCCTATTTCCTCTTCCTTAAGCCCACTTGGAAAGCCTGTCCCATCAAAGTTTTCATGATGCTTCAAAACGATCTCCAAACTTACCTCTGGAACCTTTGAATTAGCCAATAATAACCTTCCAAACTTAGGATGTCTCTCTAAAATTCTTACTTCTACTTCATTTCTCTCTTCATAACTCTTACTTAATATATTTTTATCAATTGTTACCTTTCCCACATCATGAAGTAGTGCTCCAATTATAATTTCCTTAACCTTGTCCTCATCATATCCAACATATCTAGCAATTACTCCAGACATTACTGCAACATTTATTGCATGAGTATAGTATAACCTTAATTTAGTGGCTAAAGTATTTATATGTGAATAATAAGGAGCACTTTTTTCCTCAAATAACACCTTATTAACAATTGAAATAACCTCACCTAAAAATTCGCTAGCTCCAATGCTATACCTTTCATTAAGCACACTAATTTCTTCCTTGAATTCTTCCTTGAACTCTTCCTCAGTTTCTTCTTCTATCTCCTGTGACTCAATCTCTTCAGCATAAAATTCTTCTATTACTTTTTCAAAAACTCCAAATTTTTTAAATATATTAATGTATCTATCTGTTAATATAACTCTTTTACCTTTTGCTATATATAAATTTCCATTTTCATCATATATATCACTTTGTATTGTAATCTCTCTATTCTTATATATACTCCCTCACCTCCTAAATCGGTTATTTTCATATCTTTTATAAAATTGTTCTATATATATTGTCCTTATTATATTTTTTAAAGGCACTTCTCTCTATTATTTTAGAATCTCTGCACACTTCAACCTTGGTTATTTTATCAGTATTAATTAGAATATATTCCTTATCATTTCCATACAAAAATCCCCCATTACTTCTAAGAACATAAGATAACGGATATACTTCTAAATTATCATTCATCCCCTTAACTTTTATATTAATTTTATACCCCTTCTTGATTGCTTCCCTTACATTATTTAGCATTTCTAATCTAAATTCTTTACTAGTATCGAAAAACTCTATCTTCTTATCTACAAACTCAAAATTAAAAAACTTATTAGTAATTGTGTTGCAAAAACTAATTATATCTGGATTTACAATTCCTATTTCATTGATTATTCTTTCTTTAAAATCCCCCTTGAAAATACTATCGTAAATATTTATAGCAAGAGCTAAATCAATATAACTTGTTTTTGAAATTATACTGTCTGCAATTTTATATTTTTCATCTATTGAAATTCCACCATTTCTTCCCCTTGTAGAAATTATTGGAATACCCATTCTTACCAAAATCTCAATATTTCTTTCAACTGTTCTTACATGAATCTCTAATTCTTCTGCAATATTTTTAGCCTTTGTTTTCTTATCTCTTAATATAATCATCAGTACATCTAATTGCCTACTTTTAACCACTGTACCCTCCTAATTACAATTAACCCCAAAGAGCTAATTTATCCCTCATTTGTTTATTCATAACACTTTCTCAAAAGCCTGAATAAATATTACCACACAAAATATGACAGCTAATGTCGACTTTTAGAAATTAATTAATTTTTATTTTAAGTTTTTATCAATTAATTCTTATTTTTCACTTTTTATTAAATTAATTCTCAATCTATGTTAGCTTTCTCTCCAAATTTGTGGTGCACTTACTCTCTATAGCAATGCCTATGATTCACCTTCTAAATAATATTATTTCAGCTATTCAATGATTTAATGCAAAAATAAAAGGCTTCCCCAAAAAGGAAGCCTTCTTCACTATCTAACAAAGTATATTTTCTTCATAAAAGAACTTTCTCTACCCTACTTCATTGTTGATGAAACCATAACCAAATCAAACAAATCAATAATATTATCGCCATTCAAATCATAAAGCCCATTAAAACCAACCTCACCATTAGTTAGGTTGTACATCTTAGCCATATTAGTAAGTACAATGATATCACTACCATACCCCTTAAAATAATTATTCATAGCATTCATATTATTATCCTTACTTCTTTCCACAAGCTTAACGTTCATATTATTTTTCCCAATAATCAAAGAACCATCCCTTAAAACCTTCCCAGTAATCTTTAGAAAGTTACCAGAACCATTCTTCCCTTCATAGTCTCCCACAAAAGTAAAAGAATACTTACAAAGACCTCTGTCATTATAAATTTCACCATTTTGTCCATTAGGCTCAAACATTGCTCCATCATAATTAACCATATCTCCACGCTCTATATTAGTAACCTCAAGCAATGACTTATCATAACTAAACTCCATAGCGCCTGCATAAAACCTTTCAACATTTTTAACCTCAACAAAAATTTCAATAGTATTCCCTGATTTTATATCACCCAAAACCTTAATTTCCACACCAGCATTCTCATTTAAAGCCGCTGCACTAATAGGTGAACAAATCAAAAACATAGATAAAATAACAGCCAATACCTTTTTCATAAAACCCCTCCCAAACTCACATTATATCTTAAATATTATCAAACTTGTTAATTTATGTAAATTGTTTTATAAAAACCTCTTCCCTTTTTCTTAACAAATCTTAATAAATTTATCCCATCCCCCTTAATATTATTCAAGTAGAATGTACCCATAACATTAAATGAGGTGATAAAAATGACTTTAATATATTTTCTAACCTGCTTTATACAACCAATCTTATTACCAACCCCAGAGGCACTAACAATCCTTTCTGGAAGCATAGCCTTTGGAGCAAACACAGCCTTTATTCTTGGTTTAATTGGGACACTTCTTGGAACCTCCACCATGTATTTTATTTCTTTAAAATGTAGCCCCAAGGTGGTTTCAAAGCTTGTAAAGGATGAACAGATTTCTAGATATAAAATTATGATTAAAAAGCATGAATTGCTTGTAACAGCCCTACTTTTCATACT
Source organism: Clostridium sp. (assembly GCA_051650705.1). GTDB lineage: Bacteria > Bacillota > Clostridia > Clostridiales > Clostridiaceae > Clostridium. Next base: position 12,198 of record JBOFQV010000067.1, read on the forward strand.
TCCTTTCTTACCAGATGAGGTTGTCTGCATTGGCTCTGGACTTATTGGCATTTCTTATAAAACCTTCTTTGGAATTGCTTTATTCTCTAAATCCATAACTATTGCTCTTTATGCTTATTCTACTGAGCTTTCTTCTATTTTAAATATGGGAACATTGGAATTGATTATTCTTGAACTGCTTATACTTGGAATAGTTTATTCTCTTATCAGAGCTTTACAATACTTAAAGGAAAAATTATTTCGTGTTGAAGAAAGCCACACTCCTACAAAATTGTTATAATATAAAGGACAAAAAGGAGGAGCACTTATGAAATTATCCATTGGACAAGTAAGTAAACTATTTGATATAAGCATGGACACCCTAAGACACTACGACAAAATAGGGCTACTAAAACCTGAAACAAACCCAGACAATAATTATAGATATTATGATACATCACACCTAGATCAAGTCTCCCTAATACTTGGGGCAAAATCTCTAGGCATACCGCTTTCCCAAATAAAAGACACCATGGAAAGCGGAGAAGTTAATGAATATAAAAAGCTAATGACAACTCAAGAGGAGCTTGTTTCAAAGAAAATCTCCCATCTAAAAAGAGTTCAAAAGGAACTAATAGAAACACAAAAGCTAATAGACAAGGTTCTCTCCTTTGAGAACAACTATAACTTTAAAACCCTAACAGAAAAGAAGAAAATCGATTTCTATGGTATTAATATGAAGAACTTTTTTGGTGGAGATAAATACAGAGAATATGTAGATATTTTTGAAGATGATGAAAGAAAAGAAGAATTTTTCAGCTACTACACCCTTAAGGATGAAGAAATTATTTGTAATGAGAAATTCATCTACTTTAAAGAAAGCAAAAAGCTCTCCAAATATATTAAAAGCCACAAGCTAAAAGTTGAAAAAATCACCTTTGATAAGGAGCTGACTTCTGTCCACTTTTGTGGAACCTATGAGGAGCTTGAGGATTATTTAAAGAAGCTTTTTCAGTATTTTAATGACAGAAAAGAAGCCTATTTAACCTTCAAATTCTACATGCCAAAAGGGGAGTATGAGCTTTATTTCTGTGAAATACTTTTTTAGATAAAACACTATGTAAGAAAAGCTCCCCCAAAAGGGGAAGCCTCTTCACAAATCCTTAATGTTCTTCTATTTTAACTCTTCAGGAATAAACCAGTAATTATCCTTATTATGCTCCTTCATATAATCCTTAAACTCTTGAGACTTATAAGCAGCAACAATATCCTTAGCCCACTTAGTATCAACATTCTTTTCATCAACAACCACAACTAGTTCAAGATCCTTAATAACATCCTCTTGTAATAAAGAAAGCTTTTGATCAACCTTAGAAGCATGAACTACAGAACCAGGAATAACTGCATAGTCAACATCCCCTAAAGCTCTTGGTATTTGAGCTGATTCCATTTCAACAAACTCTAAATTAAACTTATTTTCAATAACATCATTCTTAGAAATCTTTGTTGGAGCAACCCCATCCTTAACCTTTATCCATCCAGCCTTCACTAAAATTCTAAAAGCTCTTGACCCATTAGATGGATCCTTTGGAATAGCAACCTTTTGTCCATTAGCAACCTCAGTTAAAGCTCCATGCTTACTTGAAAATAAAGCTGCTGGTACAGTTGGAATATGAACAATTGGAGTTAACTTAGTGTTATTTTCCTTATTGAAATTTTCAGCATAAGCAGTATGCTGAGCCACATTAAAGTCAATACTTCCCTCACTAATAGCCTTATTAACAGGAATCATATCTGTAAAAGTAGTCTTCTTAATAGTATATCCTTGCTTCTCTAAAATTGGTTGAACAGCAGCATCAAACAATTCATTATAAGGACCAGTAGAAACTGCAATATTTAACTCCTTCTTCTCCTTTGTATCGCCATTTGCCCCATCTTTTTCCCCACAAGCCACAGCTGATACTGAAAGTACCCCAACTAAAGCTACTGCAAATAATTTTTTGAATAAATTCTTTTTCATTAATTTTTCCCCCTTTTATTTTACGCTTTTAATTTCTTCTTATTTTTCTTGAAATAATATTTCCTAAAGTCTGTATAGCTTGTACAAACACAATTAGTATAATTACTGTTACTACAATTACAGGAGTATCAAACCTTTGATAACCATAGGAAATAGCAATATCTCCTATACCTCCTCCACCAACAACACCAGCCATAGCTGTAGCCCCAACTAGTCCAATTGTTGCAGTAGTAATTGTTAATATTAATGACCCCAGTGCTTCTGGCAATAAAAAATACCAGATTATTTGTATTGTAGTTCCTCCCATTGCCTTTGCAGCCTCAATGATTCCACTGCTAACCTCAAGTAATGAATTTTCAACAAGCCTTGCAATATATGGAGTGATGTACACTATTAATGGAATAATTGCAGCCTTAGTTCCAATTGATGTCCCCACTAATGATTTAGTTAAAGGGGCAATTGCAATTAGTAAAATTACAAAAGGTAATGAACGAACTATATTAATTACCGTATTTAAAATATTGAAAAAAGGTTTATTCTTTATAATCCCTTTTTCATTAGTAATAACTAAAAGAATTCCTAAAGGTAGTCCAAATAGTGACCCAAAAAGCAAAGAAATTCCAACCATCTGAACAGTTTCTACCATCCCTTTAATAAGCTGAGTATTAGTAACAGTATCCATTAACTCACCTCCTCTGCCAAAACATTTTCTGAAACTAAATATTCAAAAGCCTTACTTATATTTTCCTCTTCACCCTTTAGCTCAACTATCAAGTGACCTAAAATTTGTCCCTGTAGTTCTGTAACATTTGCAAATAAAATATTTGGCTGAACATTATACCTACTACAAGCTTCAGCTAACAAAGCCTTTTTAGAGTTTTCTCCTATAAATTTAAGCTTTAACACTCTTGAATTTTTATTATTTTTATCTATATCATCCAAAATAATCTGTGGAATCTCATCATGAACCACTGTCCTTACAAAATTCTTAGTGGTCTTTTTCTGTGGAGAGCCAAAAACCTGAAGCAAGTCTCCCTTTTCAATAAT
>JBOFQV010000068.1:0-4241 GCA_051650705.1 Clostridium sp.
AATACTTAAAAACTTCTTAACCTCAAAATCATTAATAAATTCATTAGCCTTCTCTATATCACTTTCTTTATATGCTCTTAAAATAATCTTTTCTCCCTTTAACATGTTCTCCTCCTAAACCATAAGTAAAATTTCCCTCAATGACTAATTTAAATTATCTATTTAATAACTTATTTAAAATTGTACAAAAATAATAACAACAAATTTTTTCATTCTTGCAATATTCCTTTAGCCCCTTACTTAAAAAACTTCTTTCAGAAACTGAAGGTAATACATAATACTCATTTCTACCGTAATTTATCACAGCAATCCCTCCTCCCTATTCTTCTTTCCTCCATATTAATTCTTGTAAATACTTTTTCTAACTTAATCATAATTCATTCTCCTTTCATAAAATTCTGCATAAAAAGACCATGGTTATCCCATGGTCTTTCTCAATAAAAAACTCATGGTAGAATAATTCTACCATGAGTATAAAACTCTTAACATTAGTCATTGAGGTGACAAATTAAAAATTTAATACAAAAGTGTAGAGCTATTCATTGCGCTTAAATTCATACTAGCTTTTCTTGTTTTCTTATTTCTAAGATTAATTGTAAACATAACTCTACCTCCCTCTAAAAATCTAATTTATGTTATTATTATAACACTCTTCCACTTATTGTCAATATTTATTTTCCATATTCTAGTGAAAATTTACCATCCTTATACACTAGAGTACATTCTCCACCATTCTTTAAATTACCAAATAACATTTCATCAATAAATATAGGTTTTATTTTATTATCTATTACTCTTATTATTTCTCTAGCTCCATACTGTCTGCTAATTCCTATTTTAGCAACATACTCAACGCACTCATTAGAAACAGTTAAATTAATATTTTTTATTTTTAGTTTCTCTTTAAATTCTACTAACTTTAGCTTTGCAATATTAATAGCCATTTTATCATCAACATGATTAAACACTACAACATCATTTAATCTATTTCTAAATTCTGGGGTAAATACTTTCTTTACCTCTTCCATTATGGATTCTCCCTTTATTTCTCTCTCTCCAAATCCAACAAGATTTTTCCCTATATTCTTTGCTCCTGCATTTGATGTCATTATTATTATTGTATTTCTAAAATCAGCTTTTCTTCCCTTATTATCACTTAAAGTAGCATAATCCATAACTCCAAGTAAAACATTTAAAATATCCTCATGAGCCTTTTCTATTTCATCTAACAATAAAACAGCATTTGGTTGCTTTCTAATTGCGTCAGTTAACAAACCTCCTTCTTCATATCCAACATATCCTGGAGGGGCTCCAATTAACTTAGAAGCTGCATGTTTTTCTGAATACTCACTCATATCAAATCTAATTAATTCTATATTAAGTTCCTTTGAAAGACTTTTTGCTATTTCTGTTTTACCAACTCCTGTAGGACCAACAAACAATAACGATGCAACTGGTTTATTATCATCATTTAAACCTGCTCTTGAAATTTTGATTGCTCGAACTACATCCTCAATAGCTTTATCTTGCCCAAAAACTCTTCCCTTTAATCTTTCCTCTAATCCTTTAAGCTTATCCTTTTCATCCTTTTCAACTGTAGTCTTCGGAATTTTACATATCTTACTTATAACTTCTTCAACTTCTTTTTCAGTAATAACATTTTTCCCACTTTCATTCATAGAGTAAAGAGCACCAGCTTCATCTAAAACATCTATAGCCTTATCTGGTAAAAACTTATCATTAATATATTTGTTACTTAATACTACAGCCTCTTCTAATGCCTTATCTGTATATTTAACCTTATGATACTCCTCATAAGACTCCTTTAGTCCTCTTAAAATTTCTAAGGTTTCATTAATAGTTGGCTCTTCAACTTTTATTTGTTGAAATCTTCTTGTCAATCCCTTATCCTTTTCAAAGAACTTTTTATACTCCTCAAAGGTAGTTGCTCCAACAAATTTTATTTTCCCTTCCATTAAATAAGGTTTTAAAAGGTTTGATGCATCTAAGGAACCTGCACTTAGAGCCCCTGCACCAACAATATTATGAATTTCATCTATATATACAATTGGATTTTCCATTTTCTTAATTTCATCAAGAAGATTTTTCATTCTTTCCTCAAAATCTCCTCTATATTTAGTACCTGCGAGCATTCCCCCTAAATCAATTGCTAAAACCTCTGCACCCTTTAATTTATTTGGAATTTTTCCTTCATTAATCAAATCACATAATCCAAGTATTATTGTAGTTTTACCAACTCCAGGCTCTCCTACATGAATTGGATTATTTTTATGCTTTCTACAAAGTATTTGTATAGTTCTATCTATAATGTCCTTTCTTCCTATTAAGGGCTCTTTCCCTTCTTCCTTTCTAAGCTCTGTAAGATTTTGTGTATATTTTTCAATAAATGATTCTGAGGTTTCTTGTATTTTCTCCCCCTCAACTGAATGAGTTAAGAAATACAATAATTCACTCTTATCCACCTTAGCTTCTTGAAGAAAATAGGCTGCATAACAATCCTCCATATTATATATGGTAGCAATACAGTGGGAGAGTTCTACTTCACTTCTTCCACTTGCAATACTTTGCCTTGACGCATATAAAAATAATGTTTTAAACATTATACTTTCCTCTGGGTCACCATCTATAATTATATCCATATTTTCTTCTAAATAATTTTCTAAATAACCACTTAAAGCGTTTATATCTCCTCCAGATTTAACAATTCCAGTACTTAATAACTCATCCTCTAAAGCAACATATAGAAAATGTTCTGGAGTTACAAACTCATGCATATTCTCTTTTGCAAAATTATAGGCCTGTATCAATAGTTGTTGTAAATTCTTTTCAAATTCCATACTCTACTCCTCTTCAACGGTTAATTTAAATGGGAATCCTTCTTCCTTTGCTAAGGTCATTGCCTTATTAACCTTAGACGTTGCTATATCATATGAATATATTCCTGCAACTCCCTTTCCCTTTTCATGAACATCTAGCATAATTTGATTAGACTCCTCAAAGCTCTTATTAAATATATCCATCAAAATTGCTATAACAAACTCCATAGTTGTAAAATCATCATTATGCATTATTACCTTATATTTTTTAGGCTTCTTTATTTTAATATCTATTTTCTCAATTGTTTTAATATCAGTTTCCAAATCTTCTCCCTCCAATCTCTTTAATATATATTTACTTTTTTATTATAATATATTCTTTTATGAATTAAATTAAGCTGTTTAGATAAATTATACTAAACAGCCTTAAATTATTTATATTCTAATTTATATACCAACAATAAATGTTAAATAATAAAATACCACAATACCTGAGAATACTATAGAATCAAATCTATCTAAAATCCCACCATGTCCTGGTATTAAGTTACTATAATCCTTAATTCCTACATATCTCTTTACTGATGATGCTACCAAATCACCAAACTGACTAATTGCACCACATAAAGCACCTATTAAAAAGAAGTGTATTACAGCTACTGGTGTATAGGTAGATACAATTATACCAAATACTCCACACCCAATTGTTGCTCCAATCATTCCTCCTAATGAACCTTCAACTGTTTTCTTAGGACTCACCTCTGGACATAACTTTGTTTTTCCAAACTTTTTACCAACATAATATGCAGTAGTATCTGTAAGCCAAGAACCTATAAATATTAACCAAACAAGATAAACTCCGCCATCCTTAATATTTACAAGGTACATAAAGCTAAGCATTACTCCTACATATAAAAATCCTAGTAAAGTTACTGCAACATCAATAAAATTATATTTTAAGTTAACAACTGGTATAATTAATAAAATAAATGTAGCAAATACAACTAAGTACATTAAATATTCAAAATTTAATCCCATTAAATAATATAATACAATTAGTCCATATCCAACAATAGGAATTGGATTAAACCCTTTTACCTTTAATGCATTATAAAATTCTCTTATTCCAATTAGAGAAATGACAAAGGTAAATCCTTTTAACCACACTCCACCTAAGAAAATAAATATTATAAATGGAGCTATCATTGCTGCCCCTAAGTATCTATTATCAGACTTCATACTTCTCCACTCCTTGAGTTTATTTAAGTCCACCAAACCTTCTTGAACGCCCTTGGAAATCAGCAATAGCCATTCTTAAATGTTCTTTTCCAAAATCAGGCCAATTTATATTTGAATACCAAAATTCTGAATAAGCACATTGCCATAATAAGAAGTTACTAATTC
>JBOFQV010000069.1:0-3384 GCA_051650705.1 Clostridium sp.
CTTATTTGTGATATGTTTGTGGCTGAAATGATTGTTGATGAGAGTGTTTTTATGAGGTCTCATAGTGTTGAAGAGATTTCAAATAGGCTTAATCTTCCTGTTAATATTATTAAGCTTAAGATTGATTTGATGAATTTTAAGAATCAATTTTCTGGGGATTTATACAAAATGCTGTAACAAAACGCCATCTACCCTTGTAATTCCAAGGGCTAGATGGCATTTTAAAAAACAACCTTAGTTCTAAAGATATACTTTACTTCTAAGTTTGGTATTGCTAGCTCTACGAACTTTTCTTGAGATACCTTTAAATGATTCTTAAGACTTCTGTTGAGAGTCTAAAGAATATTAAGAGGAATGAATTAAGGAATAGGAAATAAGAAAAAAACTCCTTAAAAGGAGTTTAAATTTAATTTCAATATTAATTTGAAATTATCACCACAATTCTCAATTCCCAATTACACATTTTCAATTCTCATCCGGATGTGTTATTTGAATTGCCTTTGCACCAGCTTGTGGAGGTATAGATTTTGTCATAGCTTCATTTAAAACAATAAATACACTATCACCTTTTTCTATTTGAAGCTCCATTGGATTTGTTTTTTCAAACTTAATTTCCTTTTTGTTTGGACATTCCTTTGGTAAGACTATAGTGTTTTCACTAATAATAGCAATTAATTCTTCCTCATAAACCTTACAACCTTTAATATATCCCTTTACCTTTACCATAAGATTATTATCCTTTTCATTCTTTTGCACTTCTTGCACTTCTCCCATAAAGATAGCACCCATTTCCTTCTTGTCATGTCCAAAGGCTGGAACTGAAAGAAGCATTAAAAATACTAAACCTAAAAGTAATGTTTTCTTTTGTTTCATAACTTTCTCCTTTTCTTCTTAAATTATTACCGTTTATTATTATCTTTCATAAATAAATATTTATACATTCTACATTAAAATTATTTAAGATTAAAACCTGGCATTTTATGGTATAATTTTAATAAAATTAATTATTTTGGAGGATATAATATTGAACATATTAGAAATAAAATCCCTAGAAAAGATTTATGATTCAAATACTGTTGTAAACAAAATAAATCTTAAAATAAATAAGGGAGAAATTTATGGTTTACTTGGACCAAACGGAGCTGGTAAAAGCACTACAATAAGCATGATAACTGGTTTAGTTAGAAAAAATTCTGGAGAAATAATATACGAAGAAAAAACAAATGATTTCTCTAAATGGAAGGGGAATATTGGACTTGTGCCTCAAGATTTTGCTCTTTATTTTGATTTAACAGCAAAAGAAAATGTTGAGTTTTTTTGCTCCCTATATGGATTTAAAGGGGATGATTTAAAAAAGAGAGTTCAAAAAGCTTTAGAATTTGTAGGACTATTAGATGTTCAGAACAAAAAAGCAAGTACCTTCTCAGGTGGTATGAAAAGAAGATTGAATATGGCTTGTGCTATTGCACATACACCAAAGCTTATTGTTATGGATGAGCCAACTGTTGGAATTGACCCCCAATCTAGAAATCATATATTAGAATCTGTTAAAAAGCTTAGAGAAAATGGAGCTACAATCATCTATACCTCTCACTATATGGAGGAGGTTGAAGAGCTTTGTGATAGAATTGGGGTTATGGATCATGGAAAGGTAATAGCACAAGGTACAAGTGGTGAGCTTAAGGATTTAGTTAATGATACTTCTTCATTTTCTTTAGAATTAAATAAAAATGCTAAGGATTATATAAAAGTAATTGAAGACATTAAGGGAATTTACAAAGTTACTGCAAAAGATCATGTAATGCAATGCTATTACAAAAATAATAAGAAGATAATTGAGGAACTTGTTTCTGCTATTTCTAATGAAAATGTTATTATTACTAACATAAAAAATGAGATTCCAACTCTTGAAACAGTTTTTCTTTCCCTAACAGGAAAGTCTTTAAGAGATTAGGAGGATTTATGTTTTTTAAATTACTTAAAAAAGAAATAACACAATTTAGAAGAAATATTGGAAATGTCTTAATGATGTTTTTATTTCCAATAATTTTAATTACTATTTTAGGATTTGCCCTTAACTCTCTAATGGGAGGAGACGTTGATATATTTGATGACTCCAAAGTTCTATATAAAATAGAAGGAGATTCCATTTACTCCCAGGGCTTTACCAACCTAAAGGATGCTTTTACAAAGGAGTTTGATGGTATTTCCTTTGAGGAGATAACAGATGTATCAAATGGTGAAAAACAAGTTAATTCTAAGGATGCTATTGGACTTATTACAATATCTAAGGATGGATATAACTATTATAGAAATCCTAAAGGAGAAACTTCTTCATCTAATATTTTTAGAAGCATTTTTGAAGGAGTGGTTGATGACTATAGATTAGCTGATATTATTATTAAAAATGATCCTAAGCTATTTAATGAATTAATAAACTCTGAAAAAGAAAAGTTTACAAAAGAAGTATCTGTAGGTACTAGAGCAGTTAAAGCTGTTGACTATTATACCTTTGCTGAACTTGCACTAATAATTCTTTATATTTCAGCAGTGGTTGGTGAATCTGTTTGTAAGGAAAAGGATGAGGGCACAATTATAAGATTAAATATTTCTAAGGTTAATCCTCTTATGGTTTTATTATCTAAAATAACCCTTGGAGTTATTATAGGAATTATTCAAATTACTGTTGTTTATTTCTATTCAACAATAATTTTAAATGCAAACTGGGGAGATAACCTTATTCCAATGTTTTTCAATTTATTTAGCTTAACAATTTTCTCAGCAGTACTTGGTGCCTTCTTAGGGTCATTTATAAAAAATTCAAAATCATTAAACGGAATACTTAATGTAGTTATTATCTTTACATGTTTACTTGGAGGATGCTATACCCCTCTTGCAATGATTAAGGGCATGCCTCTTCTTGGAAATCTAACTGTTATTAGTCCAATTTATTGGATAAACTCAGCCCTTGTCAGCTTAAGTACTGGGGTTAAGGATAATTACTCACAAATGACATTGATTCTTTGCTTTGGATTATCCCTTCTAATGATAGCTATATACTTTGTGAAAACATCTTTAGATAGGAGGAATTTAAATGCTTAAAGTAATGAAGAATGCCTTTAGAATATTATTTAGACAAAAGTCTGTTTTAGCTGGAATTATACTTATTCCTACACTACTAACACTGATATTTAGCTTTCTAATGGGCTCCGATGTTAACATTGGTGTTGGAGTAATTAACAATGATAATGGTATAGTTTCTGAAGAAATACTTTCTTCACTAAAAAATACTAAGGGTATTACATTAATAGAAACTAATGAAGATAATGTAGACTCTGCTTTAGTTGGAAAGGAAATTGAGGTTGCAATTATTTTCCCAGAGGA
>JBOFQV010000070.1:0-3360 GCA_051650705.1 Clostridium sp.
ATGAGTTAAATTGCAATGTAGATGATTATTTTAGAAATATAATACTATTTATAGATATTAGGGTTGCAGAAAAATTAAGTTTAGTAGAAAGTGATGATGTTCAAAAAATTCTAAGAGTAGAAGTGAATAAATATCTTGAAAGATATAAGAAAGATGGATTTAATTTTCAAGTGATTTATAAAGAACGTGAAATTGTAAATAGAATAGAAAGTTTTAAATGAAGTATTTTAAAAATGTTAGCTGCAAAAGGGTGGTTAAAAATATTCCCCCTGCCTATGTTTTAAAGTATGAAGGTGAAAAATAATTATATAAACTATAAAAATAGGTACTACGTTTTGTAGTACCTATTGTATTTCAATGGGATTCAACTTAGAAATTAAAATTCCCATCCTTAAATATTTGAATTTCCTCACCATCAAAAGTAGTTCCAACAATACTAAGATCAGAAGTTCCAATCATAAAGTCCTCATGTTCAAGAGAAACATTAATATCTAAAGAAGTTAGCTCCTCATCAGAAAGACCAGCAGCACCTTCGTAGCAAGTTGGGTATGCATTTCCAAGGGCTAAATGGCAGGCTGCATTTTCATCAAACAAAGTATTGAAGAAAGTAAGGTTTGAGTTTGATATTGGAGAATCATAAGGCACAAGTGCCACCTCTCCTAGGTATGAAGAACCTTTATCACGTGTTAATAGGTCCTTTAAGGCTTCATATCCTTCCTCAGCAGTGAAGTCTACAACCTTTCCATCCTTAAATGTTAGAGAGAAATTGTTTATTAAATTTCCTCCATATATAAGTGGTTTAGAAGATACAACCTTTCCATTTGCACTGCTTTTAACTGGAAGGGTGAACACTTCTTCTGTTGGAATATTTGCATTAAACTCTGTACCATTTGAGCTTTTTTCACTTCCACCAAGCCATTTGTGATTTTTGTGAAGCTCTACTTTAAAGTCAGTTCCAAGGGAGTTTGTATAGTGTAGGGTTTTGAATTTTTTACTGTTTAAGTATTTTAATGTGTTTTTAATTTCCTTTACATGGTCTCCCCAGGCCTTTACTGGATCATCATTATCTGCTCTAACTACATTGAATATTACCTTCCAAAGCTTTTCTATAGCTTCTTCTGTAGAGATATCAGGGAATATTTTTTTAGCCCATGGTTCTGTTGGCACTGATACAACACACCATCTTAGCTTGTTAATCATCATTGCATCATAGTATGGTTTAATGGCTTTCATTCTTGCTTTTTGACTTGTTGATATGTTTTCTGTTGGCACTCCTTTGTAGGCATCTGGGTCTTCTGCATAGATTGAAATTACACAAACATCCTCTTTTGCATAGTCATTAAAGGATTTTGATACCCATTCTGGTATTTCTTCTAGGGTTGATAGTGGAGCATTTAATAGTCTTATTCTGTTGAATTTTTCATCATTGTACTTTAGGACAACATCCTTTGCTCCTTTTTTGTAGGCTATTTCAGCTATTTGTCTTCCAAAGTCTGCACATGATATTGGGCAGTTTATTAGTAGTGTGTCATTTTCTTTTAGGTTTACTCCTTGATTTACTGTTAGGTTTGCATAGTTATTTAGTAGTTTATTAAATTCCATTTTTATCCTCCAAGGTTTTGTTTTCTAAAATTATATCATATAAAAAGGGATAAGCGTAATATTGCTAATTATAAAATAGTATAACCTTCTCTTGGGGAAGATATAATTAACAAATTGTTCAATGGGGCAATAGGGTATACGCTATCATCATTTTTAATATATATAATTTATACCTGGTGAAGTTTGGGAGGATGATTAAAAATGTGGGGTGAAATAAGTAAAACTACAAGGGTTGCAATAGGGCTAGTAGGGATTATATGCATGTTATCACTAATTGAATTGAGTAAAGCAAGAACAGGCTTTATGTACATTCCTTTATTCCCTATAATTGGTTTTGTTTTTGTATGTCCTATTTCATTTATGATGGCTTTTAGAGGTTTTGGGAGAAGGGTAATAAGAAAGGGTATTGAGGATGGAGAAATATTTGTGGTTGTTTCCAATAATTTTTATTGTTCATGATATGGAGGAGATAATTGGGCTAAAGAGTTGGCTTAAAAGGAATAGGGTATTGATTGATGAAAAATATCCATTTGTAAATAAGCTTTATAAAGATTTTAGTACAGAAGGTTTTGCTGTTGCTGTTTTTGAGGAACTGATTGCATGTATTTTTATATGTATTCTTGCAATGGTTATGGATAATGAATGTGTTTGGTTGCTTTGGCTTGGTGGATTTATTGGATGTACATTGCATTTTGTTGTTCATATTGTGCAGAGTATTATTATGAGAAAGTATATTCCTGCAGTTATAACTAGTGTTATTTTGTTACCTATTAGTGTTTGGATAATAATTAAGGCTATGGAGTTTATTGCTTCATCCATGATTACTTCTGTTTTATGGATTGCTATTGGGGTTGTAATTGTTGGTGTTAATTTGAGGTTTGCACAATCTCTTATTGGTAGATTCACAAGATGGCAAGATAGATGATTTTAAATTATGTACTTTTTTAGTTGTATATCATTTTAAGAGATTTTGCTGGAATAAGCGTTTGGAATGTTTAGAATTTAGCAAAGTGGGTATATAATAATAAGGAATGAAAGAGGGTGTAGTTTTGTCTATTAGTAATGAAAAAGTCAAATTAGATGAGATTCTAAAGTTTTTATTCTCAACTTCAAAGAAGGTTTTATTAAAGTTATTAAATGGAGTATTTGAGGAAAACTTTAACATAGATGAAGTAGAATTAACTGTAAGTAACAATGAATTTGTTGAAGATGATTTAGGGGTATTGAGAGGAGATATGTTCTTTGATATAATAAATCATGATATAAATAAAATTAGTTATCATATAGAGTTCCAAACCAAAAATGATAATACCATGGTTGTAAGGATGTTCGAATATGGCTTTAAAAAAGGAAAAGAGCAATCAGATAATTCAGATAAAAGAAGGATATACTTTCCAAAACAAAAGGTAATATTCTTTGAGGAAAATAAAAATATTAAAGATGAACTTAAATTAGAAATAATATTTCCAAGTGGAGAAAGTTTCTTGTATACTGTAGATGTTATTAAATATTGGGAATTGTCAGAGGAAGAACTTATTGAGAAGAAAATGTATCCTTTGTTACCATTGCAGCTATTTAAATTAAGAAAAGATTTAGATAAGGCGAGAAATAAAAATGACATTGTAAAAATGAAAGAATTAGCAAATACTGCTAGAAATTTAGCTAATAGATTAGCAAAGGAATCAGTTGAACTTTTCGAGGAAGATGAGATACTGGGAGAAGACTTTCATAAAATGTTACTAGCGATACAAAATTTAA
>JBOFQV010000071.1:0-1721 GCA_051650705.1 Clostridium sp.
AATCCGCCTAATGGTTCTGTCTCAAAAAACAGGGTGTAAAACTCTTTAATTAAGTATTTTGTTAATATAGAGTCAACTTTCCCCCTTTTCATAAGCTCTAAAAGATCTAATTTTTTTGCTAAATTGTATGCAATTTCAAGCTCAATACAATTATCCTTTAAAGCTCCTATTAAAATTCTTACTTGATTATCTAAGGAGCTTGTAACATCCTTTAGGCTTATTAAATTTTCTGCAATATTTATGCTTCCCCAATCAGAGGTTAACTCTAATAGATTAAAAAGCATATCCATTACTTCTTTTCTATCTCTCCAATAAATTAATGAGTTTGAAACATATTTAGAAAACTCCTCAACTTGTCCTATTAATAAATAATCATTTAAAAGCTCCATAGAATTTTCAAAGGCTCCTGTTATCTCTAAAGCTAGCTTTAGAAGCTCTTTATCCTGTGTTTTGTAAATTATTTCCTTGAAAATAATATAAAACTTTTCCTCAAAATATTTGGTTGAAATCAAGTGCAACAATTCTTCAATTTTTATGCTTGTCTTAAATCTCACTTCCTCAAAAGCTTTTAATACTTCATCTGAGTCCTTAAGTTCATCACTAAGAATTTTTTCTAATACAATGCATATTACTTCCTTGGAGTTTTCCTCTTCATCTCCATAAAAAAACTTGTCCATAAATCCTGATGATATTATAATTTCTCCATTTGGTGGGTTTAATAAAAATTCCACCATATATTTGTCCACTCTACCATCTTTTGAATTATTCTTTATGACTTCATAAATTGGTGTTTTATCATCCACTATTAATCACCTCACCTAGTTATATGTAATATATTACATTAAATAACTTTATATGTAAAACCTCCATAAAAATAAGGAATACCCTTAGGTATCCCTTATAAATTTGCTCTATACAAATGGATTATAGAATCTTCCACCATTTTTCCATACAAAATAAACAGAAATCACAAGAACAATCCCAATCACAAAAATAGCAACATAATCATAAGAAGAAAAACTCTTCTCATTATACCAGCTTCTCTTATTCATCTTCCCAAAGCCTCTAAGCTCCATAGCACAACTAATTTGGTCAATCTTATCAAGACTTGAGAAAATAAGTGGCATAATAATTGCTGAAGAATTCTTAATTCTCATAAATAAAGAAACCTTCTTAGACATATCAATTCCCCTAGCCTGCTGAGCAAAACTAATATCTTGATATTCCCTTTGAATATCTGGAATATATCTAAGTGCAATAGAAACTGAATATGCAACCCTATAGCTTACTCCAATTTTATTTAAAGAAGATGCAAACTCACTTGGTTCAGTTGCAACCATAAATAAAAGTGCCATAGGAATAACAGAAAAATACTTTAATGTTATATTTAATTGGTAGAATAATTGTTCTAAAGTTATGGAATATGGGCCAATAAGCTTCACAACCTCATGACTTGTTCCATATATACTTTCCCCTTGGTGTGGGGCAAAAATAAATATTAAAACATTATTTAGTAAAAGGAAGAACAAAATAAAGTACACAATAAATGATACATCCTTAAACTGAATCTTTGACATTTTAAATGCCACAACAGATATTATAAACATTAAGAATAATACTCTTGTATCATAAGTAATCATTGAAGCTACTGCCCACAATAAAAAGCAAATTAGCTTGGTTGCTCCAGTTAATCTATGAATAGGAGAATCAACCTTTATGTA
>JBOFQV010000072.1:0-10249 GCA_051650705.1 Clostridium sp.
AGAAATCTTACTACTCTTAACAACCTTATCTGGTTGAACTTTTCTAGTTTTCTTTAGTAAATCTTCTTCTTCATTTACTTCAATTTCATTAGCTAATAGCATACCACCACTTAATGGTGTTGCAGAACTATAATAAGATTCTACACCTTTTACACTACTAGATGATGCTGAATTTTGGTGTATACTAATAAAGAAATCTGCATTCAACCAATTAGCAAGATTAACTCTCTTTTCTAAGCTTGGTCTAACAGCAATTGTTTCTCTATCTGCTGGATTTCTTGTCATAATAACATCAAACCCTTTAGATTCTAATTCTCTTTTAAGCTTTAATGAAACTTCCATATTTAAGTCTCTCTCACAATATGTAACTCCACTATGAGTTGCATAAGCTCCGTCATTTCCACCATGATTATGTCCTGGATCCACAACTATAAGCTTATCCTTATCTTTTACAAACTTTATTTCTATACCTTCTAATCTTTTAGATTGACCTGAGGTACCCGCCATTTCTCCAGATTTTTTCCACTCTTGCCACCCAAGATCTTGTACATGAACTCTATAGTACAATTCATATCCTTCTATAGGCTCTTTAAGCTTAATTTCGATACCTTCTAATCTTTTAGCTTGCCCTTCAGTACCACTCATTTGACCTGAAGCAACCCAGTTTTGCCACCCCAAATCTTGAACGTGAGTTCTGTACATTAATGAATTTCCTGATGGTAAATTTTCAGCATTAATAATTATACCTTCAAGTCTTTTAGATTGTCCTACAGTTCCACTTAATTGACCATTAGATTTAAATCCTTGCCAACCTTCATTCTGAACATGAGTTTTATATGAAATCGTAGGTGTCTTTTCATCTTTCACAACTTTAATTTCTACTGCAACTATCGGCTTCCCATATCCTTCTGTTCCAGATGTTTGTCCATCTCTTTTCCATATTTGCCACCCTGCACCTTGAACCTTAGTTCTATATTCTATATGATATCCTTCTGGTGCTCCTTCAAGCTTTATTTCTAATGCTTCAATACCATTTCCTGTACCTTCAGTTCCTGCAATATTACCATTGTTTGTCCATGGTTGCCACCCAATTGTAGCTACATGAGCTCTATAACTAATATTTAATGGAGTTGTACTGTTTTCTGTTTTTATTTTAATAGCTTCAATTTTATTTTCCGCTGCACTTCCATTTGTTGCTCCATTTGCACTCCAATTTTTCCATCCTTCTGATGAAACATTAGTCATATATGAAACATCTGTTAACTTTGGCACTTCAACCTGAATATCATCCTTTACTATTCTAATTTGAATAGCTTCAATAGCTAATGCTCTCCCAGTAGTCCCTGCTAACTTACCATCTCTAACCCACGGCTGCCATCCAACATTTTGAACATGCGCTCTATACTCTATATGATAATTTGTTGGTGCTCCTTCAAGCTTTATTTCTAACGCTTCAAGTCTTAATGATTGCCCAGTTGTCCCTGCATCCTGTCCATTTTTCATCCAACCTTGCCATCCTATACCTTGTGAATGTGCTCTATATACCACATTAACACCTGCTGGAAGATTATTAGGATTAATCCTTATTGCTTCCATAGCTAAAGATTGACCTTCTGTTCCACTTACTTCCCCTGTTGATTTCCAACCTTGCCATCCAGTATATCTAACATGGGATTCATACGTTACACCCTCTCCTTGAGATGCATTAGTAACTATAGACGGATTTATTGAAAGTAATAAACAAATTGACAATAGTATAAATAGGCTACTTTTTATAATCTTTTTTAATTTATTATTCACTTTCCCGCCTCCTTTCTTTTTTATATTTTATTAACATCTAAAATATTACCTTATTCTATATTACTTTTCAATATCTATATTATTAGATTAATTCCTAAATTAATAGAAAAGGCACATGTTTTACATGCGCCTTAACTTAAATTATTGCTTTATAATTTTAATCTCTATACCTTCTAATCTCTTAGATTGGCCTGTTGTACCTGCAAGTACTCCATCTTTCTTCCACTCTTGCCAACCTATATCTTGAATATGAACTCTATATTCAACTGAATATCCTGGTGCATTTTCCAGCTGAATCTTTATTCCTTCTAATCTTTTTGACCTTCCCTCTGTTCCACTTAATCCTCCATCATAAACCCAATTCATCCATCCTATATCTTGAACGTGAGTGCTGTATTTAACCTTAGCTCCAGAAGGCAATCCATTTACTTTTATTTTAATTCCTTCTAACCTTTTTGATTGTCCTGTAGTTCCAGCCATGGCTCCATCTTTACTCCACTGTTGCCATCCAAAGTCTTGCACATGAGTTTGATATTCTACTCCAACTTCACCTTGCTTAACTATTCTTACTTCATATGCCTCAATTCTTTTTGATTGTCCTGAAGTTCCAGCTAACTCTCCATCTTTCTTCCATGGTTGCCATCCAAAATCTTGAACATGAGCTCTATATTCTATAGAATATCCCGGAGCATTTTCTAATTTAATTTCAAGACCTTCTATTCTTTTAGATTGACCTTGTGTACCACTAAGTTCACCATTTCTTTTCCACGCTTGCCATCCAATATCTTGTATATGCGTTCTATAAACTATATTAGCATTAGGTATACTATTATTTAAGTATAATCTTATACCCTCAACTCTTTTTGCTTGACCACTTGTACCAGATACTTGTCCGTTAGATACCCAGTTTTGCCATCCAATATCTTGTACATGAGATTGATAAACAACACCATTTTTATTTGTATCTATAGGTGGCAATGTTTCATTGAAAACTCTCTTTATTCTATCTCTAACACCTTGTCTATTATTTTTTATATCACTATACGAGAAGAACATACTTCCTTTTATTTCATTATAATTTTTATTCATTCTAAGTTGAGCATCAGTTTCCTTAGCTACTGTATCTTTATATATACCTTGTCCAATATATAAATCAACATTAGTTCCTCTAACTTCATTACTCCACCATGGTAATAGTTTTGAGTAATCTGCTGCACTATTTCCAATTTCCCAATAAATCTGTGGAGTTACATAATCTATCCATCCATTCTTAATCCAAGTTCTGGTATCAGCATAAATATCATAATAACTTTGTCCACCTTTTGTATCAGAACCTGTTGGATCACTTGATTTATTTTTCCAAATCCCTCTAGGGCTTATTCCAAATTGTACATTTTTATTTATTGACTTTATTTTATTGTAAACATCTCTAACCATTATATTTACATTATCTCTTCTAAAATCACCTATATCTCTTCCATTACCATATAGATTATAAGCTTCTGAATCTTCAACATCTTTTCCTGGATAGAAATAATCATCAAAATGAATACCATCTACATTATAGTTTCTAACAATTTCTTCAACTGTATCTGAAATATGTTTTCTTACTTCAGGCATCCCAGGATTATAGTATAATGCATTATTATAATTAATAACTAGATTTGGATTTTTTCTAGCAAAATGATTTTCTGATAATGCATTAAGATTTGTCCCACTTGTAGTTATTCTATATGGATTTAACCATGCATGAATCTCCATCCCTCTTTTGTGAGCTTCATCTATTGCAAATTTTAATGGATCGTATCCTGGATCTTTTCCTTGCACTCCAGTTAAAACATCAGACCATGGATTAATTGATGAATTATATAAAGCATCTCCTTTTGGTCTTACTTGAAGAACAATAGTATTAAATCCTAATCCTTTTAAATCATCTAATATTGATATTAATTCTTGCTTTTGCATTTGAACATTATTCTTAGATTGAGAGCTTGGCCAATCACTATTATATACAGTAGTTACCCATGCACCTCTCATTTCTTCACCTTTGTTTGTAAATGCATTTGTTTTAGTTACGTTCATTCCTATAAAGATTGTAATTGTTAAAATTATTGATAAAACCTTCTTCATAGCTACCTCCTTTGTCCCCTTTATTTCCTCTTAAACATTATATATTCTCTTTTAAACTCTGACAATAACTTTATATAAAAAAGGTATAATACATTTATGCATTATACCTTTTAAAACCTATTTATTTTTTTACTATTCTAATTTCAACAGCTTCAATTCTCTTACTTTGTCCTGTTGTCCCTGCTAATTTCCCATCTCTAACCCAAGGTTGCCATCCAATATCTTGTACGTGAGTTCTATACTCAATTGAATATCCTGCAGGCGCATTAACTAGCTCAATTTGAATTCCTTCAATTCTTAAAGATTGTCCAGATGTTCCAGCAACATCTCCATCTTGAACCCAACCTTGCCAACCAATATTTTGTACATGAGTTCTATATCTAATACTAGTTCCTGGCATAGAGTCATCTAAAGTTATTTGAAGTGCTTCAACCCTTTTAGACTGTCCAGATGTTCCAGCTGTTTTTCCGTTACTTACATAACCTTGCCAACCAATATCTTGAACATGTCCTCTATAACTTACTTTTGGTTCTGAAGCTTTAACCACTTTAATTTCTATAGCTTCAATTCTTAGTGATTGTCCACTAGTTCCTGCTATATCTCCACTTCTTTTCCATGATTGCCACCCAACATTTTGTACATGAGTTCTATAAATAAGTTCATATCCTTCTGGGAAATTAACTTTTTCTATTTGTATACCTTCTATTCTTTTACTCTCTCCTGAAGTTCCTGCAAACTCACCTTCATTTTTCCATGCTTGCCATCCATAATCTTGCACATGAGTTCTATATCTTATAGTACTTCCTTCTGGCATTCCCTCTAAGTTTATTTTTAAACCTTCAACTCTTAAACTTTTACCAGATGTTCCTGATAACTCACCATTTCTTACCCATGGTTGCCATCCAACATTTTGAACATGTGATTGATACTTTACTCCTGGTGATGTAACTTTTTTAGAATTATTTACAATTTTTATTGAATTTGATTTAACATATCCATTAGTATTCCAGTCATAAACACCCCCAAATTCACTTCCTCCTGATGATGGAAGCGCAGTTGTTCTATCTGGTTTTATACTATACCATTGACTACCATTTCCTGAATATTTATCAAATGAATTTAAAATTACCGGTACACCAACAAAACTTGAATTTGTACTTTTACTGTTTTTAATGTTATATAATACTGATCCATCTTTTGCTCTGACTTCTGTTGCACTTGTAAATATACCTATAATTTCACTATCATAATCTTTTTTTCCTAAATCCCTATCAGCTTGATAAGCAAATGAAGCTGCTTTACTTCCCCAAAATGGGTCAGAAGCATATTTTACATTTGCTCCCTTATCCTTATTTCCTAAAAATCCTCCATAAAATCTCCAGTCTTGAGGATCTCCATACCCTCTTGAAATCCAATAGTTAGCAAATTCATCTATACAGTGAGCAACAGATATAAACTGTTTTGCATCACCCGGTGTTGAATCATATGCCTCTAACCCAAAAATATTATTTTTATTTTTAGCTAAGCTTGAGTTTCCCCAACCTGATTCATTAATTGCAACACCTAACATTAATAGAGCGTTAACACCATATTTATCTTGTGCATCAATAAATGCTTGTCCAGAATTTCTTAAAGCACTATCAGATTTAGTGTTTTTATTTATGAAACTATCTATTTCACTACTTGAATAAGTAGTTTTACTTCTAAATGGAAGGCTTAAATAATAAAGGTAAAACGGATCTCCAGCATTTACTGCATTATTATTGTGTCCTTCTCTTAAATCTGATATTAAAGTATCTAAACTTGTATAAAAATAAGTGTTATCATATGAATAATACTTATTTCCTGCCTTTAAATAGCTAGGTGCAATACCTACTGTTCTACTATATCCTGAACCAGTACTGCTAGTAATATCAGATGAAATAAAATGTCTCAATTCTCCATTAACAACTTCATAATAACTTGGATTCTTAACTTGATTCATAGGTACAATAACTAAATCATACTCAGACGAATTTATATCTTTATTAATCCATCCTGTAAACCCACCAGCTTGAATTTTAGCCATAGTTCCATTGTCTTGAATGACAGGAACATCATCTATATATCCGTGATTTATATAAGCAGTTTCACCTGTCTTATTTTCATTCTTATATATATTTGTTGTTTTATCACTTCCTGGATATGGGCTACCATTTACATGTTTGATTACTCTTCCCATTGCATTAGTTGAATAGACAACTTGTCCATCATTATTAATTACAACTGGAATAGCATCTGATGACTTAGCTTTTTCACTATAATCTTTTGCTACATTAACAGCTTCACTATAATTATCTTTAGCTGAAACATAGCTATAACTCCCATCAGAATATGCTAATGCTATCTCGTATTTAAGCTCTGTTTTAGGTACTAAATACTCTATGCTTGATAAAGCATTAATATCATCTTCATACTCCTTCTTTTCCATATGGAAATCATTTTTATTACTATACGATTTTATTAGAGGCTTCTTTACCTTTTGGTATTTAGTCTCTTCTTTTTGCTCTTTTTTAACTTTATTATCTTCTTTATTGATAACTTCTTCATTTTTACTTTCTTGATTCTCGATATTTTCATCATTCTCTTCTTGGACTACTTCCTTATTATCTTCTTCAATAACATCTTTATCTTTGTTATCTTCTTCAATAACAACTTCATCCTTATTTGAAGTTTCTTGTTGTGCTTCTTCAAGCTCAACTCCCTCTTGTGTAATATTAGAGTTATTAATTATATTACTTGCATATGTAGATATTGATGGTAAAATTATCTGACCAAGTGTAAATGCTGAACATATTATCATTGCTATTTTTTTCTTCATATTATCCCCCTATTTTCTCCTATTTAATAAAATAGTAGCCAAATAGTCTATACTTGTACATTCTGCTATATATACTTTGCTTTGAATAAACTGAATTTTGAGTAGAATATTTTGTACAATTTTATAGATAATATTAACTAGATAATTTAAGAGCTATTATACATTCATACTAATGTATCAAATTCAAATTAATTTTATCATATTCTTTCATTTATTTATACACCTCACCAATAAAAAACATTTAATAGCTCTTTTACAATATTTACATTTCATTTCATTCCCTTAAATTTCGTATTATGTTAAAATATATTTACGAAAGGATGTGTCTACATGAAGAGAACAGAAAAGAGTAAGAAGAACAAAAAGATGAAAACATGGAAGAAGGTACTAATTGCTATATGTTCTATTTTTGCAATTCTTATTGCTATAGGCTGCGGGTATTTTTTCAGTCTTTATAACAAAATGGAACAAGTTGAAATTGATAAAGGTGACCTAGGATTGCCTTCAAAAGAAGAATTATCAGAATATAACTACTCAAAAGATATTATAAATATTGCTTTATTTGGTATAGATGCAGAAGAAGGAATGGCAGGTCGTTCAGATGCAATAATGGTTGCAACTATTGATCCAGTTCATAAGAAAATAAAACTAACTTCATTTATGAGAGATTCTTATGTTGAAATTCCAGGTAGATCTGGAAAAGATAAAATGAATCATGCATATGCCTTTGGTGGCCCTCAACTTGCAATGAAAACATTAAATCAAAATTTCGGATTGAATGTAGAGAACTTTGTATCTGTTAACTTTACTTCCCTACCTGAAATTGTCGATGCAATTGGTGGAGTTGAAATAAACATTACATCTGAGGAAGTACCTCATATACCTGGAATAAATTCAAAAGGCAAGCATTTGTTAACTGGTGATCAAGCTTTAGCATATTCAAGAATTAGATATGCAAGTGGTGGAGATTATAAAAGAACAGAACGTCATAGAACTGTTTTATCAGCTATTTTTGATAAGGTTATAAACACATCACCAAGTTCTTATCCCTCTTTAATGAATAAACTTTTACCTTTTGTAAAAACAAATCTTTCACCTAGCACTATTTTAGATTTAGGTACTAATGTTTTAAGTGTTGGTTCAAAAACATTAGAGCAAGAGAGATTCCCAACAGATGATAATTCTAAAGGAATAAATGTAGGTGGTATCTATTATCTTGAAT
This sequence comes from Clostridium sp., assembly GCA_051650705.1. Taxonomy (GTDB): domain Bacteria; phylum Bacillota; class Clostridia; order Clostridiales; family Clostridiaceae; genus Clostridium. Next base: position 8,013 of record JBOFQV010000072.1, read on the forward strand.
ATAATAAAGATACAACTATACAACAGGTTAGAGATTATATTTTTAAGGATATAAAATAAACTACCATATAAAATAAGCTACCATATAAAAGTTCTTAAGTTGATAATTTTATTTTATTAATAAATTCTTATCTTCTTAAGAGCTTTTATTTTTTCTTTACACTGAAAACATTATCTAATATATTGGAATTATATTCTTGTATTAAATCCCTATTTCTAAAATATATTTTTATTGAAATATCATAGTTCAGATGTTAATATTATTAATATGTTAACAATAAGTTGGTTCAATTTAATAAAATATCAACTGATCAATAAAGATTACATTTATTTAATTAAGAAATAGGAATTATTAATTTTGTAAAAACTCTTAATAAAGTTTTCTCCTAAATTCTCAATTCTACATTCTTAATTCTAAATTTAAAAAGTACGAGGGATAAATCATGAACAAGAAGACAAAAGATAGTATTATTATTGGATTTGCATTATTTGCAATGTTTTTTGGTGCAGGAAATTTAATCTTCCCACCATACTTAGGTAACATGGTTGGGGACAAGTTCTTCATTGCCATGATAGGATTTGTTTTAACTGGAGTTGGACTACCTTTGCTTGCTATATTAGCATGCTCAAAAGGAGATGGAAGCTTAGAATCAATAGCTTCAAGAATTAGTCCAAAGTTTGCAATAATATTAGCATCAGTTATTTTCATTGCCATAGGGCCAATGCTTGGTATTCCAAGAACTGCTGCAACAACATATGAGCTTGCAATACAACCATATTTTCCAGAAATAACGCCTTTTATTTCAATGATTATTTATTTTGGAATAAACTTAATCTTTGTATTAAGAAGAAGTTCAATTATTGATACAATAGGTAAATTCCTTACCCCTGTATTAATATTAATTTTATCTACAATTGTTATTAAAGGAATTTTCACTCCAATTGGTGAAATAATTTCAACAGATGCTACTTCTGTTTTATCCTCTTCACTAATTGAGGGATATCAAACAATGGATGCAATTGCAGCATTATTGTTTGCAACTATAATTATTACATCAATAAAAAATAAGGGATATTCTAAAGAAGAAGTGACTTCTGTTACTTTAAGAGCAAGCTTAGTAGCTGTTATTGGATTAACCTTTGTTTATGGTGGATTAATGTATTTAGGTACTCAAACATCTTCACTTGTTGGAGCTGAAACTGGAATAGAGATTGGAAAAACAGCTTTACTTTTATTAGTAGCAAAAGGCGTTCTTGGAGATGCCGGTGGTATTATGATTGGACTAGCTATGGGAGTTGCTTGTCTAACAACATCTATTGGTCTTTTAACTGCTGGAGCAACCTTCTTTGAAAAAGTATCAAAAGGTAAGCTACCTTATAAGGTTAATGCTATTGTCATTGCACTAATTAGTGTTGTTATTGGATCTTTAGGCGTTGATAATATTGTAGTTATTTCAGGACCAATATTAAATATACTTTATCCTGTTGCGATCACTTTAATTTTCTCAACATTATTAAGAAAATACATAACAAATGTGAAAGCTGCTAAGGTTGCTTTATCTACTGCCTTTACTTTTGGATTATTAAGTGAAATAGCTAAGTTCACCTCACTTAATTTAGAATTTTTACCATTCAATGATGCAGGATTTGTTTGGTTATTACCAACTTTAGTTATGTTTACAATAGTAAGGTGCCTGACACGTGCCTGACACGTGTCAGTGAGGGGACAGGGATATCCATGTCCCCTCACAAATATAATAGAAGTGTTCCTATTTAAATACAGGAACACTTCTATTTTTTCAATTATTCATACATATATATATGAAAATCATCAGCAATTACATCAATATTAGTATTATTTATAAACCTAATATTCTCAGCCTTAGCTGGAATATTAAAATATGCTTCATTACTATTCTTTTCATTCTTAGATGGTTCTATTCCATAGCCGCTAGCATATACTATTTTTTCTTCACTATCTCCTAAATTATATGCTAATGCAATATTGTTTATATCTAAATTTTCCTTTGATATCTTAATTACATTATATCCACTATTTATTCCAATAATTTCACCAATTGAATAATGTTGTGCCACATAATAATTAGTTATTGTATTTGGATTTGATTGTAATGGTGATGGCGCTGCCCCATATTTATTCTCAATAATATACTTTGGAGAAGGCTGAGATTTTACTAACAACTGCTCTTCACCATAAGAACTTACCATTTTTTCCTC
>JBOFQV010000073.1:0-2344 GCA_051650705.1 Clostridium sp.
ATTACCTGTTGGTACAACAAAATCTGCTGCACTTGCATTAATTGTGGTGGAAAAAATACTCACAAAGAAAATTCCACTCAGTGCTGTAACTAATAGTTTTTTTGATTTCATATAGTCCCCCTTTAAATTGATGGTAATAAATTTGGTATATAATTATATATTCATCTTAAATCTTTATAATTATTAAAATTGAGAATTTAAAGATTTTTTATTTTAGGGATTACTTATTCATAAAAACTTATTAATTTAAAGGATTTTAACAAAAATGGTAGAATTACTATATGTAATGGGAAAATAAAGCTTTGGAGATGTTATATGAGAAGTTATAGGGAATATATAAACAATTTGGATGAGTTTAATAATATAGATTTAATAAATACAAGTGGAATAATAAAAATTAACCTGGGAGAGGATTCCTTTATTACATATGGAAACTCAATAGTTAGGGTTTTAATTACCATAATTAGTCAGCTAGAAAGTGGAAAAGGAACTAATAAAAAGCTTCAAAGGACATACCTAAGTCGAGGGGATAAGTCCATTAGTATAGATATTTTAGAGGTTTTAGATGAACAGTTTTTAAAGGAAAAATCTATGGAATATATTGAGATATACAAGCCTACCTTAAATTATCAAAGAGGAGAAAATGGCTTTACGAAGGAGCATAAAAAGAAGCTTTCACAGTGTAAAAAAGGGGAAAAGCACAATAGAGCAAAGCTTACTGAGAAGGATGCAAAGGAGATTAAAAACCTTTCTACTCATACTTCTATGACTTCCACAGAGATTGGGAGTATTTTTAATATTAGTCCTGGACAAGTTAGAAAGATTCGTGCTGGTATTGCTTGGAGGCACATTACACTTTAAAACAAATTCATTACAAAGCCTTAACTCTGTTAAAGTAAGCTTAACTGTATAAGTATGGTTAAAAAGCTTAAAATAAAGGTGAAAACAGAAGGAGGTATTAATAATGAAAAAAAGATTATGCAAAAAAATTATTTTAACAACACTAATCACTTCATTAATGACAACAGGAATAATTCCCTCTGGTATAAAAATAAAAGAAGCAAATGCAGCAATAAAATTTCCAACATGGAAAAAACTTGAGGATAAGCCAAATCTAAGATTTGCTGTTCTAAGTGATGTCCATGCTGGACCTACCAAACTCACTGAAAATAGAAGATTAATGAATGTTTTCAGCTCTATTTATCAATTAGACCCATCTATGGATGCTGTATCAATTGTTGGTGATTTTACAGACAGTGGCTCACAAATTGAGTACAACACATTCAAATCAATAGTTCAATTATCTAAAAAACCTGAAACAAACCTTATTATCTCAATGGGAAATCATGAAGGAAACACAGCCGATAGATTTAAAAATACAACTGGAAAAAATCCAAGAGAAAACATAAGCATTAAAGGATATCATTTTATAACCTTAAGCCCAAGAAGTGAAGATACTGTTTATGGTGGGAATAGATATAATCTAGATGAAGAATGGCTAAGAAAACAATTAGAAAATGCAACAGCAGAAGACCCATCTAAACCAATTTTTCTATTTATGCATCATGGAATAAAAGACACAGCATATGGAACAGATGAGTGGAATACTCCAGATTTAGGAGGATTATTAAAGGATTATCCTCAAGTTCTGATATTTTCAGGGCATTCTCATTATCCACTAAATGATCCAAGAAGTATATATCAAAAAGATTTTACATCCATTAATACATCAACTAATAGCTATTTTGAACTTGAAGAGGGGATGATGTATGGAACAATTCCCCCTAATGCACAAAATGCAAGCCAAATTATGGTTTTAGATGTTGATGGAACAAAGGTTAAAATAAGAAAATTAGATTTATTAAGTGGAAAATACATTGGGGAAGATTGGGTTATTGATACAGCACAAGGGAAGGATGGATTTAAATATACTAGTGATAGGGCTGAAAAAAGTAGTGTTCCATATTTTACAGAAGGAAGTAGTATTAAAGTAAATTCTGTAAATAAGAATGGTTGTACATTAACTATTGAACAAGGGAAGGTTAATAATATTTTAGGGGATAATAATGATGAAATTGTCCATTCCTATAAATATGATTTTATTAATAAGGCAACTGGAAAGCTTGAAAAAAGCTATAAAATATGGTCTGAATTTTACTTTCTTCCAATGAGTAAAACCTTAACTCAAAGCTTTTCTGGGTTAAAGGAGGGGGTTGAATATGAAGTTGTTGTAACTGCATTTAATTCATATATGAAAGAAAGCTCTAATGTTCTTACTTCTTACTTTAAAACAACAGGTGGGGTTATTTCGAAATTGGATGATAATTTGTATACTGAAATTGAA
>JBOFQV010000074.1:0-3237 GCA_051650705.1 Clostridium sp.
CAACATTACAAAGATATAAATCACTCAAACTAGCCTCATTAGGTGAATAATTATATCTTAAAGACATAATTGCAAGATCCATTATATCAACATTACCTGAAAAATCTAAATCCTCTTCCCTAGTGAAAAACCTTTTATCACCTTTTCTTACCTTTATAATTGCGTTCTCTTCCCCATTAAATCTCAACTTATATCTCAAATCAAAAACATCATAACTTGAACCTGGAAAACCATTACCCATGTAATTATAATCCACTGTATAAGTAGCAAAATCTACACTTATATAATTACTTTTAAGGCTAATACCTTTTATTTCTTCTTTAGGGTTTCCATTTATGTTATAGGTTGCCCCTGGTACTAGTTCAATCTTATCTACTATTTCACTATAATCTTTAGTGTAATTTTCTTTCCCAACATAAGGTATCTCAACAATTTTAACTGCATCAGTTGTGTTGTTTATTTCAAATCCCCTAATATCTCCTATATACTGATTAGGAGAATTACTATTAAACGTATAATTATTATTACTATTGTAATATAAAATATCACAATCACTAGGTAATGAATATCTAGTCACTATCTTCTCTTGTTCTGTTGCTTTATAATATAAGCTTTCTCCTGGATTTAGCATAACCTTATAAACTAAATCCTTACTTCCCTTAGAAAACTCAATCTTCCCTTTAAAATCCAAGCTTAAATAAAACCTTCTTGCATATCTACCCTTGTTAACCCATTCTGTTTTTAGTCCTGATACAATCTTTTCTCCACTTCCATACCCAATAATTTTTCCATCACTATCATATCCAATAGATTGAAGTGCATTTCCAAAATCCTCTTCACCCTTACTCTCAAAGGCTGAAAATTTCAAATGCTCATTAGTGTCTTTAATAAAATTTTCATTATAAATGGTGCATGTCTCACCTGGTTTTAAATCATAAGCTTGAAATAGTGGTCCATTAAATGGTTTTATTTCATCAGGATTAATTGCAATAAATTTAAGGGTAACATCCTTATCTCCAGAATTACCAAAAAGTATTTTTTCACCTGCACTTAGCTGTGGTCCTCTTCTCTCACTATTATTACTTTTGTAAACCCCACTTACCTCACCCTTTGAAGAATATTGAATAATATCCAGTGGCCAATTTAGATCAATATATGCCCCATAATAAACTATTGGACAAGCATAATTTGTTCCCTTATTTTCATAAGAATAAAACTCTCCTGGCTTTATTACAACATTTTGAATCAATGGAGTTAATAATATTTCAGTTTGTTCTATTACACTTTCAGGTAAGTAAATTTTAGCATTAGAATTTTCACTCTTTGCAATGTATGTTTCATAAATTATCTTTTCCCCATCATCATAACGCCTTTCTATATCTACATCTGCACTCCACTTCCCTCTAGTATACATATCAACATAACCACCACTTGTTTTTATGGTTGTGTTAACACCTTCCTTTATATGAAGTGTTCCCCCAATAGGAAGATTTACCTCAACATATTCATCACTTGCTTTTACTGGAGTTATTAATATCACATTCATCATAAGTATTAAGGTTAATAAACCACAAACAAACTTTCTCATACTCTTCCCCCATTACTCTAAACACTTTGCTATTGCAACAATATCATATATATCAACAGCTCCATCTTTAGTAAGATCAATATTTGAATTATACTTCCCTTCAGTATTAGCCTTTGAGCCATACCCTTCAGAAAGCTTTGCTAAATCTAAAATATCAACAAGCTCATCATAATTTATGTCATACTCATAGGTTACAAAATTTTTGTATCTACTTGGATAGGCAAGAGCTGCCCCATTAACATTGCTCTTGATTTTTGTAATACTTTTCATCTCATTAATTATTTGTTTTCTATTTCCTTGAAAGCTATCAATTACATTGCAATTTGTATCATAGGTTTTACTTTCCCCATTTCCACTTCTGCCTAAAAACTCTACAATGATTTTAGCTTGGCTTTTCCTATCTAATTTACCTACCTTTAGAGATTGTCCATTATTTAAGGTTTCTCTTATAACTGCACTACCACTTAAAACCTCAAAATCATAAAGAAATTTTGTTGGAACATAAAAGCTTGCCTCCCCAACTCCATAAGGTGAAATTTCACAATTTTCTATGTTGATATAATTCTGATCATAAAAATAAGTATTTAAACTTCCCTCCTTAAACAGCTCCATTTTATAAACATCTTCATAGCTACTGCTACCATTTCTATTAAATGCATAGAAAACATAATCATACTTTACATTTTCTGAATAGATAATCATATTATCAGTTTTATAAGTATTGTATTTTAATGTTTCATTATCCTTAACCTTAATCTCTGTTAATGCCTGTTCCCTTGTTTTCACTACATTATTACTATATTTTGTAGGTACAGCGAAGCTAATAAAAGTATCAACCTTTGCTGTAATAATGTACGTATCATTATAACACTCCTCATAATCAAACACTAAATCTTCTGTACAATTTCTCTTAATTGTATTTACTGTCTTTCCTCTAACTACCACTAAATCATATTTTGGCTTAAAGATACTAACATTATTTTCACACCCTATTTTCATACCATTTTCAAAATTTATTTCTATAGTATCACCATTTGATATTGTGTATCTATCCAAGGCTTTTGTATCACTTTTTAATATTTTACCTGCATATTTAGTTGGAAAAGTTAGAACTACTTCATCTCCTCCATTGTTTGTAATTACCTGTTGTCCCTTATAAATATTATCAATATTCAAAAACTCTCTATCTTTAATATCATCAACCATGTACTTACCGTAGTTTGAATTATATTTGTATTTTACAATATCAAAAGAATTACTCATTATAGGTAAATCAAAAGTAAGCTCTAAATCTATCCCCTCAAGATTAGTAATCTCAACAGTTTCCCCACTCTTCAAAGTCATCTTAGTATACTCAAAAGCCTCTACTCTAGTAGCCTCAATGCTTATCCCCATAGTTAAAATAAATATAATAATAAACGAAATAACTTTTTTCAAACAAAATCCCCCCATAAATAAAAATTATTTTTAAAATCAAAGTTGATATCTCAACACTCTCACCCTCAAATTAGAGAACGAACATGATAAAGGTTAAAAATTTTTGAAGCGTTGACTTGGAGATTGCCGACTCCCAAAACAATCCCACACCTAAATTAGAGAACGAACTGCAAAAGGGATAAAAGTTTTTATGGCGTCGACTCTCAAAACAC
>JBOFQV010000075.1:0-3774 GCA_051650705.1 Clostridium sp.
TCCATTCACCTCTTCCAATGAGATTGTAGATAAATAATACATATGCTCCCCTCTATAAGCATCCTCAAAGCCATTTTTAATCATATCATCCATTGCATCAGTAATTACAAATACAAAGCCTAATAACATGGTTGAAAAAACTATAGAAGCTAGGGTTAAAATTACTCTTCCTGGACTTCTTAAAAAATCTTTTATTCTCATATTCCACTTAAAGCTTAGTTTATTTAAGGATAGCTTTTTTTCTAAAAAAGTTGGTCCCTCTTCCTTGATACTTCCCTTCATTAGCTTTACTGGAGAATGTGTTAAAGCCTTTTTTATAATAATAAAGTTAATTGGAACAATAATTATAAATGGTAACAACATAGCCAAAGCTATAACCTTAAAATCTAAATCAACTATAATTTTAGGAAGGGCATATTCTATTTTAAAGGTTTCTACAATTGTTCCAAAGGTTAAAATCCCAAGAACAGCTCCAATAGTTGTACCTATTAAAGTTAATACTATTGGATAGGTTAAATAATGTCTAATTACCTTCTTCTTTTTATAACCTAAAGCATACAGTGTCCCAAGAGAACTTAACTCACTCTTAATTTGCCTCCAAATTACAATTGAAATAATTATTGATACTATTAAAATTATTCCTGGTGGTATTACATTCCCTAAGGTTGAAAATGCAGTAATCTCCCCATTTACAGTTGTAATCTTTGAGTTATTCTCCTTTTCAACCCAAGATAATACCCCATATTTCTCATTAATAAACCTCTTTACCTCTTCCTTACTTCCCTCATTAAATCTTAATCCATAATAGCTGTTATAATTATCAACCCTCTCAAAGTCCTCCTTTGAAATTATTCCAACAGCAAAGGATTTTTGGTTTGTAAATATAGTAGCTTCATTCTCCACTAAATACATAAAATCTGGATAGGCTGAAGTTCCCTTTATAGTAAATTTATCTTTACCTAATGTAATTTCATCACCAAAACTATATTTATTCTCCTTAAAAAAAGCATCACTTAATACTAGATCCCCACTACTCTCTAAATCATTCCCATCTATAATTGAATGCTTATTTATATTTTCTCTTAAGGCATATACTCTAACAGTTCCTCCCGCTACCTTAAAATCCTTATATTTAAACTCTTCAAGCTCTAGATTAAACTTTTTCTTTATTTCCTCAACATCCTTAATTCCTTGAATTGTTTGAAAAGAAACATCCTCAACCCTATTATTAATCTTGAAATCCTCAACTTCAGATTTAATCTTAGGCATCTCAGTCCTAAAAAGAACCAACAACATAATAGAAAGGGCTAACAATGCAGTAATAACAGAATAAATAACCTTATGCTCCTTAGCACTTCTTAATATTCTTTTATTTAGAATCATTACCACTGCACCTCCTCAGCTCCTATTTTGCTGTGATTTAGGAAATTAGAAGTAACCTCCCCACTTCTCACCTTTATAATTCTATCTCCCATATTAGCTATTGAATTATTGTGAGTTATAATTATAATTGTAGTTTTATATTCCTTATTTACCTTACTTAAAAGTGAAAGCACCTCTTTAGATGTATTATAATCCAAAGCTCCAGTTGGCTCATCACAAAGTAAAAGCTTTGGATTTTTAACTAAAGCCCTTGCTATAGCAACTCTTTGCTGTTGTCCACCACTTAACTGATTTGGAAACTTCTTTCTTTGCTCCAAAAGATTTACAGCCTTAAGAACCTCATCTATGGTAAATGGCTTTTCAGAAATCTCCCTAACAACCTGAATATTCTCTTCCACAGTTAAATTAGGAATCAAGTTATAAAACTGAAATATAAACCCCACATTTTCAGCCCTATAATCTGTTAACTCATCATCATTTGTACTATTTAATTGAACATTAAAGGAATTAACTTCCCCCTCATCACATTTATCTATTCCCCCAATAATATTTAAAAGAGTAGATTTACCAGAGCCAGAAGGACCTAAGATTACAGCTAATTCCCCTTCATCAATCTCCAAATCAACACTTTTTAAAGCATAAAACTTCCCTTCACCTTGACCATATATTTTGCTTACATTTTTTAAAGTAATCATAAATTCACCCCTATCAAATTAATTCATCATACAAAAGTCCTATATTCCTCTTTATAACCTCATCACACCTGTTTCCTACTAAATCATCATGCATAAACAACACAAAAATAGTTCTAAGCATAGAAGCAATTAAATCCTTGTCCTTTCCCTCTAAAACAAAGTTAAACCCTTTTTCTTTACACACATCAAGCATCCACTTTAAATCATTAACGTCCTTCTTAAAGTGCATATCAATAACAGTTTTAGGTAAAAACTTAATAACACTCTCTATTATTTCCATATTAATTACATTAGTATATCCTCTACCCTCAATAAGCTTCATAACATCATAAATGCTCTCAATAAAATCTTCTTTTGTGTTACCATTAATTCCATTAATAGCCTCAATAAATTCAACCTTTAATTTTTTCTCTATATACTCAAATATTCTAAAGAAGAAAATCTCCTTTGATAAAAAGAATCTATAAAATGCTCCCTTTGAAATTCCAACCTCTTTTGCCACCACATCTATAGACATTTTCTTATATCCGTACTTTCCAATAAACCTTATCCCTGTTTCTATAAGTCTTTCATTGATAATCTTTTTCTCTTCATCAGTAAATGCTTTTCCCATTTTCTCTCCTCCTGACTCTATGACTTAAATTACCGACTTGGTCATAGACTCATATTATCACCACTTCCATTATTTGTAAATATATTTTTAAAATAAAAAAGAAGCTAGCCAAACTAACTTCTTTCCCTTTCATACTTTTCCCAAAACATTAATATTATTGCTCCAATTAAATAACAAAAAACATCCTTTAAATCAAATGTGCTCCCAATTGCTACTGCAAGTATTCTATTATTTTGTAGACCCAATACCTCCACAATATTTAAGTATTGCAATACCTCAACTAATGTAGCAAACCCAAATAAGTATATAGGTAAATATTTAATTTTCTTTTTAATAATAGCTCTAACAAATGTGTACATTAAAACTATTACAAGAGTATCACCAACATAAGGTCGAATAAAATCATCATTTATATACAAGGCAATTAAAACCTCAATAAAAAATATCACCACAAAGCTTACTAAGTATTTAAAATTTATTTTCATTTTTATCCTCGTTTCTATTTAGACTTTTGGCATCAATGTACCTTGATGAAAAATCATCTTCCATTTTATATATTTCTCAATCTCATTTCATCAGTGCCTCTAAAGCCCTTTTTCTCATACATTTTCCTTGCATTATCAGCAGCTAATAATGCTATTTCATGTACTTCTTTTCTCTTTAACCACTCAATAGCTCTATCCACCAATTCAGATGCATACCCTTTATTTCTAAACTCAGGTAATGTATAAACATCCCCTATGAATCCATAAAAAGTAGTATTATAAAAACAATATGGAATATCCTCCTTAATAAAAGCACCACAACAAGCTATTATTTTTCCATCAATTACTTTCACAAAATGAATTCCCTTAACACTCTTATATAACTCCTTATACTTAGCTATTATCATTTCTTTTGCATTAGGATTTAATAAACCTTCATGCCCACTATCTCTAAACATATTCAACTTATACTCACATATTATTTCTATTTCACTCTCATATACTTCTCTAATCATTCCACTCCCCCTTTTGTAATATTATAACAATTACTAACTATATTTTCCAATCAAAAAAGATGTATCAAAATTAAAATTTGATA
>JBOFQV010000076.1:0-10973 GCA_051650705.1 Clostridium sp.
AGATTTAACTAAAACCAAGATTTTTTACCATAATGAAAGTGCAAGCCAAGAAGCAAATGAGGTTTTAAACTATACAAAAAATAGTTTAAATGATGGTATTTTTGATTTTGAGAAAATTGATAATGTAGATGAAGGGAAAGATAAGGTTCAGATAGAGAGAAGTATTTTTATAAATGTTTCAAATAATGATATAGAAGTGTACTCTTCAGATAAAAATACAAGCCAAGCAGCAATTCTTATAACCTCAATGAAGTCAGTTAATAATAGTATTACTGTTGTAAAAGAGATGTTCAAGGTAAATCCCAAAGTAGCAATGGAGGCAACATCTTCCTATGATGATGAACTAAATATTCCAGTTGAGTATTTATCAAAAAATAAGGCACCAAGCTCCTTTGATTATTATGGTGTAGTAGAAATTACAATGATGATTCTTTATGTAATGGTATTTGCATTATCAGAGCTTGATGGAGAGAGAAAGTCAAATGTAAAAGAAAGAATCTGTTTAGTTGATAATAATAGATTTAAATATTATAGTTCAAAAATAATTGCAAGCTTTATACTAAGTGTAATTATTTTACTACCAGGATTTTTATTTTCATTATTTGTATTAGATACAAATTGGGGAAGTAATCCACTTATAAGCCTAATGTATGTATTTACATTTGCATTCATGACTTGTACAGTAGGAACAATGATAGGCATTATTGTTAAGGATTTTGAAAAATCAATGTCATTAATACAGGGGTTAATTATACCAGTTGTATCATTTTTAGGAGGATCATATTTAGCCTTTGGAGATGATATTAAGGGAATATTTCAATATATAACCTACCTATCACCTTTAAGGTGGCTAAATAGAGGGTTGTTTAAAATGATATATTCAGGAGATTATAATCCATTAAATTACACCTTAATTTTAAATGCAATAATAGTAGCAATAGCATTCTTAGTAATTTATAGAGTTTCAAGAAAGGAGGAAATAGCATAATGGGGAATTTGTTTGTGTTAATAAAAAATAATTTAAGGATTATGGTTTTAAAGAATTTAAAAAATACATTAATGACTATATTCCTTCCAGTATTAATATTGATTTTAGTATCAAAAATGTTTAGTTTTTCAGACTCGGGATTAAAGATAGCTGTTATAGATAATTCAAATACACCATCTTCAAAATATATTCAAGAATCCATAAAAAGTATAGATGGCTTTAAAATTATAGATATGACAGAGGAAGAAAGTAAGGAAGCTTTTATGAATAAGGAGATTTATGCAACTATATTAGTTGATAAGGATTTTGAAAATAATATAATTAAAGGTTCCTTTGATGGATTAAAAATTCAAGGGCTTGAGGGGGAGAATATAGCAGAAAATATTAATAACTGTATAATGCCTTCAATAACTAATTTAATAAACATCAGCAAGGTTAGTAATACCAAAGAGGATTATTATAAATTTTTAAATAATATTAAGTCAAGTGATGTGAAAATTTTAGATATGGGAGTAGAGGACTATAGTGATGATTACGTTAATACTCAAACATTTTTAGGATTCTTCATAATGTTTATATTATTTAGAGCTTTAAATGGAGCTGGTTTAATTACTGAAGATAAGCATGAAAGAATTTATAGCAGATTTATGGTAGCTCCAATAAAGGAATGGCAGTATTATTTAGCCAATATAATAGCAACATTACTAGCAATAGAGCTTCAAATTATTGTAACTTTAGTAGCAATACAAAATTTAAATCCACTAAATATGGGATTAACTCTATTTGAAATATTTATAATACTTTCAGTTGTGGCTATATTAGCAGTTTCAATAGGAGTATTTTGCTTAACTATTGTAAATTCAAGAGATTTATCTAACATGATATCAAATCTTTTATCAATGCTATGTTTATTCCTTGGGGGATGTTTTGTACCATTAAAATATTTCCCGGAAACAGTAGAAAAGATAGCTTACTTTACCCCAATAAGATGGGCTATGGAAGGAATTGTAGAAGTTCAAAAGGGTGGAAATTTAATTGATATAAGCAAGTATTTATTAGTTATTTTAGGTTTTGCTTTAGTATTTTTCTTAATAGCAATTTATAGTGTTAAATATAGAGATAAGGTGAATGAAGCTTAATAGTTATTTTTAAAATATAGTATAATTAAAACATGAAGAAAAATTCCTATATTATTCAAAAATATAGGAATTTTATTTTTACATACAAATTTTGTTTTTACCAGAATTTTTAGCTTTATATAGAAGAGTATCAGTATCTTTAATTAAATCTTCAATACTTTCACCATTCCAAACTTTTGCACCACCGCTTATGGTGCAAGAAATAGAATTATAAAATGTAAGTTCACTAAATTCTAATCTTAAAGAGTCTAGAAAAGTAAAGGTTTCATCTGAATTCATATTCTCAAGAATAAGAAGAAACTCCTCCCCACCATATCTTACAGAAGTACAACTATCCTTAGATTTAGAAGTTAAAAATTCGCCAAGTAACTTTAAGGCCTTATCTCCAACAGGGTGTCCATATGTATCATTAATATTTTTAAAATTATCAATATCTAAAATAGCAATACTAAAAGGGCTTTTAGATTTAATCAAGTTATTTATTAAATTAATACCATATACTCTAGAATAACAACTAGTTAAATAATCAATATCAACAATCTTTTGAAGTTTCATTTCATAGGATTTTCTAGCTTTAATTTCTTTAAAAAGAATAAAGGTTAAAATAATAAACAAAATCAAAACAATAATAAGATAAATAAGTAATTTATTTCTTAACCTATCAGCAGATTCAATTGCTTCTTCTTCTTTTTGTTGTAGGATAAGTTTACTTTCATAGGATTTACTATTTATTTCATCCATAGTGATAAATAAATTAGCTATACCTACTTCATCTAAAGCATTCGAATTTAAATAAATATAATCGTTAAGATATGATTTAATATCGGCATTCAAATTACCATCTAAGTTAGTTTTAAGTAGTTTTGATAGAATAAATAGTTGATCCATAGTATACTTTGAATCTAATTTATAAGCCTCATAAGAGTATGAGAAATTTTCATATGCTTTTTTATAATTTCCTTTTAGGCGATAATATTCACCGTAAGCACCATAAACATGACCAAGTGAAATTCTTTGATTAGAATTTAAATAATGTTTTTCAGCGACTAATATGTGAGGAAGAGCCTCATCTGGCTTTTGAGCTTTTAAAAGTGAAGTAGCAATATTTATTCTCATTCCATCAATATTTGGTGAATTGTCCTTAACTGCTAATTCATGATATCTAATAGCGAATTTTAAAGCTTTGTCATAATCTTCGATTGAATCGGTATAAATAAGCTTAGCGAAAACTATTATTTTTTCATTTTTCATATATAGAGGGTCATCTTCCTTTAAATCTTTAATCTTATCATAATAAATAGAAGCTTTGGTGCTTAGCTTGTTATTAACAAAAATATTTATTAGGTTACAGTTTAGTACAATTTCTATATTTTCAGTAAAGGATTCACTAATAAAGCTATAGTCCATTTCATCTAACTTCTCAAGAGAAGCATAGGAGTACTTTAAAGCGGAGCTATAGTCTTTTCTTGCTAGGCTATTTGAAACCATATAGTTATAAGTATCTAAAATAATAGGGGCGCTTTCTGTAGATTTTTCGTAAAAATCAATAGCTTCATTAACCAATTTCTTATGCTTATCATAATCATTTTGACGTAAATAATAATAGCTTAAGGCATTGGTATAAGTACCGATATAAAGTGGATCAGTAGCATTTGAAAGTTTATAATTTAGCTCATCTAATATGCTAGCTTCATTTTTATTAATTCTATCCGTATAGGAAACCAAAATATTGTTGTGTGTACTATAGTTTTGGGAAATTATAAACTTCTTTTTATTAATAACGTTTTCTTCATATTTGTGGTTTAAAAAAATTATTGCTAAAATTAGTGTAAGAATAAGTATTAAGTAAATCCAAATTTTCTTCTTCATTCAACATATTCTCCTATTTTTCTATTTTAACTAATATACTATATAAACTTAGATGTTTCAACTTTGTTAAAATTTTGTTTAATATTAAATATAGATAAAGAGGTGTGGTTTAAAGGGTTAATTTAGAAATTTATATGTATTTGACTTTTGGAAAGAACAACGCAAATCTACAAAATAAATGCGCGTAGATTTGCTAATATAAAATTTTTAGTAATAATTATTATAACACTTATTACAATAATTATTCGTCGTTTCCTCCCACCATCCTAGTGCAACTATTGTACTATTAGGGGAAATAGGAAGATAGCCACCAAGATAAACTATAAGTGATTTTCCAGGACCAATAATTATTTGACTTCCATCAATTATATTTGTTGAGTTAGGGGAGACTATTCTGCTGAATATTGAAGTTCCACCAATTGGAGGAGTTGCAGTTGTTGGCAGGAATTTGATTTGACCATAAGGCTTTGGTGGTGGGTTAAATGAAGTGTTTACACAAGCTACTGATGTGCTAGTTAAACCACCTGTAAATATTGCATTTAAATAAATTTCGGCAGATATATTTTTAGGGGAAATATTTGTAACAGTTATAGCATTTACATAAATATTAACATTAGAATCAGAAGGATTTACTAATGCAGCTAAAGCATGAGAATCTTGACCAGATAATATTGGAGTTTCTCCTATAAAGTATTTTCCATTTTGGGATTGATATAATGGATAGCTAATTGATATTTCTTTGTTAGCTAAATAATCATTTTTAGACATAAAAATCCCTCCAAAATTCATATTTAAATTACTACTAATATATAATATGCAAATCAAGGGAAAATGTACATAATATTTAAAATATAAAAAAGAAATGGTGGATTAATTGAGTTTTATTCTAGAACAATTTCACTTTTAAAATAGGAAATTTAATTGTTGACTCTCCCCTTACAGGAGAAAGTATTATCAAAAAAGAAGATGATATTTCTAAATAAGGAGAGGGAAAATAGTGAAAAATATAATCATGGTAGAAAATCTTAAAAAAAGTTATAGTTCCAAAGTAGTAGTGGGTAATCTTACATTTAGTGTAGAAAAAGGAGAGTTTTATGGATTATTAGGACACAATGGAGCAGGAAAATCAACGATAATAGATTGCATATTAGGATTGAAAGACTTTGAAGAAGGAGTAGTAAAAATCCTAGAAATGGATCCTAGAAAATCAAGAAAACAACTTTTTCAAAAGGTAGGAGTACAACTACAATCCTCATCATATCAAGCAAAAATAAAGGTTTATGAGCTTTGTGAAGAAATGGCTGTTTTATATAATTCACCAGATAATTATGAGAGGCTATTAAAAGAATTTTCATTAGATAATTTAAGAAATAGCTATGTTTCAACATTATCAGGAGGAGAAAAACAAAAACTTGCAATACTACTAGCATTAATTCCAAAGCCTGAAGTGGTTTTTCTAGATGAATTAACTACAGGATTAGATACTGAGGCAAGGAGAGAGGTTTGGAATCATCTTAAAAAGCTAAAAGAAGAGGGAGTAACTATTTTATTAACTTCACATTATATGGATGAAGTGGAGGAGTTATGTGATAAAATATGTATTATAAAGAATGGGAAAGAAATAGTTAGTGGAACTGTAGAAGATGTTATTTCCTCCACTCCATATAAAAGCTTAGAAGAAGCTTATTTGTGGTATATGGAAAGGGAGGGAAAATAATGAGAAGATTTTTTGCATTACTAAAAATTGAAGGAAAGTTAGCTTTAAGAGGAATTGATGGGGTATTATTTGGTGTGATTATGCCAGTTGGATTAGCTTTATTAATAGGAATGATTTCGGGAGATAAGCCAGCTTTTGATGGGGCCACTCACACATTCCTAGAAGAAAATATACCAGCTTTAATTACTGTAGGTATATGTGCAACAGCTTTTATGGGAATACCTCTTGGTCTTGCAGACTATAGGGATAAAAAAATATTAAAACATTACTTTGTAACACCAGTTTCGCCATCAATAATATTATTAGTTCAAGTAGTTATAAACATGTTAACAGCAATGATTTCAAGTTTATTAGTTATCTTAGCTATGAAAATATTCTTTGGGTATGAAATGAGTGGAGAGTGGAGTAAATTCTTGTTTGCCTATATTTTAGTTATGGTATCAATGTATGGTTTTGGAATGTTAATTGCAAGTCTTTGTAGAACAGTGAAAACCTCAAATTTAATTTGTACAATAGTATACTTTCCAATGTTATTTTTATCAGGCGCTACAATACCTTTTTCAATTTTGCCAGAGAAATTGCAAAGTATATCAAATCTATTGCCATTAACTCAAGGTATAAAGCTATTAAAGGGATATGCATTAGGGGTTCATGTGGATTTAATGATTCCATTAATGGTAATGATAATTTCAAGTATTATAACAGTACTAGTTTCAATAAAACTATTTAAGTGGGAATAAAGGGGGGGATTGATCATGTGTAATGATTATAAATGCGAGAATAAATATGATGAATGTAGATATAAAATAGGAGTTTTTTCTCAAATGACAAAGGTAACAATTAAAGCTCTTAGATATTACGATGAAATAGGACTTCTAAAGCCAAGCTATATTGAGGAAGGTACAGGATATAGATATTATACCTCAAAACAGCTACCAATATTACATGAAATCTTATCCCTAAGACAAATGGGGTTTTCTCTAAATGAAATTTCAAGAGTACAAGAGGGAATAGCTATAGAGTCGATATTGATAAAAAAGAAAACAGAGCTTTTAAAGAAAATAGCAGAGGAAACTTTAAAGCTATCACAAGTGGAGAACTATCTATATAATAGTAGAGAAAGCTCAAACTATAACGTTATATTAAAGGAGCTTCCAGAGGTTATAGTTGCCTCAATGAGAAAAATAATTCCAAATTATAATGCATTGTTTGATGTTGTTCCACCAATGGGAAGAGAAATGGAAAGGGTGGGCTGTGTATGTGCGGTTCCAGAGTACTGTTTCAATATTTATCATGATGGAGAATATAAGGAAGAAAATGTTGATGTGGAAATATGCGAAGCTGTAACAGAAATAAAGGAAGATACTGATATGCTTAAGTTTAAGAAAATTCCAAAGGTTTATGCAGCCTGTGTACTTCATCAAGGCAGTTATAGTGACTTTCCCAAGGCTTATACATCCTTACTTAAATGGATTGAAGAAAATGGCTTTGAATTATGTGATAAACCAAGAGAATCTTATATTGATGGCATATGGAATAAGGATTCAGTTGATGAATGGCTAACAGAAATTCAATTCCCAATAAGGAAAATAGAATATTAATTATGAAAAAGATCCAATCTTCTTAATAAAATTGGATCTTTTTAAATTTATAATCTTTTTTTATTTCCAGAAACAAATCCTTTAATATCTTCAATGTCCCACTCTGATAAGGCTTTACCTCTTTTTTTCTCAACCATAGAAATACATTCATCTAAATTACAAGAGCTTGAAACAACATCTCCAATCTCCCTAATATGAGAAATAAAATTAGAGAAGCCTTCTTTATTATATAGAGGATGATGGGAAGGAATATAAAAATCTGAATTATAGGAAGTAAGCTTATCTAAGAAGGGGTACAGCTTTTCTCTAGTATAGCTCCATTCACCATGATACATATCAAGATACATAGAATCACCCATAAAAGTAACCTTATCTTCAAGAATAGTAACTAAAGAGCAATCATCAGAATGATCAGCATCTATTTGTTCAATCTTAACATGAACTCCACCTAAATCAATTAAAAGCTCTTTCTCAAAAATAATATCTGCATTTGGTATAACTATAGTTCTATTACTATTTGGATGTTCAATTTTCATGTGCTCCTCACAAAACTCTATTTCCTCACCAATTTCAACTCTTTTTCGTATTTCATCATCTGTCCACTTAAGACCTTTCATCCAATTAAGCTTCTCATTAGATTTTTTACTCACAATATTGGTAGCATTAAAGGTACTAATACCAAAAACATGATCCCAATGCCAATGGGTTAAAACAAGGTATTTTATCTTAGGTATATCTAATTTTTCAACATGATTTAAAAACTCCTTTGCATGAGCTTCAGAATTGCCTCCATCAATAACAAGAGAATATTTATCTCCAACAACTAAGCCAAGAACTGGTCTATCTCCTTCTTGAACAAAATCCATGTAGTAAACTCTATTTGTTAATTTATTAAACATTATTATCTCCTTCTTATGTGTATCGTTAAACTAAATATCATTTTACTTAGTTTGAATTAATACGTCCACTATTATTATACTAATTAAAATTAAATATATATTGAAATAATAGACTAAAAGGTCTATTATTTATGCGTGAGGTAAAAATTGGAAAATGTTAAGGGGAGAAAAGAGTAAGCAAAAGATAATAAGTAGTTCAGCAAAGGTTCTTGAACAATCAGGGGTTTTAGACAATGACTTAGAAGTGAAATCAAAAAAAGCATTTGAAATCTTTGAATGGTACATTATGTATTACAGAGCAACTAAAGATATTAATGTTTTAGGAAACCTAAGATTACAACTAAAAAATATTTAATGAGGTGATTTTATGAAGGAAATAGAGATAGTTAAGTCAAATGAAAATTATACAATAGGAAACTTAGGAGAATTTAAGGATTTGATAGAATATAGCTATCATCACGATGTTATTGATATACCAATACCGGGTAAGGTTTTTGTTGGAGAAAAATTAAATACAACTTCAGTAGAAATATCATTTCAAGTTTTAGGAGCAGGTAAGGGAATTCCGTTTGATCATAGACATACTGAGAATGAGGAAGTATATATAGTTTTAAAGGGGATTGGTGAATTTATTATTGATGATGAAGTCACAGAAGTTAGTGAAGGTTCAATAATAAGAGTTGCAACTCAATCAAAAAGAAGATGGACAAATACATCTCAAAGTGATTTTATTGTTATGGTTATTCAAGGTTTAGAAGGGTCATTAAATAACTTTACTGTAACAGATGGAAGAATGTAAAAATAGGATTGGTGATAATATAAATAAGTTTACTATTTAAGGAGGATTAATATATGGAAAAAGCATTGATAGTTATAGACATACAAAATGATTATTTTGAGGGGGGGAACTTTCCTTTATGGAATACAAATGAGGTTTTAGTAAATATTAAAGAAGCAATTAGAAAAGCAAATGAAAAACAAATTCCAATAATTTTAGTTCAACATATTGCAGACGCAACAAAAGGTAAGGGATTATTTTTTAATGAGGGGACAGAAGGAGTTAAGGTTCACAAAGAGGTATTAGAAAAGGCTACAGATGCAAAAGTTGTAATAAAAAATGTTGCAGATAGCTTTCACAAAACAAACCTAAAAAAAATATTAAAAGATCTTAATGTTAAAGAATTAATTATTTGTGGGATGATGACTCAAAACTGTGTAACTCATACGGCTATTTCAAAGGAAGCAGAGAACTATAAGGTGACCATTTTAGGGGATTGCTGCACAACAGTTAATAAGCCAATTCATTTAATGGCATTAAGTGCTTTATCCATTCGAGTACCAGTTAAAAATATAGATGAAGTATTTAACTAATATAAAAAATTCTTATCTAGCTAAAATAGGTAAGAATTTTTTTGTTTAGTGTGATGGAAGTTTAATTACACCATAGAATATAAATGCACTTTAAGTGAATAAAAATTCATAAATTTGAAGTGAGAACAAAGGATATTTAATTAAAAATTATTTTTACTAATTAAAAAGTTAAAAGAACTCTATTTTTAAAATATATAAATTTTAAATAGATGTTTATAAAAAATACCATTAAAAAGTTTAAAGGTATTCACCGAATGATATTCAGTAGAATGAAGTAAATTACTACATTCATAGATAATAAATTATTTTTTTACGCCTTGTTATAGCGGGTAAAAAGATTTAAAGAATATGGGATTTATGGAAAAACACAGATTTATTAAAAATAAATTTAATAAATATGAGAAAAAAGTCAATAGAAAATTAACATTTTGTAAAAAAAAAGTAAAAAATCTTAAAAATGTTAAAAAAATTAACTTTAAACTTAAATATTGATTTTTAAAAACTATAAGCATTTAGGAAAGCTAGTTGACTATAAAAAAACAAGTGACTAGAATAAATGAGGAATTTTAAACAATAGGTTTATGAGTGTTGTATAACTCATTAAAAAATATAAATATACAGAGGAGGAAATAATAATGTTTTTTTTCGAAGCACAACCAATGTCAAACTGGCTTATGCTTTTAGCAGTGTTTGTAGTGCTAATAGTGCTAAATGAAGTAAGCCGTAGATATAAAGTGGGGGCTGTACTTTTATTCATGGTATTACCAGTAATACTTACATTTTTCGTATGGCCTAAAACTACAGAGGGGACAAGCGTAAACACATGGTTCCACTATGCAAAAGTTTATTCAGCATTAGCAGGATGTATAATGTTCTGGATAGTAAGATATGTAAAAGGTGCGGTAAATAAGAAATGGGTTTTAGCATTACCAGCAATTATACTTGCAGTAAACATATTTGAAGCTGTTATGAGAGATTTCGAAATTTATGGATTAAATTTAAACAGTCAAATGTTTGATGGTATGATGTTAACAAGTGGTCCATGGAATGTTATGAATGGTATCGCAGGGATATTAAACATATTAACAATTTCAGGATGGATAGGGATTTGTGTAACTAAGGGGAAAAATAAAGATATGATATGGCCAGATATGGTTTGGTTCTGGATTGTAGCATATGATTTATGGAACTTTGCATATACATATAACTGTTTACCTGATCATTCATGGTATTGTGGTATAGCACTATTATTAGCACCAACTATCACTGCATTCTTTGTGTCGAAGGGAGCTTGGCTACAACATCGTGCACATACTCTAGCTTTATGGTGTATGTTCGCAATGACTGCTCCAAACTTTATCGATCACTCACAATTTGCAGTAAAATCAT
>JBOFQV010000077.1:0-6196 GCA_051650705.1 Clostridium sp.
TTACTCAACTATTATCAGGACAGGAGGAAATAAAAATAGGGTCATTAACTCCAACAAGAGATTTTAATTTTGTTCTTGATACAGTTGATGGGTTTATTGAAATATGGAAAAGCTTAAAAACCATTGGGGAAGAAATAAATATTGCTTCTGGAAGGGAAATATCCATAGAAGAGCTTGCAAATACTTTAATTGGATTAATTAATCCAGAATCAATTATTGTAACAGAGGATAAAAGATTAAGACCAGATAGAAGTGAGGTTAATAGATTACTTGGAAGCATTAAAAAGCTTAGAGAGCTTACAAATTGGAATGGGAAATACACTCTTGAAGAGGGATTAAAAGAGACCATTGAATGGTTTAAGGTAAAGGAAAATATAGAAAAATATAAGGCAAATATTTATAACATTTAAGGTGATGAAATGAATAAGCTTATTTTAATTGGTGGCGGAGGACATGCCATTTCTGTAATAGATTCCATAAAAACATCCTATGAAATTGTGGGCATTATAGATAATAGGTTAAAAGGAAAAAAGATTTTAGGCATTCCTGTGATTGGAGGAGATGAGGATTTAAGAAAATTATTTGATGAAGGAATTAACAATGCCTTTATTTCAATTGGGGGAATAATGAACTTCAATTTAAGAAGAGGGCTTTCAAAAACCCTAAAGGAAATTGGATTTTCACTTCCATATATAATTGATGAAACCTCAATAATTGGAAGAGATGTTTTAATGGGAGAAGGAGTTTTTGTGGGAAAGGGTGCAATTATAAATTCCTGTTCAACAATTGGAGATTTTTCAATTATTAATTCTAGAGCAGTAATTGAACATAATTGTGAAATTGGAGAATTTGTTCATGTTGCACCATCTTCAACAATTTGTGGAGGAGCTAGAATTGGGAATAACACTCATGTAGGAGCAGGAAGCACCATCATACAAAATATTAATATTGGAGAAAATGTGTTAATTGGAGCTGGAAGCCTTGTAATAAGAAATATATTGTCTGGGGAAAGGGTTTGTGGTAGTCCATCAAGAACAATGGGAAATTAATAATTAAAAAGTGGTGGTAATAAAATGGAGTTTAAATTATTAAATAGAGATGACTATTTATTAAACATTGGAGGGATTCAAAAATTATTTTCATCCTCATTTAAAAGAGAAATATCAAGTGAATATTTAAACTGGAGATACTTAGAGAACCCTTTAAATGAAGTGAGAGCCTTTGTTGCAATTGATAATAATGAGATTATTTCTAATTATTCTATATCCCCAATTATATTGAATATTAAAGGGAAAAGTGAGAAGTTTGGCCTTTCTATGACCACAATGACACATCCAGCTTATAGGGGAAGAGGACTTTTTAAATTTCTAGCTGAAGGATTATATAAAGAGTTAATAAAGGATGGCTATGGAGGGGTTATTGGATTTCCAAACAAAAATTCTCATGGAGTTTTCATAAATAAATTAGGATGGAGTGATATTTATGAAATACCAACAATGAAGCTAAATTTAAATAATTACAATATAAAACAGGTTACAAATAATATTAGAAGCCTTTCTTTTAAAGAAAATCTATCACAGAAAACAGATGAGATAAGTATTTATAAAGATAAGGATTATTTAAAATGGAGGTTTGAGAAAAATCCAATAAATCATTATGAAATATATGGGGAAGTTAAAAATGAAGAGGTAAAGGGAAAAATCATATTTAAAAGATTTAATGATGAAATAGATATTGTTTATATGGAATATGAAGATTTAAATTCCTTAAATTCAATGCTTTGCGGTGTTTTAGATATTTTTAAATGGAAGGGAATAAAGGGAGTAAATCTTTGGACAAATCTCTTTAAGGAAGGGCATGAAGTTATAGAGAAAATTGGATTTGAGGAGAATTTACCTGTTACCTATTTTGGAGGAAGGATCTTTAAGGAGGACTTAAAGGATATATTCCATTATAGGAATTGGAATATTCAAATGGGGGATTCTGATGTGTATTAAAAGAATACTTGGATTTACAGGAATTCGGTCTGATTACGAAATTATGAGCGAATTATATAAAAGTATAAATTGTGATGAGGAGCTTGAAATTTCTCTTATTGTATGTGGTGCACATTTAAGTGAAAGCTATGGATATTCAGTTAGTGAAATTCATAGGGATGGAATAAAAATACTTGGGAAAATAGAAAATTTAATTGACTCAAACTCTAGGGAGGGAAGATTAAAATCCCTTTCAATATTACTTCAAGATTGTATTTCACATGTTTCTATGTATAATCCAGATTTAATAGTTTATGCAGGTGATAGAGAAGAGGTAATGGTTGGGGCACTTTGTGGGGCCTATTTAAGAATTCCAACCATACATTTTTTTGGAGGAGATCACGCTATAGATGGAAATATTGATAATGTCGTTAGACATGGAGTTTCAAAGCTTTCATCTCTTCATTTTGTTACAAATGAGGAAAGCTATAAAAGGCTTATGAAAATAGGGGAAGAAGAAAAAAGAATTTTTAATGTGGGGAGTCCATCCTTAGATAGAATTATTAATACTAAAAAAATCAGTAAAAAGGAGCTTTTAAAAAGCTTTAATTTAGAAGATTTTAAGGATTATGCAATACTTTTATACTACCCTCTTGCAGGGGAAGAGGAGCTTTGTGGAGAGCAGTTTAGAGAAATCTTATGTTCTTTAGAAGAGAGAAAGATAAAAGCCTTTGTTAGTTATCCAAATGTTGATGGAGGAAATAAAAATATTATAAAGGTAATTGAAGAGTATAAGGGAAATAATAATTTTTATTTTTATAAGAATTTAGAAAGAGAGCTTTTTATTAATCTTTTAAGAAATGCAAGGTTTTTAATTGGAAATTCAAGCTGTGGAGTATATGAAAGTACAATTTTAAAGCTTCCAGTAATAAATGTGGGAAATAGGCAAAAGGGAAGACTTGCAGGGGAAAATGTTCTCTTTGTAACAAATAGAAAAGAGGATATTTTAAGTGGGATTGATAGGGTTTTAGAAAAATCATTTAAAGAAATATTGAAAAATGCAAAGTCACCCTATGGTGAGGGAAAATCAATAGAAAAAATTATTGAATTATTAAAGACCTTAGATTTAAATTGGTTTTTGGAAAAGAATAATGATCCTTTATTTATGGGAGGGAAAGATGAATAAAATATTAGTTATAGCACCACATGGAGATGATGAAACTCTTGGCTGTGGAGGAAGTTTATTAAAATTTAAAAATGAAGGAAAGGAAATTTATTGGTGTTTAATTACTTCAATGAAAATTGAGGATGGATATAGTGAAGAGAGAATTTTAGAAAGAGAAATGGAGATAGATAAGATTTATAAGGAATTTGGATTCTCAAAGATGTATAAATTAAACTTTTCACCGTCAAAACTAGATTGGATACCACTTGGAAGCTTAATTGATGGAATTTCTAAATGTATTTTAGATTCAAAGGCAGACACAATTTTTATTCCAAGCTCCTTTGATATTCATACAGACCACAAAACAGTTTTTAAGGCATCCATATCCTGTACAAAAACCTTTAGATTTCCACTAGTTAAAAGGGTTTATGTATATGAAACCCTGTCAGAAACAGAGTTTGGTATGGATATAGAAAAGGGGGCTTTCAACCCTAATTTATTTATTAATATTGAGGGTTTTATAGAAAAGAAAATAGAAGCCTGCAAAATTTATAAAAGTGAAATGGGAAGTCATCCATTCCCAAGAAGTGAAGAGGGGGTAATGGCTATTTCAGTTTATAGAGGGCTTCAATGTGGCCATAAAAATGCAGAGGCCTTTATGGTATTAAAGGAAATAATTGATTAAAGGAGAAAAGGATGATTTCTTTATCAGTTCCAAATTTAAAGGGAAGAGAATTAGAATATGTAAAAAAGGCAATAGAAACCTCTTGGGTTTCCACAAGTGGGTCATATGTAAAGCAATTTGAAGAGGATATGAAGAAATACTTAAATGTAAAAGATGCAGTAGCACTTCAAAGTGGAACTGCAGCCCTTCATTTAGCCTTAAAGCTTTGTAATGTTTTAGAGGGAGATGAGGTAATTGTGCCAACATTAACCTTTATTGCAGCAGTAAATCCAGTTAAGTATTTAGGGGCTGAACCAGTTTTTATGGATTGTGATGATGGGTTAAATATGGACAAGGATAAATTAGAAAGCTTTTTAAGGGATGAATGTGAAATTTCAAAAGAGGGAGTAAGAAATAAAAAGAGCAAAAGAATAATTAAAGCCATTGTTGTTGTTCATGTTTTTGGAAATATGGCAAGCATAGAGGAGATAAAGGAAATAGGAGATAGGTATAATTTAAAAATTGTTGAGGATGCAACAGAAAGCTTAGGGACATTTTATAAAGAAGGAAAATATAAGGGATGCTTTTCAGGAACAATTGGTGATTTTGGTGCCTTTTCTTTTAATGGAAATAAAATAATTACCACAGGAGGAGGGGGAATGCTTGTTGGAAGGGATGAAAATCTTTTGAAAAAGGCAAGATATCTCTCAACTCAAAGTAAGGATGATGAGCTTTATTATGTTCACAATGAAATAGGCTTTAATTATAGAATGACAAATCTTCAAGCAGCTCTTGGTGTTGCACAACTAGAATGCTTAGAGGAGTTTATAAAAGTAAAGCAGGAGAATTATGAGAATTATAAAAGGCTTATAAATAATATAGAGGGATTAAGCTTGGTTGAATTTAATAAAAAGGCTAGAAACAATATGTGGTTTTACTCTCTTTTTATTGATGGCTATAAATATGAAAGAGATGAGCTTTTAAGCTATTTAAAGGGGAATGGAGTTGAAACAAGGCCAATATGGAAATTAAATCACACACAAATTCCATATAAAAATAATGAAAGCTATAAAATAGAAAGGGCTACAATTTATTTAGAAAAGGTATTAAATATTCCATGTAGTACCACTTTAACAAAGGAGGACATACATTATATTATAAGTAAACTAGCATAGGAGAAGGGGCATGGATAATCAAAAAGATGAAAAAAGTAATGTACCAGTAGTAATTATGGCTGGTGGAAAAGGGACAAGGCTTCAGCCCTACACCAATATTATTCCAAAGGTTTTAATTCCAATTGGAGAAATACCTATAGTTGAAAGAATAATTAATAATTTTTTATCCTTTGGCTTTAAAGATTATTATTTAACAGTTAATTATAAAAAGGATATAATTAAGGCTTACTTTAATAATGTTTATGGATATAATATTAATTTTATAGAAGAAGAAAAGCCACTTGGAACAGCAGGAAGCCTTTATTTGTTAAAGGAACAGATAAAAGGGAGCTTTTTTGTAACCAACTGTGATATTTTAATTGAAGAGGATTATTATAAAATTTTAGACTTCCATAAAAAAAAGAATTATAAAATGACTGTAGTATGTGCAGTGAAGAATTATACAATTCCATATGGGGTATTTACATTAAAAAAGAATGGTTCTGTGGAAGTCTTAAAGGAAAAGCCAGTATATGAGTATTTAGTTAATACAGGAATGTATATTTTAGAGCCAGAGTTAATTGATTTAATTCCAGAAAATGAAGAGTTTGATATGACAGAATTACTTAATTTATGTTTAAGTAGAAATATAGAGGTTGGAGTTTTTCCTGTAACAGACAATCAGTGGCTTGATATGGGAGAATTTAAGGAGATGGAAAGAATGATGGAAAGGTGTAGAGAGAAATAAAATGTATAAAGGGAAGAGGTTTTTGTGTATAATTCCAGCTAGAAGTGGATCAAAAGGGATTGTTAATAAAAATATAAAGGAGCTTTTAGGGAAGCCTTTAATGGCATATACAATAGAGTCTGCAAAAAAATCAGGAGTATTTGATAATATAATTCTTTCAACAGACTCTAAGGAATATGGGAATATTGGTAAGCTATATGGTGCTAATGTTCCCTTCATAAGAGGAGAGGAATTAAGCTTAGACACCTCAAGTACAAATGCTGTTGTATTTGATGTACTAGAAAAGCTTAAGGCTTTGGGGGAGGAATATGATTATTTTATTGTTCTTCAGCCAACCTCTCCTTTAAGAAATGAAAAGCATATAATTGAGAGCTTAGATATTCTTATTAGTAACAATGGAAACTCACTTGTTTCCGTATGTGAACAGGAGCATTCAAGTAATATCTTTATTAAAATAAATGAAGATGGTACTTTAAATAATTCCTTTGA
>JBOFQV010000078.1:0-13097 GCA_051650705.1 Clostridium sp.
CCTTCTTCCCCTCCAAATATTTCTGAAAATCTACTTTTATTTTTACTTTCATATGATATTGTTACCTTGGGTTGAATTATTCCATATCCTCTTTTTACAACACCATCTGAAACCTTTGCCTTATTTAAAATATGGCTCATTGCCCCAATTAATTTTGGAGCCATTTCTCTTGGAAGAAACGTATCTGCATCTAAAGTTATGATATATTTTGC
Organism: Clostridium sp.; assembly: GCA_051650705.1. Taxonomy (GTDB): domain Bacteria; phylum Bacillota; class Clostridia; order Clostridiales; family Clostridiaceae; genus Clostridium. Next base: position 213 of record JBOFQV010000078.1, read on the forward strand.
ATCCTTTATATGAGAAATTGGACTACTAATAACACTAAAACTATGATTTTCTTCACCTTTTAATAATGAAATAAACTCCATTATCTTTCCCCTTTTTCTTTCCTTTCCCATATAAGTTTTTTCTTTAGGATTATATACTCTCTCTCTATTTAAAAAGAAAAAATGCTTTCTATCATCAAAATATTTTTTATTAAGTTTATGAGCAATTTTTATTCCTTGAGATATTATTTCCTTATCTTGTGGCACTTCCTTTTTATTTGCATCTGTAAAATCATTTAATAAGGCAAAATACAGATTTTTATCTTTGTTTCCTAAATAAAAAACTTCTAATTGCTCCATCAACTCCTTTACTCTTGCTCCACTTGTAACTATTGATGGAATTATAACTATTGTCTTATCTTCATCTGGTATTCCCTTTGAATAATCTAGTTTTGGAACATGCCTTAAGGAAACTTTTTTTCCAACTAACCAATTTATAAAACTTATTGAAATTTCACTTGATGGAATAATTATAAGCAAGCTTAATAAAATGTATTTATTTGTTGTGTAATTGGCTCCTGAAATACTACTAATTATTAAAGTAATTGCGACAATAAATGCAGTTAATACTGCTATACATGTAATATATATGCCTTGTGAATATGCATTTTTTATTTTGGAATTATTATTGAAGCTTTTAGATAATTCCCTTACTCCGTCATCCACTAAATAATATCCAACGTGAGATTTTGCCCCTCTTTTTCCACCTTCTTTTTCTCTTTCAGCTAAAAAGTATGCTTTTTCAGTTATTAATATTTCATCTATTTGTAGCTTTCTACTTAAGTACTCAATTTTATGTCTATAATAGTCCTTTGATTGAAAATCCATTCTTTTATATGTTCCACTTGGATCATTATTTAATATCTTTTCTACTTCTGAAGTATTATCAAAAAAGCTTCTCCAGTTTGCTCCATCAATTTCTCTTAATGATTTTATAATTGAGCTTATTTTCCCCTCTAAAATACCTTCAACAAATGCATTTTTAATTAACCCTTCCTCTTCTTTATCATTTAACCTTTCTTTTATTGCTATATAAATTTCTTTTTCCTCAATTGAATTATCTTTTAAAAACTTAATCGCTTCTCCTACAAATAAAGGAGAAAACTCTTCTTTGCTTTCATTAATACTTTTTATTATTTCTTCTAAATTATTATGTTGCTTATTTTCTAAAAGCTTTGTAGCAAAATTCTTTCCATCTAACTTTTCTTTTTGTAGACATGATAGTCTTTTTGTTATTTTAGATAAATTAACGATTAATGCGGCTCTTAGCATAATAGGAAATGCCCAAAGTTCTCCCATTGTTAGCTTAACTTTTTTGTTGTTTATATATTTAACTAAATCTTTTTCTTCTACTAGTCCATCCTTTTTGTTTATATATTCTTTAGCTAATAAATATACTCTTGGATTAACTTCATTTTTGCTTGTTTCTTCTGGTGGTAGATTAGAAAAATAATCATATGGCATATTGTCTTTTACGCTTTTATATTCTTTTTCTATTAAATAAATATTGTCTAATAGCCACTCACTTGAACCTAATAACTCTTCCCCCTCTTTTGATAGTGATTTTATATACTTATAGTCCTTTTTGATATCTTGGAAACTAATTTTTAATTCATTTAATACATTTTTTCTTAGGTTCTTTTTCTTTGAATTACTCATAAAAATAATCACCTCTCATTTGTATATGATTTAATTAGTTTTTCCAATTATCTTTTTTTGATACACAAAATATGGCATAGGGAAGACTTAGCCCCTATGCCATAAAAATTGGTGAAAAGTAGACAATAAACCTTTATCTTCTTTTCACCTTTGTAAAATTTTATTTATATATTGTAGAATTCAGTAAATGCCTTTACTGTATACTCATTATCCTTAACTGTTGCTAACTCTCTAATTGAGTGCATTCCTAAAATAGGTGCTCCCATATCTACTACTGGAATTGCTAAATCTGCTGAGCTTAAAGGTCCTATTGTTGTTCCACCTCTTACATCAGATCTATTAACAAATGTTTGGAATGGTACATTTGCACTTTTGCAAACTTCTCCAAATACAGCTGATGAATATGCATCTGTTGAATAGCTTCCACTTGCTGCAAGCTTTAAAACAGGTCCATTTCCTAATAAAGGTCTGTTTGTTGGGTCATGCTTTTCTGGATTATTTGGGTGAATAGCATGAGCTAAATCTGCTGAAATCATTATTGAGTTTGCCATTGCTCTAAAGAAGCCTTCCTTATCTTTTCCTAATGATAAGCAAATTCTTTCTAAAGTTGTCTTTAAAACTGAACTTCTAGCTCCTTGTTGAGTTAAACTTCCAATTTCCTCATTATCAATACAAACCATAACCTTTGTACATGCATTTTCTTTAGAATTTAAAAGTGCTTTAATTCCTGCAAAAACCATCCATTGGTCATCTAATCTTCCTGTTGAAATAAACTCTTCATCAATTCCCATAATGCATCCTTTTTCATGCTCATAAAGGAATAAATCAAAATCTAAGATATCTTCTTTTGCTACTCCAAGGTACTCTGTAATTAATCTTACTAAGAATCCGTCCTTTTCAAAGCTTTCATTTACAAATCCGGCTAAAGGAAGTGTATCCTTTTGTGCATTTATGTTAAATCCACTATTAACCTCTCTATTCATGTGAATAGCTACATTAGGAATAATTAAAACTGGTTTATTTACATTTACCAATTTTACCTCTGGCTTTAAAGGAGATTTTCCTTTAACCACTACTCTTCCTGCAATACTAAGTGGTCTGTCAAACCAAGTGCTATAAATTGGTCCTCCATATACTTCTGTATTTAATCTAACATAGTAATTTTCACTTTTCATTTCTGCATGTGGCTTAATTCTAAATCCTGGTGCATCTGTATGTGCTCCAATTAATCTAAATCCACATTCATCTATTTCTCCATTTCCAACCTCAAAAGCAATTACAGCTGAATCATTTTTAACTAAAAAATACTTACCATTCTTTTGTAGATTCCACTTTTCTGATTCCTTTATTTCTACAAAGCCATTTTGCTTTAATTCTTTTGATATTTCACTTGCACAATGATATTGTGTTGGGCTTTCATATATAAAATCTATTAATTCTTGTGCTAATTTTCTGTCCATTATTATCGGCTCCTTTAATTTATATTTATCTATATATTATACTAAATTTTTTGATATTTTTATACTATTCCTAATATTATGCATTTTCAATTGTTATATTTTCAACTTCTACAAAGCCAATCCTTTTTCCAATTGTACTATTGAAAATTATCTTATACCAATCTCCAATTCTTTCTACCACTACAACTAATTCATCACTTAAAAGATACGCTATTACAAAATGCTCAAGTCCCGGCCCTCTTCTAACATTTAAATTTATGTCAACATTAATAACTCTACCAACCTTGTTATTTATCTTTACTCTTTCAAGTGTTCTAATAACTGCTCTAGTCCCACTTACTACAGGTGGAGTTGATTTTGGCGTAACATTAGTTTTTTTAGGTAAAGTTTTATTTTGCTTTTCTTCAACTATGGATATTTTAACTTCCTTATTTTTAATTTTCTCTATATCTACATATCCCTTACTTAAATATCCAACTACCATATTATTATCTTCTTCTTTTATAATTTTTACCCATTCATCTAATATATCATATATAAAAAATTCTTCATCCCTTAAAATAACTCCAATTGTTTGTGAATCATTTGAAGGCTCTTTTCTGATTTTTAACTTACTTAATACACTAATAATTTTCCCTTTTGCTTTAGCTGTATTATTACTTACTATAGCCCCTGAAATTCTTCCTTTAAATGTATTCCATACTTCTTCATCAATTAATTTTTCAGGACACATTTTTCCTGTTACATCATAATGTCTTTGAATATTCTTCAAATCAATATTGTATTTTTCCTTCAAAAAGTTAACTAATTGGATTGCCTTATCAACTACCTCTTCCATATCATCTTTTATGTATAAAGCAATTGCTATACTATTTGAGTTTGTTACAATTTTTGAAGGCCTGTCTCCAACATGAAGTGCTCTAGAATGCTCTTCTAACACTTGAATAATTTCATCTTTTCCAACTATAAAATGTACTGATTGTTTTGCATCCTCATTTGTTGCTATATAATCTCTATAATGCTTTGGAGACTTAAATATTCTTTCCTTAATACCATGTACAACTATAAATCTTGGCTTTATTTTAATTGCTTTTGTGTAATTTATATCTATTAAACTTTTAATAATTTCTATTTGTTCTTCATTATTAGTTGAAGCCATGATATCACATCCTTTCAAATATATTTATTGAAACGCCCTTTAAAGCATCATTTCCAAATTTATACTTAATAAAGTTAATTATATCATATTTAACCAACATTATATCCATTTATTATTTTTTTCCTTAAATAATTTGATTAATAAAAGCATGTAAGATAGAATAAAATATGATTAATTACAAAAAAGGAGTGAACTTTAATGGTATCTAAATTATTAATAAATAAATTCATTAAAGATAGCGAAAACATAACAAATGATAAGGTTAGAAGCTCCTATGGTTTCCTTGGCGGAGTTGTTGGAATTATTGTTAATGTTATTCTATTTGCAATAAAGCTTTCAGTTGGTTTACTTTCTCAAAGTATTGCTGTTATGGCTGATGCTTTTAATAATCTTTCTGATGCAGCTTCTTCAATTATAACAATTATAGGTTTTAAGATGGCAGATAAACCAGCTGATGCTGAGCATCCATTTGGTCATGGAAGAATGGAATATGTATCTGCAATGATTGTTGCCTTTATGGTTATGCTAGTTGGATTGCAGTTTGTTAAATCTTCATTTGAAAGAATAATAAATCCAGAAGCTATTACTTTTGAAATTATGCCATTTATTCTATTGCTAGTTTCAATTTTCCTGAAATTTTGGTTATCCACTTTTAATAAATATGTGGGAAATAAAATTAACTCTTCAGCTTTAAAAGCCGCTGGTGTTGATGCTTTAGGTGATGTTTTTACTTCAACTTGTGTTGTAATTTCATTTTTATTAGCTAAATTTACATCCTTCCCATTAGATGGATATATAGGGATTGTTGTTGCTTTATTTATTGTTTATTCTGGTTTCTCTTTAGTAAAAGAAACTCTAAATCCATTGTTAGGAGAAGCACCAGATCCTGAACTTGTTAAAAACATTGAAGAAATGGTATTAGCTTATAATCATATTACAGGAGTACATGATTTAATTATTCATAATTATGGTCCTGGAAGATGTATGGCTTCAATCCATGCAGAAATTCCATCAAATATCGATATTATGGAGATCCACGATATTATTGATGAAGCTGAAAGAGAAATTTCTGAAAAGCTTAAATTGTATTTAGTAATTCATATGGATCCTATATGCTTAGAAAATGATGAAATTAAAAATGCATTTAATGAAGTAACTAAAATCATTAGATATAACCCTTTAATTAAATCTATGCATGATTTTAGAATTGTAGGAACTGGTGCTTCTAAGAATTTAATATTTGATATTGTAGTAAATCCTGAAAATCTTAAAAATGTTATGTCTGAAGATGAATTGAAGCAAGATATAATTTCTGCAATAAAGGATATTCATCCACAATATAATTGCATTATTACTGTAGATAGAGATTTTTCTTAATCTATCCTAAGTTGTTGAATAATTTTTAAATTTATTTATTTTTCACCTATAAATAAATGTATTTTTTTACCATGGAATGATATAATAATTATGACTTTAAATTTTTAAGGGGGAAAATAATATGTTTTGCACTAAATGTGGACAAATGCTAAATAATGACGGTCTTTGTACTAATGAAAACTGTCCATCAAAAACAACTTCATTTAATGAAACATCAGTTAACAATTCACCACAGAATAATAATATGAATACATCCACTTCAAACCAACCATATATGAATTCACCTTATTCAAATCAAACATATAGTAACAATCAATATGGTTACAGAAATCAATATGGCAATGAAGAAGAAGCTCAAGATTTCATGCTTTTTGTAGGTGAAAAGAACACTGAATATTACATGGAGAAATATACTAGATACCAACAAAATGCTGGATTTGCTTCATGGAATTGGCCTGCATTTTTCTTAAACTTCTATTGGCTACTTTATAGAAAAATGTATGGTTATGCAGCTGGATATTTTGGAATTCAATTTGCAATAAGTTTACTTTCAGGAGTATTTGCTCCTCTATTAAGTCTTGCCATGTATATTTTAGTTGGTATATTTGCAAATCAAATTTATATTAAATTTTCATTAAATAAAATTAGATCTTTAAAGTATGCAATACCAGGCATGTCTGAAGAAGATATTAAGAGAAGAATTACATTTAATGGTGGAACAAACTTAGTTGCTCCATTAGTTATTGCAGGAATAATGCTATTATTCTTAATCCTAGTTATTGTAATTATTTTTATAGGATTTGCTGCATATAGCCGTAGTCCTTGGCTTTATTAATTTGACTCAGTTTTAGCAGGGATTATTAAAAATAACCCCTGCTAAGTAAATTTTTATACATCTTTGGGAGGTTTTATGTTTTGTGAACATTGCGGACACGCATTAAGCACAGATACTTTCTGTGTTAATCCAAACTGTCCAACTAATGATGAAACTACCTATAGTAGAGTTCCTATACAAACTGCAGAAGACTATACAGAAGAAAATTTACATCAAGCCACATCTGATAAAAACCACGTTTATACACAAACCTATGATGATTTATCCTCATACTATGATAATAATCCATATAATATTAATTTAGATGCAACTCCTACTTTTGAAGATTTTATTGATTTTGTTGGACCTAAAAGAACAGAATATTATGCTGAAAGATTATATGATTATAATACTAATGAAGGCTTCATTAAGTGGAATTGGTCAGCCTTTATATGTGGATTTTATTGGCTTCTATACAGAAAGATGTGGAAATATGCGGGACTTTATTTTGGTGTAAATGCTATAACAACACTTGTATTAAAGAATATGCCTGGTTATACAACTTTAATAAGAACCTTAATACTTATGATTCTTGTAGGCCTATTTGGTAATCAATTATATGTAAAAAATTCAATGAGGAAAATTTCCAAACTAAAATTGTACTTAACGGGTTTAAGTAAGGAGCAAATTAGAGCTAGAATTCAACATGCAGGTGGAACTAATTTATGGCTACCTTTAACAATTATAGGTGTAATAATTCTTTTAATAATTATTGCATATATACTATTATTTTCAATGTTTATATCTTTAATTTAATTTATAGCATTAAAAAGTCACTAGAAAAAATCTAGTGACTTTTTTAATATCTAAATTATGAAAATCAACTTTTTTATAAAACCTTTGAAAGAAAATCTATAGTTCTTGGATTTTTAGGAGATCCAAAAATCTCTTCTGGTGTCCCTTCTTCAACTATATTTCCTCCATCCATGAATAGAATTCTATCCCCAACTTCCTTTGCAAATCCCATTTCATGTGTTACAACTATCATAGTCATACCTTTTGCAGCTAAATCCTTCATAACATTTAAAACTTCCCCAACCATTTCTGGATCTAGTGCAGATGTAGGTTCATCAAATAACATTACATCTGGTTCCATAGCTAGAGCTCTTGCTATAGCTATTCTTTGTTTTTGTCCCCCTGATAAAGATGCTGGATATGTTTTTTCCTTTTCTTTTAAACCAACCATTCCTAAAAGTTCTCTTCCTTTTTTTTCAACTTCCTCTTTACTAATGCCCTTAACTTTTATTGGAGAAACAGTAATATTATCTAAAACTGTCATATGTGGAAAAAGATTAAACTGTTGAAATACCATTCCCATCTTTTCTCTAATTTTATTTATATTTGTATTTTTATCTGTAATATTAGCCCCCTCAAATATAATTTCACCTGATGTTGGCTCTTCTAAAAGGTTAAGGCATCTTAAAAAAGTACTTTTACCTGACCCTGATGGTCCAATAACCACCACAACTTCACCCTTTTTAATATTCTCATTTACCCCTTTAAGCACCTCATTCTTCCCAAAATACTTATGAAGATTATTAATGTGTATCACTTGCCTTCAACCTCCTTTCTAAATATGCCATTGCTCTTCCTAATGAGAATGTAAGAACAAAATAGAATACTGCAGCAACCATTAATGGCTCAAAAGCCTTATATGTTGCTCCACTTACTCCCTTTGCAACAAACATCAATTCACCTACCCCAATTACAGATGCCATTGATGATTCTTTTATTATTGTTACAAACTCATTACCTATTGCAGGTAAAATATTTCTTATTGCTTGTGGAATTACAACCAATCTCATAGCTTGTACTCTTGTCATACCTAAACTTCTTGCTGCTTCCATTTGCCCCTTATCAACTGCATCAATTCCTGCTCTAATTATTTCAGAAACATAAGCTGCTGAATTCATAGAAATAGCAATTATAGCTGATGTAAATGCTGATAAATCTATTCCAAAAAACATTTTTGATCCTGCATACATCATCATTATTTGTAATAACATTGGAGTTCCTCTAATTATTTCAACATAAACTACTGCAATTACTCTTAAAGGTCTAATTTTAAAAATGCTTAGTTTAGAGCTTTTCATAAAATACAATAGTGAACCAAATAACACCCCAAATAATACTGTTATTAAAGATACAATTATTGTGTATTTTGCTCCATCAAAATAACGAGGAATATATTCTTGTATAAAACTAAAATCCATGTTGTAACTCCTTCCTCAAACAACTAATAGATAATTCTATCTAGTCTTCCTTTTTCTTATCTATTAAGTTAGTTGCATCAATAATATATTTATCTAATTCTCCTGAATCTTTTAATCTTTTAATTGTCTTATTTATTTGTTCTGTAAGCTTTGGAGAACCTTTCTTAAATGCAACAGCATTTCCACCTGATTCATCCTTAAATTCTAATTTTCCAACAGCTAATTCTGGATTAGCTTTAATAATCATATCAGCCACTGGCTTTTCAACAACTAAAGCTTGTACTTTATCAGTCTTTAACTCTAAAACTAAGTTATTAACATTTGATAGTAATTTAACTTTTGAACCTGTTAATTTTTCTTCTGCAATTTCTTGTTGAGTTGATCCCATTTGTGCCCCAACATTTACATCTTTAAAATCTTCTACTTTTGTAAATTTATCTACATTTTCCTTTTTAACTAAAATAGTATGGCTTGATTGATAATAAATATCTGAGAAATCTACTGACTTCTTTCTTTTTTCATCTGGATTTAATCCTGATATACCTAAATCAATTTTTCCAGCTGGAATTGCTGCTATTATTGATTCAAATTCTAATTCTTGAATTTCTAGCTTTACATCCATATCTTTTGCTATTTCTTTTGCTAAATCAATGTCAAATCCTACTATAGTATCTTTACCATCAATCATTGCATGGAACTCATATGGTGCATAATCTGCACTTAATCCAACTACAACCTTTCCATTTTCTTTAATTGCATCTAGCATGTCCTTTTCTTCTGCTTTCTTTTCTCCACCACATGCTACTAATGAAAAACTCATTACCCCAATAAGTGATGTTGCAAATAATTTTTTTAATATTCCTTTTTTCATATTTTAATCCCCCTTTTATTTTTCGTTCTTAATATAGCATAATTATACATCCTTATATTATATTTATGCAACCTTTTTTTATAATTTTTTTAATATTTTTCTCTATTTTTAAAAATAGCCCCTATTTTTTCTAATATTCAGTCCATTAGGTGTATGTTTTAATTATTTTTATGCATTTTTATTTATTCTTTATACACTACAACTGTTAATATATTTTTCACTTCTACTCATTTTTTGCATAGAATATATTAAATTTATTAATTACTATTAGGGGAGTTTAATATGACAAAACAAAAAGAAATACACCTATTTCCTGGTGGAAATACCTCAACTGGATTTTATTCCTTTTATAAATATGTACTTAATCAAGATGAGGCAAATAGAATAATCTGCCTTAAGGGCGGACCTGGAACCGGTAAGTCATCAATGATGAAAAAACTTGGTAAACATTTTTTAGATAAGGGATACACTGTAGAATTTCACCACTGTTCATCTGATAATAATTCATTAGATGGCATAGTAGTAAAAGAACTTAAAGTTGCAGTTCTTGATGGAACTGCCCCTCATATTGTTGATCCAATTAATCCTGGGGCTGTAGATGAAATTTTAAACTTAGGTGTTGCTTTAGACAATGAAAAATTAATGAAGAATAAAAATGAAATAATTAGGTTGAATAGAGAGATTGGAAAAAACTTTGGAAGAGCATATAAATACCTAGCAGCTGCTAAGAGTGTACATGAAGATTGGAGCTATCTTAATTATGAATCTCTAGATTCATTAAAAGTTAATGCCCTTATCTCTTCTTTAAAGACAGAAATTTTAGATGGTAATTCTAAAGATGGATTTGGTGGAGATAGACACCTTTTTGCTACTGCTTTTACTCCAAATGGGATTGTTAGTTATGGTGAAAACTTAGCTTCTACAGTAGAAAATATTTATGTTCTTAAAGGTGGTCCTGGATTTGGTAAAACTGATATTCTAAAATTTATTGGAAATGAAGCTCAAAAGCAAGGCTTCTTTGTTCAATATCTTCATGATCCTTTTAGTCCTGAAAGAATAGAGAATATTATTATTCCTGAATTATCTGTTGGTATTTTTACAACAAATGAAATTTCTAACATTACTTATAAAGGTAAAATATATGAAATGACTGACTATTGTAAAGATAACTTAAATACTGAAGATAAAAAAGATGAATTAAACGACTGCTCAACTAAATTCTATACTCTAGTTAATAAAGCACTTACTTTAATCCCATTATCTAAAGCACTTCACGACGCATTAGAAGTATATTATATTGATGCCATGGATTTTGGCTTAATAAATAAAATTTATTTAGAAGTCTTAATCAAACTAGAAAAATATGAGCAAGTTTAGAATAATATCTTTTGATGGCGGTGGAATTAGAGGTGCCCTTTCAGCAAGATTATTAAAGAGATTAAGTGAAAAATATCCTATACTTTTATCATCTACGGATCTTTTTTCTGGAACTTCTACTGGTTCGCTAATAGCTCTTGCTCTTGCCTCTGGAAAATCTGGAATGGATGTTGATAACCTTTATAATTTTTATAATGGTAAACGAATTTTTAGTAAAAGTCATCTTAGCCTGTTTAGACCAAAGTATAACAATAGAAGGTTCAAAAGAGTTTTAAAAGAAACTTTTACAGAAACTCTTAAAATAAAGGATTTGAAAAAATTTGTTTTTGTACCTGCATTTAGTGTAACTGGTGAATTTGTTGATAACTGGGAAGTAGTTATTTTTAATAATCTACCAAATAGCAAAACATTAGACTCTTATGTTATTGATGCTGCATTAGCAAGTTCTGCTGCACCAACCTTTTTTCCTTCCCACTTAAATTTTATTGATGGTGGTGTTGCGAATAATAGTCCAACCACTTCTTCACTATTATTAGCTCTTAATGAATTTGATAATAATTATAAATTATCAGATTTTAGACTATTGTCAATTGGTACAGGAATTAATCCTAATAAGCTCGCTAGAAACACTTCTAAATGGGGTATTACTCAATGGGCATTTAATCCCTTTATTAAACAAAATACTCCTTTACTTTCAATTGTTGGTGATAGTATGATTCAAATGAATAATTTTTATTGCACTAATATCCTCGGAAAAAATTATTTTAAGCTTAATGCTATACTTGATGAAACTATTAATATAGATGATTTTCGTGCTGTAGATTATTTGAAAAGTGTTGCAGATGCAGTTGATTTAACAGATGTCTCTAATTTTATAGAAAATTATTTTCTTAATGATTAAAAGCTGTTTCTTTGAAACAGCTTTTCCATTTATTGTTGTAAATAATTATATAATGCACCTAATAAATTTGCCTTATTTCCATGTTTAGCAGCTCTAATTGAAGGTTTAATTTTACCATCATTTTTTATTTGCATTATTTCATCCATTCTTTTATTTATTTCATCTACATAACCATCTCTTTCACTAATAGCTCCACCTAAAACTATTACCTCTGGATCATAATGATATTGTAAATTATATATTCCTATCGCCATATTAAAGAAATATTTATCAACTTCTTCTTTTGCAATTTCATCTCCTTCTTCACATAGTTCGAAAGCTTTTATTCCATTCATTTCACTTTCTGAAACACCTTTTCTTTTAGCTATAGCTCTTGCTAATGCTCCTGTTGACCCCATTTCACTAAAGCTTTTAAAAGTTTTAGTTTCATAATCAAAGTCCATTATGCAATATCCAAATTCTCCCCCGTGAAGATTAATTCCTCTATGAACCTTATTATCCTTTACAATCGCCCCTCCAATACCAGTTCCACAAACTACAAAGGCTGAGTCATTTTCATCCTTTGCTGCACCTAACCAACATTCTCCTAGAGCTGCACAATTTGCATCATTTTCAAGCTCGGCTCTTAATCCTGTCTTTTCTAAAATTATCTCCTTAAAATTTGGTCCATGTATATAAGGAACAGCACTCATTCCCCCTATTATTCCTGTTTCTCCATTAACTGCACCAGGTGCACTTATTGCAACACCTTTAACATCGTACTCATTCTTTTTATTATTTACTATATCACATAATTTTTCAAAAAACTCTTCAATAGTTTCTGGTAACATCATTTTTCCTTGTTGTAAGTCATTTCCCTCATCATTCATAACTGCCCATTTAACAGATGAACCACCAATATCAAATACTATAAAATTACTCATGTTTATACCCTCCAAATCCCATTATATATATA
>JBOFQV010000079.1:0-6127 GCA_051650705.1 Clostridium sp.
CTGCACCAATTCCAAAATTTCTATGGCATACCTTCTTTGCAATTTCAATTTCTTTCTCAATTAATATTTCATTTAAATCCTCTATTATTATAAAATCATTTCCTGCTCCGTGCATTTTAACAAATTCCATTTTATTACCCCCAAAACTATTTTCTTTATCTTATTATATATAATAATTATAAATATTAAAATAGAATTTTGTCCTTTATTTTCCCTTACATTGCCCATAAGACTATATAGTGATATACTAGGATTAGCTTTACATGAAAGGATGATGACTACATGGCTTTAGACGGCATTTATTTATATACTTTAGTTAACAATTTAAGAGAAACATTTATAAATTCAAAAATAGATAAAATCTCTCAACCAGAAAAAGATGAAATTATTCTTACTGTTAGAAAAGACAGAAAAAATCTTAAGTTACTCTTGTCTTCTTCCTCTAACTTTCCTAGAATTCAAATTACTGAAGTTCAAAAGGAAAACCCTTTAAAGGCACCTATGTATTTAATGGTTCTAAGGAAATACTTGATCAATGGAAGAATAATGGATATATCTCAAATAAATGGTGATAGAATTGTTGTTTTCACCATTGAAGCTAGTGATGAAATGGGCTTTAATTCAACCTATGAATTAATTGTTGAAATAATGGGAAGACATTCAAATATTACTCTTGTACGTCAAAGAGATAATAAGATTATGGAGTGTATAAAACACATCACTCCTGATATAAATACCTTTAGAATTTTATTACCTGGAGTATCCTATGTGTATCCTCCAAAATCTCAAAGACTTAATCCTTATAATTTTTCTGATGAGGAATTTAACTCCTTTGTTGAATGTAATAACATCGAATTTAATGAAAATTACTTCTCAACTATTTTTAATGGAGTTTCTAAAATTATTTCAAATGAGCTTTATGTAAATTTCAATAATTCTCAATCAAATAAAGAATATATTAAGTATTTTAGACAATTTATTTCTTCTTTAAAGGATATTAAGGATTATTTCATTTATAAGGATGAAAAAGGAGCTTATAAAGATTTTTATTGCCTTTCTCTAGATACCTTAAAAGAAAAATATGAGGAAAGTAAATTTACCTCTCCATGGGAGCAAATGGATACCTTCTTCTATGAGAAGGATAAAAGTGATAGACTTCATAATAGAGCTACCTCTCTTCAAAGGCTTATTAATACAAACATAGAAAGATGTAAAAAGAAGGATAGGATTCTTCAAAACACTCTTAAAGATTGTGAAGATAAGGACAACTTAAGAATGGTTGGCGATTTATTAACTTCTTATATATATTCTTTTAAAAAGGGTGATGAGGAAGTTAAGGTATTAAATTACTTTAATGAGGAAGAAGAATATGTAACAATTAAACTAGATCCAAACAAAACCCCTTCTGAAAATGTACAATACTTCTATAAAAAGTACAATAAGCAAAAGAAGGCCGAAGAAGGAGCATTAGAACAGCTTGAAAAGAACGACATTGAAATAACTTATTTAAATTCTGTTTTAACAAACCTTATTAATGTTGATAATTATCAAGAAATTGAGGAAATCAAAAAGGAGCTTATGGAAACAGGGTATATTAAGTTTAGAAAATCAAAAAAAGGATTAATGAGAACTAAAGCTTTAAAACCACTTCATTTTAAATCCTCTGAAGGTATTGATATTTATGTTGGAAAAAATAATCTTCAAAATGAAGAGTTAACCTTTAAGTTTGCATCTAAAAATTATATATGGTTCCATGCTAAAAACATGCCTGGTTCTCATGTTATTTTATGTACTAATGAACTTTTAGATAAATCTATAGAAGAAGCTGCTCAAATTGCTGCCTACTATAGTAACGGAAAAGGTTCTTCTAAGGTTGATGTTGATTATACCTATGTTAAAAATCTTAAAAAGCCTGCAAGTGGAAAGCCTGGAATGGTTATTTACCACACAAATTGGACTTTAACTATAGATGGAATAGAATTACCTAAACTATAAATTATAGGCTGTATCTTATTGATACAGCCTATAAATTTTAGTCCATTAAAGCCTTTAAAAGAGTATCCCCTTCATTTTTTATTACCTTGTTATCAAAATATTGATAGTAATAACACTTTAATTTACCATTATAAAGTTTTCTATTTTTATCTGCTTTTCTTCCAAATGGAGCTTCAAAGCCTTCAAATGAAGTTAAGATATTATATTCCCAATTTTCATACTTAGTTTTATATCTTCCAAAAGTTTTGTAAAGATCTTGAACCTCATCCTTTTCTCCAAGTCTTTCTCCATAAGGTGGATTAGTGATAATAAATCCATCTCTATTGTTGTTTCTAAAGGTTCTAAAGTCTCTATTTTCAAAATCAATGTATTGAATAACTCTTGCTCTTCCTGCATTTTTCTTTGCTATTCTTAAAACGCTATCATCTATATCATATCCATATAGCTTGATAGGTTTATTTTTAACTGCTCTTCTAGCACCATCTCTTACTTGTTGGAATATATCTTCTGGCATTGATGGCCATTCTTCACATACAAATCTTCTGCTAACTCCTGGTGCAATATTTTGCATAATCATTGCAGCTTCTATAAGTATTGTTCCTGAACCACAAAATGGATCTACTAATACATATTCATCCTTCCATCTTGACATTAATACCATTGATGCAGCTAATGTTTCCTTTAATGGAGCAGCACCTGCATGTTCTCTATATCCTCTTTTATGAAGCCCTACCCCTGATGTATCAATACTTAAGGTTACCTTATCCTTTAATATGGATACTTCAATTTTATACTTTGGACCACTTTCACTAAATTGTGAAACCCCATAGGATTCCTCCATAGATTTTATTATTGCTCTTTTGACAATTGACTGACAATCTGGCACTGAGTAAAGAGTAGATTTTACAGATTTTCCTGTAACATGCATTTCTCCATCTATTGGAATTATTTCACTCCACTTTACATTTTTAGTTCCTTGAAACAGTTCTTCAAAACTTCTAGCTTCAAATTCAGCCATATTTATTAAAATTCTTTCTGCAGTTCTTAAATGTATGTTTGCAATGGCAATATCCATTTCATCTCCTTCAAAATAAACCTTACCATTTTCAACAACTAAATCTTCATATCCTAAAGCCTTAAGCTCCTTTGCTGTTATACCTTCAATACCAAAGGTTGATGTAGCAATTAATTTATATTCCATATACTTCTCCTTCGTTATTCCACCTCATATATTTTAACTGAATCTTCCTTATCTATTTCCATTATTTTAACTCTTACTATTTCAGTCTTTGCTGTAGGAATATTTTTACCCACATAATCTGCTCGTATAGGTAATTCCTTATGCCCTCTATCTATTAAAACTGCAAGTTGTATCCCTTCTGGTCTAGCAACATCTATAATAGCATCAATTGCAGCTCTTACTGTTCTACATGTATATAAAACATCATCTATAAGAATTACTTTTTTACCTTTAACATCCACTCCTAGATCACCGTATTTAACATTTGGAGCTTCCTTATCTGTTGTTAAATCATCTCTATAAAGTGTTATATCTACATAACCAACTGGAACTTTAACGCCCTCAATTTTATAGATTTGTTCACTTAATCTTTCTGCAATTGGGTATCCTCTTCTTTTAATTCCAACTAGAACTAAATCATCTACCCCTTTATTTCTCTCAATTATTTCATGTGATATTCTAATTAAAGTTCTTCCAATCGCTTTTTCATCTAATAAATTAGCCTTTAATTTCATAAATACCTCCTAAAATTTATATATTGCTTACTTTTCTTAAATTATCTATAAGCTCATTAAAATAGCTTGGTAATTCTGTCGTAAATTCCATGTATTCATTAGTTGATGGATGTATGAATCCTAGAGTTTTTGCATGAAGCATTTGGCCATCACTTCTAAACTTAGTTTTTGAGAATCCATATAGTGGGTCACCAACTAATGGATAGCCAATTGATGACATGTGAACTCTAATTTGGTGAGTTCTTCCTGTTTCTAATACACATTTTACTAAAGAAGTTGTTCTAAATCTTTCTAATACTTCATAATGTGTAACTGCCCTTCTTCCCTCAGGCATTATAGCTATTTTTAATCTATCCCTTTTGCTTCTTGCTAGTGGCTTATCAATAGTACCACCATCACTGTTAATTTTTCCCTCAACTAAAGCATAATATTCTCTTTTCATTGAGTGATCTTTTAATTGAGCACTTAATTTATTATGAGCTTCATCATTTTTAGCTACAACTAAAACCCCTGTTGTATCCTTATCAATTCTATGAACTATTCCTGGTCTAATTACCCCATTTATGCTTGATAAATCATTACAATGATATAAAAGTGCATTGACTAAAGTTCCTGTATAATTTCCTGGTGCTGGGTGCACTACCATCCCTTGTGGTTTATTAACTACTATCACATCATTGTCTTCGTATATTATTTCAATTGGAATATCTTCAGGTTCTACAGTTAAATGAATTGGCTCTGGTAAATCTACAGATACCTCATCTAAAACCTTTAATTTATAATTACTTTTAACTATTTTTTCATTAACCTTAACATTTCCTTTTTCAATTACTCCTTGAAGGAAGCTTCTTGATTTTCCTTCTAATACTCTAGCTAGGTATTTATCAATTCTTTCTCCATCAAAGTTTTCATCTATCGTAAAAATCATTTCATCCATAAGTTTTCTCCTCTTTATTATGTTACTTAATCATTATAACTTAATACATTAAATGCAACAATAGAAAAGAAAAAAAAGTGGCTATTGCCACCTTTTATTCATTAGCCTTTACAAAAAAGCTCTTTATTTCATCCATATCATCTGTTAATACTTCTTCAGCATTATTTATTATTTCTTCTGTTAACTCAATGTCCTTTTCTTCAACAAACTCATCTTCCACTGGAGTTGAAATACTATAGTTTTTGTTAAAGTCCTTTTCTAAATCATCAAAAGTTTCAAGTTGAGTTTTCATAAAGTTTCTAAACTTTGATCTAAACTTAATAAACTCTTGTTTAACTCTATCATATTCATCATTAATTTGAAGAACATCATTATGAGCCTTATCAACTATTCTTTGAGCTGTTTCATTTGCACTTCTTACAATAAGCTCTGCTTCCTTTTGTGATGCTGCCGCAGTTGTTTCTGCAGTTTTTTCAGCTAAAACCAAAGCCTTATTTATACTTGCTTCAATATCATTATATTTTCCAAGTTCATTTGTTAATGCATTAACCTTATCTTTCAGCTTTGAATTTTCTTTATAGATTTCTTCATAATTCTCAACAACTTCATCTAGGAACTCATCAACTTCTTCTGAGTTATATCCTCTTAAGCCTTTTTTAAATTCCTTATTATTTATATCCATAGGAGTTAATTTCATTGTACACACCTCTATTTATGTATATTTTTTTATAATAATTTTTAATTTACCACTTTTACTGTTACCGATAACATCCCCCAAAAGAAACTTTCCAGTTCCTCTTATTGTTATACGTTGTCCACTTACAACTTCCTTACTTTTATCAATAACCCTTGAATAATCTAGAAGTACTTTACCTTGTTCTATAATAGTTTGTGATTTTCCTCTTGATAGATTCGTTAATTTAGCTACTAAACTATCCAATCTTAAAGATGAAATCAATAACACTTCTTCAACATATTCAGCACTTGGTATTTCCTCATGTTCCTTTAATATATCAACAGTACAAGGACAAGTTGCTATTGATGTTAAATTGTTAATAATATAATCACTAACCTCATCAATTACAGCAACATAGGCTACATCTTCTTTTTGTATTAAATCTCCAAATCGATTTCTTTCAATTCCAAGAGAAGTTATAGCTCCTAAAAAGTCTCTGTGTTTAACATTTCTAAACTTTGCTTTTGCACTTATTTTTAGAATCTTTATTGGATAAGGACTATTATATAAATTATTAAATAATATAATCCTTCTTTCAGAGTCTTCAAATCCTCCAAAGCTTTTTATCTCAAAAAACTTTGAGGAAAATTTACTCTCTAAAACCTTCCAAACATTTGGTGGAAAAAAGTTATTTGTAAACACTGGAATTCCTTTATTGTAAGCTAATTCCATTTTGTTTACAACCTTAAGAACTTCACTTTTTT
>JBOFQV010000080.1:0-6910 GCA_051650705.1 Clostridium sp.
ATAAGCTTACAGCAGCATTGATAGAGCCAATAAGTGATAAGAGAATAACATCATCAATTGCAGCTGCTGGAGAGGCAATGGTAATGCTTCTATCCTGTGTTTTAAGCGTTAGTTTAATGTTCTTTGTTTTACTTGGAATATTTGCAGCCACAGGAAAATTTATTGTTGGAGGGTAGTTATGGGAGCTATAGAAACTTTTGTAATAACACTAGTAACTACTTTGATTTTTATGACAGCTATAGAGTTAATTGTTCCTGACAATAGCTTTAAAAAATATATAAAGTTTGTTTTAGGGTTAATTCTAATAGCGGTGCTCATAAACCCTATAGTTAGATTTTTAACAGAGGGAGAAAAAAATTTAACAAGTATGATAGATCAGTTTTCTAATTCAACAACAGCCATCACTAAAAATGATGAGGGAGAAAAGAAGAGAAATGAAATTCAAGAAAAGGCTTTTAAAGAAAGCTTCAACAAAAATGTTGTTTTAATGTTAAATAATGAATTTCCTAAGACAGAATTTCAAGTTGATATTGATAGCAAAATTGATCTAAAAGCTACAAGCTTAGAGATAAATAAGGTTAGGGTAACAATGGATGACAAGTCTATTAAAAAGGTTGAAAAGGTACAAATAGGAGAGGGAAAAAGTCAAAAGGAAGAATTAACAAGTAAAGAAAAAAAGGTACAGGAATACATAAGTGAGGAGCTTGGGATTGGAAAAGAGAAGGTAATTATTAACAATAAAGGGTAAGGAGGTGCAGCTTATGGATTTTAAGAAACTAATTGAAGAAATGAAAAATTTATTAAAGCAAAAAATGTTCGCAAATGTATTAATTGGAGTATTGGTAATTGCCTTTTTACTAATAGCAGTTGATGTACTAGGTCCAAAGATAACTGAAATTTTTGGAGGAAGTCAAAATGTTGTTTCTGAAGATGGCAATGGTAAGGTAACAAATAATGCTCCTGCAACATATGAGGATAAACAAAGGGCAGATCTAGAATTTATTTTAAAGCAAATAAAGGGTGTTGGAGAGGTTAGTGTTTTAATAACATATGAAGGTGGAGAAAAGAAGGAAATAGCATATGATTCTACAACACAGGTATCAAATACAGAGGAAACAGACACATCAGGTGGAAAGAGAAATAATAAGTCGGAAAATCAAGGGGATAAAGTTGTAATGGGTAGCGATAGTGGTTCAAATCAACCATTTGTAGTTGAAACTAAAAAACCAAAGGTTGTTAGTGTAATGGTTGTTGCAGAGGGAGCTAACAATAGTAAAGTTAAGTACGATTTACAAAAAGCAGTTGGAGATCTTTTTAACGTATCTTTAGATAAGGTAAATGTATTTCCTAAAGGGGAATAGCATATAAATAATAGTAGGAAAGATGGGAGGAATTAAAAATGACAAAAAAACAATTCGGAATTATTTTCACATTACTAGCATTAATCGTGTGTGTAGGGGTGCTAGCAGCAAAATTAAACCAAGGAGGGTTAAATGACCCAAGTGACTTAGGAACATTATTAGAACAACCAGCAGATAAGGATAAAGAGCAGGAAGTAAGTTCACAATCTGAATTTTTTGTAACTGCAAGAGGGGAAAGAGACCAAGCTGATTCAGCTTATATTCAATCATTTAAGGCAATACTAGAAGATAAAAACACAACTCAAGAACAAAAAAATGATGCAAACAAAAAGATAACTGATAAAACAGTAAGAAAAGATCAAGAAAAGAGAATTGAAATGAACATAACAAATAAAGGTTTTGAAGATGCTCTTTGCTTTATTGAAGATGGACAAAATGGAGCAAAGGCTAGAGTAGTTGTTAAAGCTAAGGATGGATTAGATGAAAAGACAAGTGTAGCTATTCAAGAAATAGTACAAGATGTAGCTAAAACAAACAATATAGTAATTGAAGTGAAAAAATAATTAATTGTAATATATAAGGTTATTTGATATAATAAACACAAGATTAAATAGTTTTGCAAAAGCAAAGCCTAGGAGGGTGAATTTCATGGAAAATACAAAAAATGATGGAAGCATCGGAATAGTTAAGATATCAGACGAAGTAGTTTCAGTTATAGCTGTAATTGCGGCAGAAGAAATACCAGGAGTTATTGAGTTCCACCAAGGAGTTTCAAATAATATTACACAAATCCTAAAGGGAAAGAAGTCTTCAGGAAAAGCTGTTAAGGTTTCCTTAGAAGAGGAAAGAGCAACAATTGAACTTGCTATCTCTGTAGAATACGGAGTAAAAATAATGGACGTAGTTTCTCAAGTTCAAGAAAATGTTAAGAAAACAGTTGAAGCAATGACTGGACTTGTGGTAAGCTCAGTGGACGTTTATGTTCAAAACATATTCTTACCTAAGAAGGAAGAGAAGGAAAATAAGAATAAATAAGAGTACCCTCTGATTTTCAGAGGGTATTTCATTGTGTAAAAGAGGAAGACATAATAAAAATATCCTACAATGGTTAATAAAAATACAATATTCTATGTTAATCTTTATTAACGTAATAAAATAATGTTTAAATAGCTTTTTAAAAGTTATTTTATATAATATAATGAAATTACATAGTTATTATTTGATTAACCTATACATAAAAAGTCAATAATAATAGTAGCAGTTTTTTAGGAGGCAATTATGAGCAGAAAGATTTCAAGAGAGAAAGCAATGGAGTTAATATTTAGCATGATGCTAAGTAAGGATAGTAAGGAAGAAGCACTAGAGGTGTTTGTTGATAACTATGAAGGCGATATAAAAGAAATAGATTTAGAATACATTAAAAATACATTAGCTGGTGTAGAAGAAAAAAATGAAGAGATAGTAGGGTTAATAGAAAATAACTCATCAAACTGGAAGATAGATAGAATGTCTAAAATAAATGTTGCAATATTAAAGCTTGGAATATATGAAATGAAATATGCAGAAGATGTTCCAGATAGAGTTGCAATAAATGAAGCTATTGAAATAGCAAAGAAATATTCAGATGAAAAGTCAGTTTCATTTGTTAATGGAGTGTTAGATTCTATATTAAAGTCAATGTAGGAGGTTAAAAGGGTATGGGGAATATAATTAATGGTAAAGAAGTTGCATTAAAGGTTAAAGAAGAAATAAAGGCTTTTGTAGATAAGAAAAGAGATAGTGGAGAAGTGGTTCCTAAAATAGCGTCAATTCTTGTAGGAAATGATGGCGGTTCAATTTATTATATGAATAGCCAAGAAAAGGTTGCTTTAAGCCTTGGAGTAGATTTCTTAAAGGTAACCTTAGATGAAGAAACTAAGGAAGAAGAAATCATAAAGAAAATTGAAGAATTAAATGAGGATGAAAGTGTTAGTGGAATAATAATTCAATTACCCCTTCCAAAGGGATTAGATGAAAAAAGAATTTCAAATACAATCTCACCAAATAAGGATATAGATTGTTTAACAGTTTTAAATGCAGGAAAGCTATATACAGGAGAAAAAGCATTTTTACCTTGTACACCAAACTCAGTAGTTACCCTATTAAAGAGCTTAAATGTATCTTTATCAGGAAAAGAGGTTGTGGTAATTGGAAGAAGCAACATTGTTGGAAAACCAGTTGCACAAATGCTTTTAAATGAAAATGCAACAGTAACAATGGCACATTCAAGAACAAAAAACTTAGAAGAAGTTTGCAAGAGAGCAGATATTCTTGTTGTGGCTATTGGTAAACCATTATTTGTTGGTAAGGAATTTATAAAAGAAGGAGCAATTGTTATAGATGTTGGAACTTCATCCCTAAATGGAAAAATTACTGGGGATGTAAAGTTTGATGAAGTAATAGAAAAAGCATCATATGTAACACCAGTTCCAGGAGGAGTTGGGGCATTAACTACAACACTTTTAATTAAAAATGCCTGCAACATGGAGGAATAAAATGAAACTTAAAACATTATCGGTTACAGAAGTAAGTGGATATTTAAAAAAAATAATTGATAATGATTTTATACTAAACAATCTCTCTGTTAAAGGGGAGATTTCTAATTTAACATATCACGGAAGTGGCCATATTTATTTTTCATTAAAGGATGAAACATCAAGAATAAACTGTGTAATGTTTAAAGGAAAAGCAGTTTCTTTAGATTTTCTTTTAGAAGAGGGTATGGAGGTTGTAATTAAGGGGAGGGTTTCTATTTATGGTGGAAATGGTTCCCTTCAACTTTACTGTGATGAAATTAAACAGGAAGGTTTAGGAGAGCTTTTCATAAAATTTGAGAAGCTTAAGGAAAAATTATCAAAGGAAGGACTTTTTGATTTATCAAATAAAAGGGAACTTCCAAAATATCCAAAGAGAATAGGAATAGTAACATCTGCAACTGGAGCAGCAATTAGAGATATAATTAATGTTTCAAGAAGGAGAAACTCAAAAATAGATTTAGTTTTATATCCTGCAAAGGTTCAAGGGGAAAATGCATACCTTGATGTTATTGAGGGGATAAACTATTTTAACTATAAGGATTCAGTTGATATTATTATTATAGGAAGAGGAGGAGGCTCCATTGAAGAGTTATGGAACTTTAATGAAGAGGAGCTTGCTTATGAAATATATAATTCAAGAATTCCAATAATATCAGCAGTTGGCCATGAGGTTGATTATACAATTTCAGATTTTGTAGCAGATTTTAGAGCAGCTACTCCTTCTCAAGGGGCTGAAATTGCAGTTCCAAGAGAAGAGGATATGATAGGTGAATTAGAATACTCAAGAGAGAAGTTAAACAGCTATATTACAAATCTATTTAAAGAAAAGAAGGATGAGTTAAATAGCTTAGATAGAGTATTAAAATTAAATTCACCTGAAATTAAAATTGTTAATGCATATAGGGAAATAGATTCTATATACAGTAAAATGGGTTTAATTATGAAAAATAAAATATCCTTAGAAAAGGAAAGAGTGAAGGGGTTAAATGCATTGTTAATGGCAAGAAATCCAGTAGGTCTTTTAGAAAAGGGATATGTTATAATAGAGGATGAAAAAGGAATAATTTCATCAAAAGATGATTTGAAAGAAGAAAAAGATATAAGAGTTATTTTAAAAGATGGAAATGTATCGGGGAAATTCTCCCCTATGAAATAATAGGAGGAAATATGGCTAGGAAAGAAAGCTATGAAAATAACCTACAAAAGTTAAAGGATATATTAGAGAGTTTAGAAGAAAATGAATTATCCTTAGAAGAAGGTATGAAAGCCTATGAAGATGGGGTAAAGCTTATTAATAAACTTCATAAAACTCTAAATACATTAGAGGGAAAAATAGCTATTATTAAAGATGAGGAAGAAGTGGAGTTTAGTGGGGACGATGAGAATTAATGACCTTAAAGTAGAAATAGATAATTATTTAAATGAATACTTTAAAGATAGAGAAGGGTATAATAAATTAATATATGATGCATCAGGCTATTCTATAAAAATTGGAGGAAAGAGAATAAGACCAATTCTTTTACTTCTTGTTTATAATATGTATAAGGGAAGCTATAAGGAAGTTATGGAAATGGCAGCTGCTATAGAAATGATTCATACATATTCTCTAATTCATGATGATCTTCCATGTATGGATGATGATGATTTGAGAAGAGGAAAGCCTACAAATCACAAGGTTTATGGGGAAAATATAGCAGTGCTTGCTGGAGATGCCCTTTTAAATGAGTCAATGAATATAATGTTTAAGCACTCCTTAGAAAATGGGGTAAATGCACTAAGAGCTTCTAAGATTATTTCAGAAGCAGCTGGTGCAGAAGGAATGATTGGAGGGCAAGTAGTTGACATAATTAGTGAAGGGAAAAAAATAACTATAGATGAGCTTAAATATATGCATGCTAAAAAGACAGGTGCATTAATTAAGGCTTCAATTGTTGCTGGAGGAATTCTTGGAGGAGCAAGTGATGAGAATATAGAGATGCTTGCAACCTTTGGGGAAAAGTTAGGCCTTGCTTTTCAAATTAAAGATGATATTTTAGATGTTATTGGTTCAGTAGAAAAGCTAGGTAAAAATACTAAAATGGATGAAGACAGAAATAAAACTAACTTTATTAGTGAATACGGGGTAGAAAAGTGTGGGGATATGTGTAAAAAGCTTACAGAAGAATGTATAGAAATTCTTAAAGGATTATCTTTAGAATCAAAACTTCTTGAAGAATTAACTTATGCACTTCTTGAGAGAGAAAACTAAAAAAGGGAATGGTAACATGAGTAAGATATTAGATAAAATTAACTTACCACAGGATTTTAATATACTAAGTAACGAAGAACTACAAATTTTAGGTGATGACATAAGAGAGTTTTTAATTGATAGGGTATCAAAGACAGGTGGGCACTTAGCTCCAAATTTAGGAGTGGTAGAACTTACACTTAGTCTTTTTGCTTCCTTTGATTTTAAAAAAGATAAAATTGTATGGGATGTTGGTCATCAAAGTTATGTTTATAAAATTTTAACTGGAAGAAAAGAAGGCTTTGATAAGCTTAGAAAGCATGAAGGATTAAGTGGATTCCCAAAAAGAAATGAAAGTCCTTATGATTATTTTGATACAGGGCATAGTAGTACATCTGTATCAGCTGCCCTTGGTATGGCAAGAGCTAGAGATATTAAAAAAGAAGATCATAAGGTTGTGGCAGTTATAGGAGATGGTGCCTTAACTGGAGGTATGGTTTATGAAGCCTTAAATGATGTGGGATACAATAAAACAGATATGATAGTTATTTTAAATGATAACGGTATGTCTATTTCAAGTAATGTAGGTGGAGTAAGCGCTCACTTAAATAATTTAAGAATGGGGCCTACATATAATAAAATAAAAACTGATGTAAGTTCAACCTTAAATGCATCAAATATTGGAAGAAGTATTCATAATTCCTTGTCAAAAATTAAGGATAGTATAAAGCAGTTAGTAGTTCCTT
>JBOFQV010000081.1:0-12125 GCA_051650705.1 Clostridium sp.
CTATTTTTAGTCAGCTTAGCTTTTATATTAAATAATCATTAATTTTTTTGCAGATAACTTCCCACTTTAAGTTTTCTTTAGCATATTGCTGTGACAATATACAGTTATTTTTTAATAACTCCTCATCTAAACATACCTCTAGAAGTGCCTTTGATAATTCAACAGGTGTATTTGATGGTAAAACTCTACCATACTTCCCATGATCAATTAAATCTCTTACACTATCAACATCAGAGGAAATTAAATAACATCCATTAGAAATTGCTTCTGAAAATACATTTGGACACCCTTCACAGGTTGAAGTTAAACAAAATACCTTCCCTTTTTCATACTTTTCCTTTAAATCCTTTTTTGCAAACTTACCTGGCATTAATATTTTACTTTGTAGAGATGGAAAGGCTGCAAAAATATTGTCCATATATTGTTTAAATTCAGGTGTTACACCACCAACTAATTCAACCTTCCATCCATCTAATTTGTCCTCTACTAATCTAAATGCCTCTACCAAATTTTGATTAACCTTTTCTGGAGCTCCAACTCTCCCTACAAAGATTATCTTGTTTTCCTTTTCTTCATACTCAACTAATCTTTCAGGTACATAATCAAAATAACCATTTACAACTACCTTTGTATCTAAGCCTAATCTTGAATTTAAAAGCTGACTTATACTTGAATCCTCAACTGTAATTAAATCACACTTTTTTAATATTTCTAAATTTTCCTGTGATATTTCATTTACAACCCTACTCATCCAGTATCTATTTGCATCTAACTTTAAATATAATTTCCCATTTGGTTTAAACTGTCTATAAATATTTATCATTTCTAAGTTAAAACCATATAAACCAATCATCATTAAAACATCAGTTTCTAATAATTCCTGTATCCAAGTTTCACTATTTGGAATTAAATTAACTGGCATGTTTTCAAGATATATTTCATTATCAATTATTCCTGGTTGTTTTTTTCGTGTTATAATACTTGATTCATATCCATAATATTTTTGCATTATATATGGAATTATTCCTACATCCTTTGTTAGCATGTCATTATTTATATCTGAAAGAAATAATTTAAATTTCTTCATTCCATCACATCCTATTTATTTAATTTGTGATAATAGATGTCTGCAAACAGGTTCATTATTCCCAACTATTTAACAATTCACATATTCTTTTTATATCCTCTTCAGGTAGAAATGGATAAATTGGAATACTTAAAATTTCTTCACTTATTTGATTAGTTAATGAATATTTATATGCTAAATGTTTAAATTCCTTATATGCTTCCTGCTTATAAATTGGTATAGGATAATGTATCATTGTATCAACACAATTTTCTTTTAAATAAGAAATTAAAGCATCTCTTCCTTTTACTCTTATAATAAATTGATGCCATACAGGATATACCTCTTCAAGAACCTTTGGAAGTATGATTTTATCATTCTTTATATTAGATAAATAGTAGGAGGCAATATTATTTCTCAGAGTATTCCATTTATCTAAATTTTTAAGCTTAACTCTTAATATGGCTGCCTGTAATTCATCTAATCTAGAATTTACCCCCTTATATTCATTTTCATACTTTATTTTCGATCCATAATTTCTAAGAGATATTATTTTATCAGCCAACTCATCATCATTTGTAGTTACTGCTCCTCCATCCCCTAAAGCACCTATGTTTTTCCCCGGATAAAAGCTTGTAGCTGCAGCATCTCCCAAGCTTCCAGTTTTATTTCCATTAAAATTACTTCCCTGTGATTGCGCATTATCTTCAATTAATTTTAGAGAATATTTATTTGCAATGTTTTTAATCTCTGTCATATTTGCTGCTTGTCCATATAGATGAACTACCATAATTGCTTTGGTTTTTTCTGTTATAGCATTTTCTATTAAATTTGGGTCTATATTATAGGTACTTTCATTTGGTTCCACAAATATTGGTGTAGCTTGTACATTACTTACTGCTAAAGCTGTTGCTATATAAGTATTCGCTGGAATAATTACTTCATCTCCACTTCCAATATCATAGGCTTTCAAAATTAAAGTTAAAGCATCTAATCCATTCCCTACCCCAATACAATGTTTACACCCACAATAAGAAGCATATTCCTTTTCGAAACCTTCTACTTCTTTCCCTAAAATAAACCAGTTACTATCATATACTCTTTCAATGGCATCTAATACATCTTCCTTTATGCTAGCATGCATTAATTCCATATCTAGAAACTTTATTCTCTTTTCCATTATTCTACTGCTCCTTATTAGCTAAAGATAAAAATTCACTAAAGTCCCTTATATAATCACTTTCTTCATAATAATCAGATGCTAACACAACAAATTTTGCATCACTAGTATATTCAAACATATCATGCCAAATCATTGGCCCCACAAGCAATCCTTGCGTTGGAGTATTAAGATAAAATGTCTTCTTTTCTTTTCCATCAAAGCATTCTACAGTTACACTTCCTGCTAAGCAAATGAGTAACTGAAAAAGAGTTTTATGAGCATGATGCCCTCTTTTTGCAGAACATGGAACATCATAGGTATAATAAACTCTTTTTATATCAAAATCTATATTTTTTCTATATTCTAATGGAACTAGGTATCCTAATTTTTCATCTCCTACAGCTTTAAGATTAATCAGTTCACAGTTTTTCATATTCCCCTCCTAATAATCCAAAGCATTTCCAATTACCTTAGCTGGATTCCCTCCAACTACAGCATTCATCGGAATACTTTTAGTAACAACACTATTAGCACCAATAACTGCATTATCTCCAATAGTAACTCCTTGTAAAATCGTAACTCCTGAACCAACCCACACATTATTACCAATAATAACAGCTTTATGCCTTCCTATTGAATTAAATCTTCTATCTGGATTTATTTCATGAAAATCACAATCTATCATAGTAACTCTATCTCCTATAAGGCATTTTTCTCCAATACTAATTTCTTCAACTGATATAATATTTACAT
Source organism: Clostridium sp. (assembly GCA_051650705.1). GTDB lineage: Bacteria > Bacillota > Clostridia > Clostridiales > Clostridiaceae > Clostridium. Next base: position 2,982 of record JBOFQV010000081.1, read on the forward strand.
CATTTGAAAAAATAGTATTTTTACCTATTGATATTTTTGAGCCTGCATATCTTGCTTGAAGCATAATATTACACCCTTCAAAATGAGGAGATAAATCATAGCCAAGAATTACATTCTCACCAATTTCTACAATGCCATCTCCATTAAAAACTGTTTTTTGATTTATCACTATGTTTTTGCTAAATCTTAAGTTATCAATATTTTTAGCTTTTATTAAATCCTTATATTTTGACATTACATTATATTTTTCTATTTCAACCTGTCTTGCAAGTGCCATATCATTTTCTAGTATTTCTTTAACTTTAGATTTTACATTAGTACTTATTCCACCATCTCTATACTTAATTAATAATTTATCAATAAACCCAATTCTACAGCCTCTTCTTGTTAAGGATAAAAATCTTGGATAATCATCTAATAGCCTATACCTTTCATCATAATATCCATATTTATCAATAAGACTTCTTCTATATGAAAGACCTGGTGATGGAAAAAATGAACCAATTTGACACAAAAATTTATAACAATCATAAGCTGGCCCATTAATTATCCCCTTATGAACAGGATTTGGTGTATAGTATTTTTGTTCCTTTAACTCTTCATCAAAACAAACTATATATCCACAGGCTATATCAAATTCAGGGTCTTTATAAAAATTTACAATAGCTGAAATTACAGACCCTTCAAAAAATACATCATCTATAGAAGTGTGAACTATAATTTCTCCATTAGATAGTCTAATTCCATTATTTATATTTTTAACGAATCCCTGATTTTCTTCATTTCTATGGATAATGTAATTAACAATATTTTCACCCTTATTTTTTTCTATATAATTTCTAATTTCTTCCTCATTAAAGTTATCTGATGAGTCATCACACAAGACTATTTCTATATTTGAATAGTTTTGTATAAATATTGATTGAAAGCATGCTTCCAAATACTTAAGATTATTATAAGAAAACACTAAAATACTAACTAATTTATTTTCTTCCATTAATCTACTCCTTTAAGATAATTAAATATGCTTTTTTATTTTATGTTTCTAATTACATAGATGTTACTTATTTCTAATCCACTCATCATATGAGGTATTTTCCCATGGCATTCCTCTATCAAAATTATATCTCCATGGATATGAATTCTTTCCAGTAACCTTATTTTTAATTTCACTTATATGTCCTACAACCTTTCCTGGATTTCCAACTATCACCGCACCTTCTGCTACATTTTTTGTGACTACAGCTCCTGCGCCAATTAATGCTTCTTTATTAATTTCAATTCCTGGTAAAATTAGCGCCCCTGCACATACAACTGCAAATTCACTTATTTTAACTCCAATTACTTCAAAGGAAGGTGGAGTTGGATCATTTGTAAGAACTACTCTTGGAAAAAGCCAAACAAAGTCTTCAATTTTAGCATTAGGAGCAATAAAACACTGACTATGGATGCTTACATAATTTCCTATTTCACACTCTCCTTGAATATCACTTAAGGTACCAATTCTTACGTTATTTCCAATATTGCTTTTTTCTCTTATAGTTACTTTATGTCCTGTTTGAAAATTATCTCCTATATTTGTATCTCCATAAATTATAGTATCACTCCTAATGATTGAGTTTTCACCTATAATAAGAGGGTGATTACCATTATTTCTACTTTTATAAAAGTCAGCTAAGTACTCTCCTAAAATACATCTTGCCCCCACTGTAGTTCCCTTTTTTATGTGAACATTGTCCCTAATTATAACTCCATAATCTAGGTAAACATCATCCTCTAGTATCACATTATCACCTAAAATTACATTATCTTTTATAACTACATTTCTCCCCTTTATTACACTCACAGTAACACTCCTAATTTTTTGCTTCATATATTTTTATATGCCATAAAATAAAAAATGTGACACCAACTAAAAATAGTTGATATCACATCTTTTTTATTCTTCTTCTTTAAATTGACTATTATAAAGGGATTTATAGAATCCTCCCTTTTCCATAAGCTCTAAATGATTTCCTTGTTCTACAATTTCCCCATTATTAATAACTAAAATTAAATCAGCACTTCTAATGGTTGATAGTCTATGAGCTATAACAAAACTTGTTCTGTTTTTCATTACATTTTTCATAGCCTTTTGTAGCATTAATTCAATCCTCGTATCTACTGAACTTGTTGCCTCATCTAATATTAAAATAGAAGGGTTTTTGAGAATTGCTCTTGCAATGGTTAAAAGTTGCTTTTCCCCTTGAGAAATATTTGAAGCTTCCTCATTTAGTACCATATTATAACCATCAGGTAAGGTTTTTATAAAATGATGAACATTTGCAATTTTAGCAGCATCAACAACTTCACTTTTTGAAGAGTTTAATCTACCATATTTAATATTTTCGTAAATAGTTCCACTATAAAGCCATGTATCTTGAAGAACCATTCCAAATAGTCCTCTTAAATCTTCTCTTTTCATGTCTCTAATATTAATTCCATCTATTTTTATGTTTCCGCTATCTATTTCATAAAATCTCATTAATAGATTAATTAATGTAGTTTTACCTGCTCCAGTTGGTCCAACAATTGCTACCATATCTCCTGCATTTACATTGAAGCTTAAATCATTAATTAAAGGCTTATCTTTAGAATATCCAAAAGAAACATTTTCAAAGGATACATTCCCCTTAGGTTCCTTAATTTCAATTGTTACTTCCTTATCCTTTTCCTCCTCTTCTTCTTCTAAGAATTCAAAAACTCTCTCAACTGCTGCAAAGGCTGATTGAATTGCAGATGATAATTGAGTTACTTGAGAAAGTGGTTGATTTATTTGCCATATATAACGGATAAATGCTTGTAAATTACCTACTGTTATTCCTCCAGCAATTGCAATTGATGCTCCAACTACTCCAATAACACCAATTCCTAAATAGCTTACAAGTCCAACAAGTGGAGACATAGTACTTGAAATAAATTGTGCCTTAAATCCTGTTTCTCTCAGTTCCTCATTAATTCCCATGAATTCACTTAAAGCATCCTCTTCCTTACCATATAGCTTTATTTCATTAAAGCCTGTATACATTTCCTGTACCTTACCATTTAACTCTCCTAAAGCTTTTTGTTGCTTTTTAAAATGCTTTTGAGAAAATCCCACTATTATTTTTGTAATTAAGATACTTAATGGAATTATAAGTGTAGCAAGTAATGCAAGCTTTGTATTAATTGTGTACATCATTATTAAAGCTAACAATAAAGATAATACAGCATTAATTACTTGAGTAAAGCTTTGTTGAAGTGCATTTGAAATTGTATCAACATCATTAGTTACACGACTTAAAACATCTCCAAAGCTATTATTATCAAAATATTTTATAGGAAGTTTTCTAATTTTATCCTCAACCTTATTTCTAATATCCATCATTGTATTTTGTATTGCATTTGTTAATAGGAAGGTTGATATAAAGGTTGATATTGTTCCACCAAGATAAACAATAAGTAGTAATCCTAAGAATTTACAAATTGCTTCAAAGTTTACTGAAGAATTTGGAACCTTGTTTATAATATCTATAGAATCCTTTGTTAATTGTGTAATTATTAGTCCCTCTGTTCTTGGAGCTAAAGCCACAAAAACTGCTGAACATATAATGAAAAATATAGCTCCAAAAAATCCCCATTTATATTTACTTACAAAGGGAGCTATATTCTTAACTGTACTTTTAAACTTCTTCATTATATAGTTCCTCCTTTGTAAATTGTGAAAGTGCAATTTCCTTGTATATATCACACTTATTTAGTAGTTCTTTATGAGTTCCCTCTCCTACTATTTCCCCTTCATTTAATACAATAATCTTATCTGCATCCATTATTGTACCAATTCTTTGGGCAACAATTAATACAATTGCATCCCTAGTTTCCTTTTTAAGGTTTTCTCTTAAAACCTTATCTGTTTTAAAATCCAGAGCTGAGAAGCTATCATCAAAGATATAAATTTCTGGTTTTCTAACTATTGCTCTAGCTATGGACAATCTTTGCTTTTGTCCTCCTGAAACATTAGCTCCCCCTTCACTTATTTCTTCTTTAAACTTCTTTGGCTTCTTTGAAATAAAATCATAGCTTTGCGCAATCTTTGAAGAATATTCCACCTCTCCTGTAGTTGCATTCTTCTTTCCAAATTTAATATTGCTTTCAATACTACCAGAAAATAAAAGTGATTTTTGAGCTATAAAACCTATTTTCTTTCTAAGTGATGGAAGGTCATATTCCCTAACATCAATTCCATTTACCTTAATGCTTCCCTTTGTTACATCATACACTCTTGGAATTAGGTTAATTAAAGTACTTTTTCCACTTCCTGTACTTCCTATAAATGCAATAGTTTCTCCTACTTTTCCCTTAAAGCTTATATTTTTTAGTATAAGCTCCTCACCATCTTCATAGCCAAAGGAAACATTATCAAATTCTATTTCTCCCTTCTCCTCTGGGATTTTAACTCCATTTAAAGGGTTTTTAACTGATGTTTCTGTATTTAAAAGCTCTTCAATTCTATTTGCAGAAACCTGAGCCTTTGGATACATTATAAACACAAGACAAAATAGCATCATTGAGAACATAGCATGGAATAAATATTCTATAAATGCAACTAGTTGTCCAATTTGTAAATCTCCTCTATTTATCATTTTACTTGCAACTATTAATATGGCAATTATTGCAAAGTTTAATAGCATGAAAAATAGGGGTTGAGAAATACCCATTAATTTATGTAATTTTTTTGATACCTTTGCATATTCCTCATTTGTATTTCCAAATCTTTCTCTTTCATAGCTTTCATTACCAAAGGCTCTCACAACACGAATTCCAGTTAAATTTTCTCTAGAAATTCTATTTAGTTTATCTAAATTCTTTTGTTGTCTTTCAGATAGTGGCCCTGAAACTTTCGCAATTACTACTACACCTATTAAAATAAATGGTATTGTTACTGCTAACACTAATGATAGCGAGGGGTTTGTTCTTAGTATCATTACTAAGCTAATAGTGAACATAACAGGAGTTAAAAGGGCTGTTCTAAGCAGTGTATTTGTAAATTGCAATAATACATAAGCATCATTTGTTGTTCTTGTAATCATTGAAGAAACCCCAAATTTATGATACTCTGCATGAGAAAATTCCTGCGCTTTTTTAAAGATATCATTTCTCAAATCTCTTGTTATTCCTGTAGAAATCTTTGCAGAACAGAAGCCTAAAATTACTGTTCCAAATACCCCCAGAAATGATATTACTCCAATTATAAGTCCCATCTTTTTAACATAATTAATATCACTATTTAGTATTCCAACATCTATAACCTTTGCCATAATTGTTGGTATTCCAAGTTCCACTAAGGCAAAACCAAATACTGAAATTATATTAATGATTAAAAAGAGCTTATAGTTTTTTAAGTACTTAAATATTAATTTCATTATATTTCTAACCTTTCTAAAATTTTTAACACTTTATATATAAGTTTTAATTATGTTTCTTAATTTATTTTAAATGTCATGACTATATAAAGTTTATTAATAATATACCTTATAAAGAGCAAAATTAAAAGCTTATATATTTTAAAATTTTAAAGGAACCATAAGTATGATTCCTTTAAAGCTCTTCCACGCAACATGTTCCATCACATTTACTTAAAATTGATATTAACTCTACTTTCGTGTGCTTTTTCTTTGATTTAATTGTAAATGTGCCTAATACTCTAACCTCGTTATCCTTTTTACTTTTCTTTATTTCCATATCCAAAATCTCTAAGCTTTGTTCTTTAACGTATACTAGAAACTTTTCCATATCTACTATACTTCCAAACTCTACGTAAATTGAAAATTCATATCTTGAGGATGTTATATACTTTTCTACTCCATTTAATAAATCCATTGCAATAAAAATAATTATACATCCAAGAATTGCACCTACATAAAAACCTATTCCAATAGCTAGCCCAATACAAGCCGATGCCCAAAGTCCTGCAGCTGTTGTTAATCCTTTTACTTTGTTTTTTCCTGTTACAATTATTGTCCCAACACCTAAAAAACCTATTCCACTAATAACCTGAGCCCCCATTCTTGATGGATCAACATTTGGATATTGCTTTAAAATAAATTCGTTTGTTATCATTACAAGTGCAGATGCAACACATACAAGCATATAGGTTCTAAATCCTGCTGGTCTTTTTTTTATTCCTCTTTCAAAGCCTAAAACTCCTCCACAAATTAATGCTAATATTAGTCTTAATAATATTGATGCTATATTAAGGTTATTTAGTATTTCCATATAAATCCCTACTCTAAAAAAATTTATTCCTATATAACCTTTATATTTTCCAACTAAAAAAGTGTGCCCTTAAAATTTGGAGCACACTTATATAAAATTTTAAGTTATTACTTTATCTCTCCATGTCTCTCATAATTTGTAATTTCTGAAATTCTATTTTCTTCTCCAATAAATACAACAGTTGGTCTGTGGTCCTGAGCTTCCATTGGAGTCATTCTTGCATAGCACATAATGATTATCTTATCTCCCGTTTGTACCATTCTTGCTGCTGCACCATTAAGCCCAATAATTCCACTTCCTCTTTCTCCAGGAATTGTGTATGTTTCAAATCTTGCTCCATTATCTATATCAACAATTTGTACTAATTCATATTCAAGTATTCCTGCAGCATCTAAAAGATCCTTATCAATAGTAATACTTCCAACATAATTTAAATTTGCTTCTGTAACTATTGCTCTGTGTATTTTACTTTTAAGCATTGTAATTTCCATAATTTTTTCCCCTTTATATCATCATATTATCTATTAATCTTGTTTTACCTATAAATACAGCCAAAGCTATTAAGGTATTTTCCTTAATCTCCTCTAACTTCTCTAAGGTATCCATATCCACAATTTCTATATAATCAATTTTTGCTAGTCTTTCACAGTTAATAAACTCTCTTATTCCCTCTTCAATCTTTGAAGCTTCTACAATTCCTGAACTTATCATTTCCTTTGCAATATATAAAGAAGTACTTAATACAAGTGCTGCTTGCCTTTCTTCCTTATTTAAATATTTATTTCTTGAGCTTTTTGCAAGACCATCCTTTTCTCTAACAATAGGACATCCTACTATTTCAATTTGGAAATTTAAATCCTCAACCATTTTTCTTATTACAATTAATTGCTGTGCATCCTTTTCTCCAAAGTAAGCCTTATCTGGTGTTACAATATTAAATAGCTTTCCAACTACTGTTGTTACTCCATCAAAGTGACCTGGTCTTTTTTCACCACATAATCCATTTGTAAGTTCTTTCACTCCAATGGTTGTAAGTCTTTTATTTGGGTACATTTCTACCACTTCTGGAATAAACATTACCTCTGCACCATTGTCATTACATACTTTTTCATCCATTTCTCTATCTCTTGGATATTTATCTAAATCTTCATTTTCTCCAAATTGAATTGGATTTACAAAGGTTGAAACAATAACCTTAGAACATTCTTTACTTGCTTTTTTAATCAACGAAGCATGTCCCTCATGTAAATATCCCATAGTTGGTACAAATCCAATAGTTTCTCCTTCTCTTCTCCATGAATTTATAAGTTCTCTTACCTCACTAATTTTACTAACTACTCTCATTTTCCCCACCTAATATAACCTTTCTAATTCCTTTTCCTTTATTTTAAATTCATGCTCCTCCTCTGGGAAACATCCATTTTTCACTTCATTATCATAGCTTCTAAAGGCTTCCTTCATCATTTCACCCACATTTGCATATTCCTTAACAAATTTTGGTTTAAAGCCATCATACATAGAAACCATATCTTGATAAACTAATATTTGGCCATCACAATGCTTTCCTGCTCCAATTCCTATGGTTGGAATATTTACTTCATTTGAAATAATTTCTCCAAGCTTTGCAGGTACATACTCAAGAACAATAGCAAAAACTCCTGCACCTTCTAATGCCTTAGCATCTTCAATAAGGCGTCTTGCATCCTCACTTGTCTTTCCCTGCACCTTAAATCCCCCAAATACATTAACTGATTGAGGTGTTAGTCCAATGTGTCCCATTACTGGTATTTGTGCCTCTATAATTGCCTTTATTTGATTTATAACAGTAACACCACCCTCAAGCTTTACAGCTCCAGCTCCCCCTTCTTTTATAAGTCTTCCAGCGTTTTTTACTGCATCTTTTATGTTTGTATAGCTCATAAATGGCATGTCTCCAACTACCAAAGCATTTTCTACCCCTCTTGAAACAGCTCTTGTATGGTGAATCATGTCCTCCATTGTTACTGCAAGAGTATCCTTATATCCAAGACATACCATTCCTAAAGAATCTCCAACTAAAATTCCATTTATGTTACAGGAGTCAATTAGCCTTGCTGTTGAATAGTCATAGGCTGTTAACATTGATATTTTTTCTCCTCTTTTCTTCATTTCTACAAAGGTTGATGTTGTGTTTTTCATAATTCCCCTCCTAATATCCCATTTATTTCATCATATATTTTTTTCTCTCCATTTTTGCTTTTTGAAACCTTTACTAATTCCCTTGATAATGTGCAATAAAGCTCCATATGCTCCTCATTTAAAGCTCCTAAATGAGAGTATATTGTGTTTAAATCTCCTCGAACAATTGGGCCTGTAATTGCATCTTCAAAGGATTTATTTTTTATATTATTTAGATTTTGAAAAATCAAAGGGAAAATAGCTTCCTTCCCTTCTTCTAAGGAAAAACCTACTTCATTTAGATAATCACAAGCTATTTTTATTAAGGCTAATTGAAGATTACTAGCAATTGAACAAGCTAAATGATATTTCTCCTTTTCTCCTTTTAATAAAATAACCTTATTACCTATGGATTCTATTAAGGTTTTAACTAAATTAAGCTTTTCTTCTTCTCCTTCAAGTGAGAATACTGCTTTTTCAAGTTCTTTAACTGGTGTTTCTTTTTGTGAAAATGGAAAGATTGGGTGTAGTGAATAGAAATATGCGCCACAAGAATTCTCTAATACTTTTGAAGAAAGGGAGCCTGAGGTATTTATAATAATTTTGTCCCTTATGTTTAAATGTGAAATCTGTTCAAAAACTTCCTTTACTGCACTATCACTTACAGTAATAAATATAACTTCGTTACTTTTT
>JBOFQV010000082.1:0-4247 GCA_051650705.1 Clostridium sp.
CCAACAACTCTTTTCTTGAAGCGTGTATTTCTTTTATACTCTCTTTGAACTAATGAGCCTGCCATTCCTGCTCCAACTACTAGAACATTTTTAAAGTCAACCTTGTCCCTTTCTTCAAGTTGTACTAAAAATCTTCTTAATAGCCGATACTCAATTCTTATTCCATTACATAAGATAAAAATCATTATTCCTGCTAGTATTGTTACCATTAATGGTATTCTGTCTTTTAGTAAAAGTGATATTAACATATTCGTTGTTAATCCAAGAAAAACTGCTGTTGTTCCTGACATTACTTCATCTATTCCTGCAAAGCTCCAAAGACTTTTATATAATTTAAATATTGAAAAGCTTATAATATAAATTATTCCTGATAAAATAATTTTACTTGAGTGGATTTCCATATAATACAGAGGCACTTCTAATTCTCCAGTAAATCTAAAGTAAAATGCCAATAGATATGATATTGCTATTAATATTAAATCAATTATAATTAGAAAAGCTATTTTATTCTTTCTTTTTGCTAACACTATTCTCACCACCCGCAACCATAATTCTCAATTCCCAATTCCCAATTCCCAATTCTTAATTCTTTTTCTTTCTCTTCTTACTTTCTCCATCATGCCCATATCCATAGTAGTTATAATATTTATTTTTACTATTTTCTACTCCATTCAAGACTGTCCCTAATATTCTTGAATTTACTTTTTCTAATAACTTCTTTGACTCCATAACTTCATCCTTTTTTGATGCTCCTGCCTTTACAACCAATATTGTTCCATCTACTTTTGTTGAAAGAATTTGTGCATCTGCTACTAACCTTACTGGAGCTGTGTCTAAAATTATATAGTCATAAATATTCTTTAATTCTTCTAATAAGTTTGTCATTGATTTTGAACCAAGCATTTCTGAAGGATTTGGAGGAACCTTTCCTGATGTTATTATATGAAGATGTTCTGAATGCTTATATATTCCATTATCTAACTCTTCACTCCCTATTAATATATCTGAAAGTCCTATTAAATTTGAAATTCTAAACCTTTTATGTAGGCTTGGTTTTCTTAAATCACAATCTATAATTAATACTCTTTTTTCACCTTGAGATATTGCAAATGCAAGATTTCCAACTACTGTACTTTTTCCTTCTCCTGGATCTGTGCTTGTTACTGCTATTGTTTTTATCTCATTATCAAATGATGAGTATTGAATATTCGTTCTTAAAGTTCTATATGCTTCTGCTATCATCGATTTTGGTTTTTGTTCAACTATAAACATGTTTTTCTCCTCCTGTTATTCTTCAATTGCTATAACACCTAGCACTGGTAATCCTAAATCAGCTTCTAATTGATCTTTATTTTTATATGTGTTATCTAAAAATTCCAATAATAAAGCTAGTCCAACTCCAAGCATTGCTCCTAAAAGGAAGGCAATTGCAACATTCATTGTTTTGTTTGGACTTACTGGATTTTGTGGAAGAGATACTTCTTGTATTACTTTTACATTTCCATTTGATATTAATTCTTTTGAAGTTTTCATGAATTCTGTTGTTATTCCATCAACTAATTTCATGGCTACTTGTGGATCTCCATGTTTAATTTTTATTTCTAGTATTTGTGTATCAGCTCTTGGTACTACTGTTAATCCACCTAGTGCTTCTCCTGTTGTTATATCTAAGTTGCTTTTTTCTACTGCTTTATCTATAAGGTCATATGTTTGAATTATTTCTGCATATGTTTTTAACAGCTTTTGATACATTTGAACATCATTACTGTTATAATCATTCTTTTTTGTTTCATCATTACCTATGAATAATTTTGTTGTTGCTTCATACTTTGGCTTTATCACAAAAAAGCTTACAACTGCTGATAAAACTGTACATCCAATTGTTATTGCTAATATTAATGCAATTCTTTTTTTCAATGCTTCTACTATGTCCCCAATTTTTATAACCTCTTCGTTCATTTACGCTCCTCCGTTGGTAAAATTTTATATTTTGTTTAAAATCATATAAATTATAGCATGTTTTCCCAAAAATTTTACCACTTTTTACAATTTGTCGTTAAAAATTTAACATTTAACTTTATTTTACATTTATTTAACATTAAATTTTTATGATTTTAAATGTTTTATTAAATAAATTTGAACAATTTTTAAATTTATTCTTGATAGTAGGTATAATATTTGCTATTTTTGTTGTTCTTCCCATTTAGAACTGCTCCTATTATCCTACCACCAACCCCTTCTATTAACCCTTTAACCTGTGCTGCATCTTCTTTTTTTGTTGCTCCGTTTTTGAATACTAATATTGTTCCATCTACTTTATGTGAAAGTGATTGTGCATCACTAATTACTAGCGCTGGTGGACTGTCTATTATTATTTTTTGATATTTTTCTTTTAGTTTTTCTAGTATTTCTTCTAGTTTTTCTGAGTTTACTACTTCTGATGGTGATGGAGGTAATTCTCCTGTTGTTATTATGTCTAGATTTTCTTTTATTTTATGTGTTACTTCTTCTGCTGTTTTTTCACCTAGTAGTAATTCTGTTAATCCAATTGTATTTGATAATTTAAATTTCCTATGCATTGATGGTTTTCTTAAATCACAGTCTATTATTAGTGTTTTGCTTTCATTTTCAGAGAATGCATATGCTAGGTTTGATGCTATGGTGCTTTTGCCTTCACTTTGGTTGCAGCTTGTTACTAGTATTGTTTTTAGTTCTTGGTCTACTGCATAGTATCTTATGTTTTCTCTTATTCTTCTATATTCTTCTCCATAGTGGCTATTGGCTCTCTCCTGCATTAGTATCATATGCTTTTTTCTCCTTTCTGAATAATCTTCTTTTTTTATTTCTTTTGCTTCTTGGGACTATTACTTTTTCTTGCTTTAATTCTTCAGCTATTTCTTTACTTTGCTCTTGTTCATTTGTTGTTTCAACTTTTGCTTGTTCAGGGTTTGAATCTTGTAGATCGTTTATTGATTTATCACTTGTTATTTCTGAACTTTCTTGACTATTTGTTATCTTGGAACTTTCTTGTCCACTAATTGCTTTGCTTTGAGGTTCTGGTTTAGATTCAATATTATTTGTATCTGAAGTCGCTTGTCCACTTTTTAAATCTGTTGTGTTGGGAGTTTCTTGTCCACTTTTTGAATCTTTTGTGTTAGGAGTCGCTTGTCCACTTTTTTTATTTTCTATTTCTTTTGTTTCTATCAACACTTTCGCTTCACTTTGCTTTTTTTCAGTTAAACTTATAACTTCATTATTTTTATTAATTCTTTTTTTATTTTTTTCTTCTTGTCTTCTTATCTTTTTTTGATTTCTTTTTTCTTTTCTACTTAATTTATGTTCTTTTGAAGAATCACTAAACTCCTCTACGGATACTGTTCCTAATATTGAAATTCCCAGTACTTCTTCTGCATCTTTTTCACTCTTAATTGTGTTATCCATGAATTCTAATAATAATGCAAGTCCAACTCCAACCATTATTGATAATAAAAATGCTATCATTATATTCATTTTTATATTTGGAGAAATTGGCCCTCCTGGAGTTCTAGCTTTTTCAATTATTTGTACATTTGAATTTGGAATTAACGCCTTAGCTTCCTTAACAAATTCTTCAGCAACTAATGTTACTATTTGTTCTGTCTCTTGCTTTTTATCACTTTTATATAAAATCTCAATAATCTGTGTATCTTGTCTAGGTACAACTGTTATATTAGGTAAAATCTCTTTTGATGTTTTTGAAATTGGATGCCCTTCTATTGAGTTTTTAACTAATTGATCTGTTTTAATTATTTCACTATAAGTTTTTAATAAATTTTGAAACATAGTTATATCACTGTTGTTATAACTTGCTTCGGCCCCTTCTTTCCCCACAAACAACTTTATTTTAGATTGATATAAAGGCTTAATCGCATATATACTTATTGCTGCCGCAGATGCTGTCACTAATATCGTTATTATTAGTATCATCTTCCACCTTTTTGCAATACTTAAGACTAAATCCTTTATTGATATCGTTTGTTCCATACCCTTCCCCCTCATATATCAACTTTCGATATTAACCCAATGTAAATAATTGTAACTACCTGTTTAATTTTACATTCATGTTTACACTGTTTCAATTGTTTTCATTCCAAAAATTCTCCAATTATTTTACATATATCTTGTTCTAATATACATTTTTGTATTTTTTTGAAACAGAGTTCATTTCTTATTTAAAATTTATTAAATTTGAATTAATTTCAAATTTA
>JBOFQV010000083.1:0-5424 GCA_051650705.1 Clostridium sp.
TTTAGCCTTTTATTTTAATTGGGAAACTGGAAGGAAAATTGTAAATGTAATTTTAATCTCAACTATTTTAGCATATATATTAAGACCTATAAGGGATATTATATGTGCAAAAAAATATATAAATAAGAGGATTGCATCCCTTATATTAATTTTAGGAATATTAATAATATCAATAACATTAATAAGCTTATTAATACCAATGTTGATAAAGGAGTTTTCAAATGTAATACCTGTAATTGAAAACTTTAGTGAATATGTAGAAGGGGTAATAGATAAACTTAATTTATCATCATCTCCTATATTTAATTTAGTTTATGAAGAAATTAAAGTTAAATTTGGAACGATGTTTATGGATTTTTCTCAAGGGTTTATAGGTGGAATAATTTCATTTAGTGAAAATATTATTGCCTATGCAGTAATCCCAGTTATAGTTTATTATTTGTTAGCAGATGGAGATCTTTTAAGTAACAAAAGCTATCTACTTATACCTATAGAAAAGAGAACCTTAGTAAAAAAAATTATGAGAAATATAGATAGATTATTGTCTAGATATATTGTAAGTCAATTGTTTTTATGTTTCATAATTAGTTTATTAAGCTTAATTGCATTTTATATTTTGGATGTAAAGTTTGCTATAGCCTTAAGTATTTTTAATGGCATTATGAATATAATTCCTTATTTTGGCCCAATATTTGGGGGAGCACCAGCTATTTTAATAGGATTTCTAAGCTCGCCAATGAAGGGGGTATGGGTGGCATTAATAATATTTTTGATACAACAAATTGAAGGTAATATTTTATCTCCTAAAATTACTGGAAAAAGTACAAATATGCATCCACTTGCAATAATAATACTTTTATTAATAGGTGATAAAATAGGGGGATTTGTGGGTATGGTTTTGGTAATTCCTGTAGGGGTAATTTTAAAGGTAATATATGAGGATATTAATTATTATTTATTTTAGAGAAATATATTAAATGTACTTATGTAATATAATATATATTGACAATTAATTAAGTATGAAATATAATTTTTTCATAACTTAATATCAAGCGTTGATAAGGATGAGTAGATTTGTTTTAGATATTCAGAGAGAAAGTGGTTGGTGAGAACTTTTTACTAGGCATATTGAAGCTACCTTGGAGCTATATTTTCTAAGAGATGCTAATATTTTAGCATAATTAGGGTGGTACCGCGGAACATATGCTTTCGTCCCTTTTAGGGATGGGAGCTTTTTTTATAAAAAGAATTAGTAGGAGGAAATCAATTATGAAGTACATGGGAGCAAACGAACTTAGAGAAGCATATTTAAAGTTTTTTGAGAAAAAAGAACATTTAGTTTTAGAGAGTTTTTCATTAGTTCCACAAAATGATAAAAGTTTATTATTAATAAATGCAGGTATGGCACCACTAAAGCCATATTTTACAGGGCTACAAGAGCCACCGAAAAATAGAATTGCAACTTGTCAAAAGTGTATTAGAACTGGTGATATAGAAAATGTAGGAAAGACGTCAAGACATGGTACTTTCTTTGAAATGCTTGGAAACTTCTCTTTTGGAGATTACTTTAAAGAAGAAATTATTCCATGGGCATGGGAGTTCATAACTGAAGATTTAGGAATTCCAAAGGATAAGTTATATGTAACAATATACTTAGAAGATGATGAAGCTTTTGAAATTTGGAAGGATAAAACAGATGTTGATCCTTCAAGAATATTTAGATTAGGAAAAGAAGATAATTTCTGGGAGCATGGAGCAGGTCCATGTGGTCCATGTACAGAAATTCACTTTGATAGAAATCCAGAACTAGGAGTAATTAAATCAGCTGAAGAATTTGTTAAAGCTGGAGATGATGATAGAGTAGTTGAATTCTGGAATTTAGTATTTACTCAATTTGATGGTGATGGAAAAGGAAATTATGAAAAATTAGCAAAAACAAATATAGATACAGGAATGGGTCTTGAAAGAATTGCAACTATAATGCAAGGAGTAAACAATATATTTGAAATTGATACTGTTAAGAATATATTAGCTAAGGCGTCTGAGCTTTCAGGAGTTGAATATGGAAAGGATAGTCAAAAGGATATATCTTTAAGAATTATCACTGACCATGTTAAGAGTGTTACTATAATGATTTCAGACAAGGTTCAACCAAGTAATGAAGGAAGAGGATATGTTTTAAGAAGACTTTTAAGAAGAGCTGCAAGACATGGAAGAGTTCTTGGAATTAAGGGATTGTTCTTAAATGAAATAGTTGATACTGTTGTTGAAAACTATGGGCCAGCATACCCAGAACTTATAAGCAATAAAGAGTATATTAAGAAGATCATTAAATTGGAAGAAGAAAGATTTAATGAAACAATAGATTCAGGTATGAATATTCTTATGGGATATATATCTGAAATGGAAAAGAATAATGAAACTGTATTAAGTGGAGAAAAAGCATTTAAGCTTTATGATACTTTTGGTTTCCCATATGAATTAACAGAGGAAATATTAGAAGAAAAGAACTTAAATATAGATAGAGAAGCTTTTGATAAGGAAATGGAAGCTCAAAGAACTAGAGCAAGAGAAGCTAGAGGAGAGTTTTCATACATGGGTGGAGAAAATTCACCAATAAATAGTATTGATAATTCTATTGAAACTAACTTTGTAGGATATAATACTACAGTTACAGAAAGTAAGGTTACAGTTTTAGCAACTGATGAAGAGTTTGTTGAAATATTATCAGAAGGTGCTAAGGGATATTTAGTAACAACAGAAACACCATTCTATGCAGAAATGGGTGGTCAAGTTGGAGATAAGGGTGAAATAGTTGGAGATGGCTTTAAATGTTTTGTATATAATACAAAGAAAAATGTTGGTGGAAGAACTATTCACTATATTAAAGTATTAGAAGGTACAGTTAAGGTAAATAATATAGCTACACTTAAGGTTGACAATAAATTAAGAAGTAGTATAAATAAGAATCATACAGCTACCCACATGTTACACGAAGCTTTAAAGGAAGTTGTTGGAGAACATGTAAATCAAGCAGGTTCATATGTTGATGGGGAAAGATTAAGATTTGACTTTACTCACTTCCAAGGGGTAACTTTAGAAGAGTTGGCTAAAGTGGAAGAATTAGTAAATGAAAAGATTATGGAAGTATTTGAAGTTGAAACAAACCTTATGACAATTGCTGAAGCGAAGGCAAAGGGTGCTATGGCGTTATTTGATGACAAGTATGGAGATAAGGTAAGAGTTGTAGAAGTTGGAGAATTCTCAAAGGAACTTTGTGGAGGAACTCACGTTAATAATTCAGGAGAAATTGGATTATTTAAAATAGTTTCAGAAGCTGGTGTTGCTGCTGGTGTTAGAAGAATTGAAGCATTTACAGGATTAAATGCAATTAAGTTCCTAGAAGAGAAGCAAGCACTTTTAAAAGAGGCGTGTGGTGCATTAAAGTGTAATGAAAAAGATATTATAAATAAGATTTCTTCACAAAATAATGAATTAAAAGAAAAGGATAAGCAAATTTCTGAATTAAAGAGTAAGCTAACTAGCGGTGCAGAGGATGAAATATTAAACTCTAAAACGGTTATAAATGGTGTTAATGTAATTAGCTATGCAGTAGAAGATGTTGATGGAAATGCATTAAGAGAATTATGTGATAAAATGAGAAGTAAGCTTGGAAGTGGTGTAGTTGTTCTTGCATCAAGCCAGGGGGAAAAGGTAAACTTAGTAGCAATGGCTACAAAAGATGTTGTTTCTAATGGAATACATTGCGGAAACATTATAAGAGAATGCGCTAAAGTTGTTGGAGGAGGCGGAGGTGGTAGACCGGATATGGCTCAAGCTGGTGGAAAGCTACCACAAAATGTAGATGCTGCAATCCAAAAATCAAAGGAAATTATCGAAAATTCAGTAAAGTAGTATACATTATTAAAAGCATGTTGTATAATTAATTTATAGAATACATTTGAATAAAATTAATTATAAGAGTATATAATATTATTGATATTTGGATACCTTAATAAAGTAAGGGGGTGAGCTGCTAATATAGCAGCCTGTGTATGAATACAAACTTAGATAATACAATGCAATTTGATTTTCCAAAAAATAAGGAAGCATTAACAAAGGCTATACTAACAGATGTGTATAATTCACTGCAAGAAAAGGGGTATAACCCGATTAATCAGTTAGTTGGTTATTTAATATCAGGAGACCCTACTTACATTACCAACTATAACGGAGCAAGAGCGTTAGTTAGAAAGCTAGAAAGAGATGAAATTCTTGAAGAAGTTATAAAATCTTATTTAGATTTAAAGTAAATGGTGCCCGTAAAAGCGGGCACCATTATTACTAAAATAAGATTTATTTGTTTTATATTACCTTTATAATAAAGAAGGAGTTTTATATGAGAATACTAGGCTTAGATATGGGACAAAAAACAATAGGAGTTGCTATATCAGACCCGCTAGGGTTTACAGCTCAAGGAATTACAACTGTTAGAAGAACAACGAAAAAAGAGGATGTAGAGCAAATCAAAAAGCTTTGCAATGAATATAGTGTTGAAACAATTGTAGTTGGAATGCCTAAAAATATGGATGGAACTATTGGCTTTGCAGGAGAAAAAGCAATTGAGTTTACAGAACTTTTAAAAGAAGTAATAGATATTAAAATAGAGTTCTGGGATGAAAGATTAACAACAGTTGCTGCACATAGAGCAATGCTTGAAGCAGACCTATCAAGAGGAAAAAGAAAGAAGATAGTTGATAAGGTGGCTGCAACTTACATACTGCAAGGTTACTTAGATAGATTAAGCTTAAACAAGTAAATTCCCAATTGAAAATAATTATTGACAACGCCAAAATGAGATTTTAAAATTATAATAAAAAGGAGAAGATACAATGGAAAAAGATACACAATTTATAGATTTATTAGATGAACAAGGAAATGAAGTGAAATTTGAGGTTATATCATTTTTTAGCATAGATGATTTAGGAAATGAATACGTAGTAGTTACACCAGCAGGTGAAGAAAGTGAAGAAGCTTTTGTTTTAAAGGTATTACAAGATGAAGAAGGAAATGAAAGTTTAGTTGCTATTGAAGATGAAAATGAGTTTGAGTTAGTAGAAGAAGCTTACAATCTTTTAATGCAAGAGGACTAAGAGTAGATAAAAGAGGTGTTGTTAATGGGAAAAACAGCTAATATAGATTTTGATAAATTAAAAGAAGAATTAAAGACGAGGGGTTGTAAATTAACCCCTCAAAGAAGAGCGATAGTTGATACTATTATAGATAATGAAGGAAAACATTTAACTACAGAAGAGATTTATGATGAAGTGAAAACTTCTTGCCCTGAAATAGGGTTAGCGACTGTATATAGAACAGTAACTCTATTAGAGGAAATGGGAATAGTGTGTAGATTGGATTTAAGTG
>JBOFQV010000084.1:0-24690 GCA_051650705.1 Clostridium sp.
ACCCTTCTCTATCAGCTTGTCTTGACATTGCTAAGTACATTCCTACTTCTGTACATTCTCCAATGAAGTTAGCTTGTAATCCTTCGATGATTCTTGGATCTACGTCCTTAGCTGCTCCAATTCTGTGCTCATCAGCAAATGCTAAATCTCCTGATTGCTCAACAAACTTATCAGCTCCTACTCCACATACTGGACACTTTTCTGGTGCCACATCTCCTTCGTGAACATATCCACATACTGTACATACAAATTTTTTCATAATTTAATATCCTCCCTTAATTCAACCAATTTTCTATTTTAAATTTATTTACTCTCTCGCTATGAGTTTATTATATAATAATAATTATTAGTTGTAAACCCCTATTATATAACTTTTTATAAAAATATTAATAAAGTGTCATAGATTTAAAACTACAACACTTTATTATATTTATCATTTATTAATTTAATTTTATTAGATATAATTTCTCTAACAGATTTAGGTTCTAAAACCTCAATTCCTTCTCCCATTGATAAAAGCATTCCATAAAGCCAATTATCCTCAGGCAAATAATATTTAACATAAATAAACTCTTCATCCTCATTCATAATAATAAAATCTTCATATATATCATCTAAGAATCCAAGAAAAGTTTTATTTACTTTTAATACTAATTCAATATTATTTTCTCTACTTTCACTAAAAAAAGTTATTTTCTTAATTTCTCTACTTACAAAGGTTATATCTTCAAATATTAAATCTTTGATTCTTCTTATTTTAAATAATCTAAAATCATTTTTAACTAAACAAAAACCATAAACATACCAATTACTTCCCTTATAAACTAATCTATATGGTTCAATACTTCTCTTGCACTTTTCTCCTTTTAAATTAACATAATTAAATGTAATCACTATTCTACTATCAATTGCATTATCAAGAAGTGTAATTTTTTCTTTTAACTCCTTATTACTTCCCCAATGAGAAAATTCAAGAATTAATTTATCATCCAATTCAACCATTCCATCATCACTAATTATTGATAGCTTTTCATTTAAAGATTTAATTTCCTTACTTTCATAGCTTATACTAATTCCCTCAAGCAACTTTTTTAATATTTTAGCCTCTTCCTTATTCATTACACTTTTAGTAATTCTAAAGTTTTCTAAAATCTCATATCCCCCATTGTACCCCTTATGAGTAACAAGAGGAATTCCGGCCATTTCTATTGCTTCCATATCTCTTTGAATAGTTTTTGTAGAAACCTCAAAATGACTTGCCAATTCTTTAGTTGTCATTCTTCCATTGTTATTTAATAAATTTATTATGCTTATTAGTCTATCAACCTTCATAAAATCTTTCCTTAATTAAAAACTTAAATAATTAACCTTATATGCAATGCCTCTTTCAAAATCTATATACTTTCTAACAACATTTTTTCCTTCATAACAATATAATTTAATTAATGTAGGAACTATTTCAAAAACCCTATTATCTATTAATCTAGAATAAGCTTCATAAGAATTTGAGTGCATCTCTTTAAACTTTTCCTTAAAAGCCTTAGCATCCTCATTGTATAATTTCATTACCTTTGAAATATTCCCCTCTATTTGTATATTATCCACACATAAAGCTACACTTTTATTATTACTTATATCTCTAAACTTTTCAAACTTAATATCAGTTTGAAAATAAAACTTCCCATTATTTATTATCATACTCATATTTCTTGAAGAAACTCTATGTCCATTTGTGGTTGATAAAACCATAGTTTTACTTTCACCTAACTTACTAAAAAACTTTTCTACCTCCTCATTAAAATCCAATAAATTATCCTCTTTTAAAACTGGCTGTCTTATTATTGTTTTTAATTTAGATGGCTCCACTTTTCTTGGATCGTTCAAATAAATTTCATGATGCTTGCCTATAGCTTTGTATCCTTTTTTCTCTATTTCTTCATGCATTCTTCTTACATTTTCAAATTCTTCATTATATGGCCCAACATGAAGAACCTGCATTGCCCACTCTTCATTATAAGTATTATAAAGAACTTCATTAATTAAGATATTTTCTTCCTTTAAATCACGCTTTATTTCTTCAAGCTCATCTTCATTAATAAAACTAGGAATCTCTATCATCATTGTCCATTTCCACTCATTTTTATTTTCCTGTGAACACCTTTCTCCATTTTCTGTCCACCAAAGAGTACTAAGTGGCATTACCACAAAATCCATTTCCTTTTTCTTAAATTTAAACTTTAATGTATAGGCAATTTTATATAGAGCTTCAACTCCTTTTTGATATCTTTCTGAAGTATTTGGATCACCTTCTCCATCTAAAGTTAAATAATGTGCAAGGGTACAGTGAACTTCCTTTATTTCTCCATCCTTCATTTTAAATAAATGTGATTTTTCCTTCTTTAAATCTAACTTCTCCATATATTCATCAATCCCTTCTCTTTTTAATTACATTATATCTTAGGTATAAGACACCCCTATGTCTTATTACTAATAATTAAAGAGGATGATAATTAATCACCCTCTTCCAGTACTAAACTATTCTTTTTCCAAACGGCATTAATGATAACTTAGCCATTTTCACACATTGAACTGCAAATGGAATTCCTATTATTGTTAAGCACAATAATAAAGCACTTATTAAATTTGCAATACACATAGCAAATCCACCAAATATTAACCATAATATGTTTAATAATAAATTTACAGCACCATCATTTTCAGTAACAATCTCTTTTCCAAAAGGAGCCAATTGTAATCTTGCCATCTTAAAGCATTGTTTCCCAACAGGAATACCAATTATGGTTATACTCCATAAACATCCCCAAAAGAACCACCCAATGGCATTAAATATTCCTCCAAAAATCATCCAAACTATGTTTCCTAAACAGCTCATTTTTTTCCTCCTGCTACTCATTTTATAATCAATATATTATAAAATTCATCTTTATGTTCATTTTTATATTATAATTTATCTTCTCATAATTTTCTCTTAAGATTTTATAAATATTTTTTATTTTTAAGATGAATTTTATGTATTTACACGAATATATAAATGGAAGTAGTTATGAGGGGGATAAAAAATGGTTAACCAAAATAATTTTATTGATGAATTAAAAAATTATAATGAAGAAGCTCTTAATTATATTTTAGATGTTTATGGCAATCTTATTTATAAAGTTGCTTACAATGAATTAAAATCAGTTGAACTTAGCGAGGAATGCTTAAATACTGTACTTTTAAAAGTGTGGCAAAAAGCCTCCAGCTACAATGAAGATATCTCTAAGTTTAAAAATTGGCTATGTGCAATCTCAAAATATACAGCTATAGACATGCTTAGAAAAGAAGGACGGCACTTCTCTACTTCCAATGAAGAAGTAATTGATAAAGCATCAGAAAATAATTTAGAAGATTCTGTTTTAACTCAAAGAGAGCTTGAATTTATAAAAACACAAATAATGAATTTTAATGAAATTGATAGGGATATTTTTATTAAAAGATTCTTCTTAAATCAAAGTCTTAAAGAAATTGGTGAGGCACTAAACATGACAGATAAATCTGTTAGCCTTAGAATTTCAAGAGCTAGAAAAAAACTTATTAAAATGGAACTGGAGGTTTAATATTATGAATGAAAAAGAATTTTTAGAAGTTGATGAAGCTTCACTACCAGATGTTGAACTATCTCCTGAACAAAAAGAAAGAGCAAAAAATAGAATAAATTCATATATAGCTAGATTAAAAAATAGCAACCCAGAATTAAATATTGATTCTACCCCATCAACTTTATCTGAAATTGAAAATGAGCTTGGTGAAAAGTCTGAAAAAGTTAGACATGGTGTTCATGGTGCTAATGTTTTAAAGGAACTTGTTTTAAAAGCTGTTGATGAAGAAGTAGCATTATCTCATAATAAAATTTTATATTCTTGCTTCCTTCTTGGATTCTATCAAGAAGCTATGGTTGGATATATTCCAGTATTTAGTGAAACTCCTTATTATTATAAGATTTATGTTACAAAAGATAAGCTAATTATTTACTCATTTGATTGGTTCTTTAAAATATTAAAAAAGAAATCCTTTAGTTTAAATCAAATTTATAAAGTTGGAGTAGCACCTCAATTTTTTGTTAGTAAAGAGCTAAATAGAGAAACTCTTTTATTAAAACTAAATAAAGGTGTTGAAATTTACGATAATTATTACTTCTTTATTAATGAAAACTCCTCTGACAAGAATGACATACAAGATTTATGTAATATGCTAACATCATTAGGAGTAAAAGAGTATTCTAAAGTATATTTTGCACTGGCGCACAAAAAGGACAAAATAGCCTTTATCTTATATAATATCATTTTTATTATAATTGGCCTCCTTATTGTAAGTAGCGCCTTACACTCTAATTAATTTATTATGTTTCTGAATAAAATCTCCCTTTTTACAAATGCTAAATTTAGTATTATTAAGAAAAGGGAGATTTTTATGGTTTTTACAAATGATTATGATAAAAATATAAATGAAATATCAAATATCCTTCCTCTCGGAAAAAGCTTTGATATTTTAAGACGTGATGTAAATCTTCACGGACGTAAAGTAACCTTTCTATTTGTTGATGGTTTTGTTAAGGACGAAAACCTTCAGCTTTTAATTAGAAGTCTATTTCAATTTTCTAAAGAAGATATACACTCTTTAAAAACCTCTTTAGATGTTCAACAAAAAATTATTTCTGCAATTGAAATAAGTGATGAAGAAGATATAAATAATGCTCTAAACCTTCTTCTTGCAGGTCAAACACTAATGATCATGGATGGTATTTCCAAAGGAATAATGTTGGATTTAAGAACATATCCAGCAAGAGGGGTTGAGGAACCAGACCAAGAGAAGGTTCTTAGAGGAGCTAAAGATGGCTTCGTTGAAACAATAGTATTCAATACTGCCTTAATCCGCAGAAGAATACGTGATTCTAAGTTAATTTTTGAAATGACCTCAATTGGAAAATTTTCAAAAACAGATGTAACCATTTGTTATTTAGATGATAGGGTTAAGAAATCTTCATTAGAAAAGGTTAAAAAGCACCTTTCTAGCATTTCTGTTGATGCATTAACAATGGGAACTCAAACAATAATTGAAAGTATTTATAAATCACAATGGTATAATCCATTTCCAAAGGTAAGATATACTGAAAGACCTGACGTTGCATCTGCACATATTTTAGAAGGAAAAATTGCAATTATAGTTGATAATACTCCATCTGTAATGTTATTACCAACAAGTATTTTTGATTTTCTTCAAGATGTAGATGACTTTTATACACCTGTTATTTCTGGGAATTATAATAGAATAATTAGAAATTTAATTTTACTTGCAACAGTTTTATTAACCCCATTTTATTTATATATGGTAAAAAATCCAACTGATTTACCATTATGGCTTGGAGATCTTATTGGTAAAACTGGCTATAAAGTACCTTTATTAGTACAATTTCTGTTGTTAGAAGTTTCAATAGATGCATTAAAGCTTGCATCTTTAAACACTCCAGGTTCTCTTGGAATGTCCTTATCCGTAGTTGGTGCATTAATTTTAGGTGAGTTCGCAGTTTCTACAGGGTGGTTTATTCCAGAAGCTGTACTTTACATGGCTATTGTTGCTTTGGGGACTTTTTGCCAACCAAGTATTGAACTTTCCTATTCTTTAAAATTTATTAGAATTTTTTTATTGATTTTAACAAACTTCTTTGGAATATGGGGACTATTAATAGGAATTGTTTTATCTATTATTTTAATGGCATCCACAAAAACAATTACTGGAGAGCCATATCTATATCCACTTTATCCATTTAATTGGAGTGATTTAAGAGGATTATTATTTAGAACAACAGTACATTCAAAGAAAAACTCAAACAATAAATAGGCTCAATTCAATCATGAAGTGCTAACATATGTTACATTAAGAAACCCCATCTATCCATGTTATATCAATGGATAGATGGGGTTTTTAACATTTTGAGTTTTTCTCAAAATTTTCATTCATTAATTTTATTCATTATTATCTTGAAGCTTCTTATAAGTATAGAAAGGTATTCCCACAAGCATTAATATAAACACCCACATAGCTGAATTTGCACCTGAACCATATATAATATATATAGAATAAGCAAAAGCTAATATTGAGAATATTCCATGCTTTAAGAATCTACCAAAGCTTAACTTCTGTCCAGCCTTATAAGTTAATATAATTTCAGCACATGCACTTAAAGCATAGGCTGGTATAAAGCTTAGTGTTGCTAAGTTAATCATAAAATCAAAAGCACTAGTTAAGCTAAATACATAATTTAAAATTAATAATAAATTAGTACAAACACCAGTTATTAATAATGATATTGATGGTGTACTATATTTAGGATTTATTTTACTAAAGAATTTTGGGAATAACCCCTCTTCTCCTGCTGCAAAAGATATTCTTGCAGTTGTTAAAATCCATCCCGATGCTGCTCCTGCTGCTGAAATAACAATTCCTAGGGAAATAAATGATCCTCCCCAAGTTGCTCCAGTAATATTATTTATTATTGCAGATAAAGGTGCTTCACTTACAGCTAAGATATCCTGTGGAAGTCCTCCCATTGCAAGAACAGATAATATTATATATATTACTGCTGCCAATACTGTTCCAATTACAGTACTTCTTCTTATGTTAACCTGTGGATTTTTAATTTCTCCACCTGATACAGCTGCACTTTCAAGTCCAACAAAGCTCCATAAAGTTACTGCCATAGCAGCTGGTAAAGCTCCCATTCCAAGCTCCTTAATTTCTGGGCTTGAGTAGCTTTGTAAATTAGCCATATCAAATCCTATAATTGCAATTACAAAGAAAATTAATATAACAGATAGCTTTAATGTTGTTGTAACAACTCCAACTATTCCTGCATTCTTAACCCCTCTATAATTAATGTAAGTAAACACCCAAAGTATTGAAGATGATACTAAAAAGGATGCTAACCCACTTTCTGATAATATAGGAAAAAATGGAGTTAAGTATCTAATAATTGCTGTAATTATTGCTGCATTTCCAATCCATGACCCAATCCAAAAAGTCCATGCAACCAAAAAGGCTGTAAACTCTCCAAATGCCATTCTAGTATAAACAATTGGCCCCCCTGTCGATGGATATTTACTTCCTAAATTAGCAAATGATAATGCTAATAAAACAGAACCAAGTCCAGTTAATACCCATGCCAAAATTGTTGTCATAGGTGATGAAACAGAAGCTAAACTTTGTGGTGACGTAAATATACCTGAACCAATCATATTACCTACAACTATTGATGTTGCAGCAACCAATCCTAACTCTCTTTTCAAATGAGTTTTTTCATTATTTTTCATTATTCATCCCTCGTTATTATAATTATGCAAATTAAATTATAATTTATAATTTAACATAAGTCTATTATATTTAAAGTTATATTTACATAAACATTATTAACAATTTTAACAACCAAAAATTCTTTATTAATAATCCCCATTTTTTGTATGGTAGCTTATTGCTTATTTTTACAAAATATTATATAATGATTGAAAATGTTAAATTTAATATTTTATTGCGTTGAATAGGAGTAGTACTTTATTTTATAGTCTTTAGAGAGCTGTTGGTTGGTGAAAAACAGTGTTATAAATTTAGGAACTTGCCTTGGAGCTTATCTGAACTAAAAAGCAGATACGGAAGACCCCGTTAAGGTTTTGAGTGAGGATAATAAATTATTATCCTAAGAAGAGTGGTACCACGTGAGTTTAGCTTTCGTCTCTTATTATAGAGACGGGGCTTTTTTTATTTTAAAAATCAAAAGGAGGAATAACAATGGGAAACTACGGAACTACCATCGATAGAAAATGGCAACAAAAGTGGGAAGAAACAGAACTTTATAAATTTGACCCAAACAAAGAAGGGGAAAAATTATATGTACTTGAAATGTTCTCTTACCCATCAGGAAGCCAATTACACGCAGGTCACTGGTTTAACTACGGACCAGTAGATTCATGGGCTAGAATGAAGAAAATGCAAGGATATAATGTTTTCCAACCAATGGGATTTGATGCCTTTGGATTACCAGCGGAAAACTTTGCAATAAAAACAGGAATACACCCACAAGATTCAACTGATAAGAACATTGTAACAATGGAAGCTCAATTAAAAGCAATGGGTGCAATGTTTAATTGGGAAAATGAAGTTGTTACTTGCAGACCAGACTACTATAAATGGACTCAATGGCTATTCTTAAAGTTATATGAAAAAGGATTAGCTTACAGAAAGAAAGCTCCTGTAAACTGGTGTCCATCATGTAACACAGTTTTAGCAAATGAGCAAGTTCATGAAGGCGCTTGTGAAAGATGCTCAACAGAAGTTACTAAAAAGGACTTAACTCAATGGTTCTTAAAGATAACTGATTATGCTGATGAACTTCTTGAAAAATTAGATACTTTAGATTGGCCTGAAAAAACAGTTGCAATGCAAAAGCACTGGATTGGAAAGTCAACTGGAGCTGAAGTTACTTTCAAACTAAAAGATTCAGATATTAGCTTTGATGTATTCACAACAAGAGTTGATACATTAAACGGAGTAACTTATGTTGTTTTAGCTCCAGAAAATCCATTAGTTGATGAAATTACAACTGCTGAATATAAGGCTGCTGTTGAAGAATATAAGGAAGCTGCTAAGAAGCAATCTGATATAGAAAGACAATCTATTTCAAGAGAAAAAACAGGGGTATTTAGTGGTTCATACGCTATAAACCCAATCAATGGTAAGGAAGTTCCAGTATGGGTTGGGGATTATGTTCTTGCAACTTATGGAACTGGTGCTGTTATGGCTGTTCCTGCTCATGATGAAAGAGATTTTGCTTTTGCAGAAAAGTTCAATCTTCCAATAGAAAGAGTTATAACTAGCAAAAATGGTAAGAATGATGAATTACCATTCTGTGAATATGGTGTTTTAGTTAACTCTGGTGAATTTGATGGATTAACAACTGAAGAAGCTAAGATTAAAATAGTTGAAAAGCTAGAATCAATGAAATTAGGTTCTGCAAAGGTTAATTACAGATTAAGAGACTGGTTAGTTTCAAGACAAAGATATTGGGGAGCTCCAATTCCAATGATTCACTGTGAACATTGTGGAACTGTTCCAGTACCAGAAAAGGATCTTCCAGTTCAATTACCATACAATGTTGAATTTGCTCCAGATGGTAAGTCACCACTTGCAAAGTGTGAAGAATTCATTAATACACCTTGTCCAAAGTGTGGAAAACCAGCTAAGAGAGAAGCTGATACTTTAGATACTTTTGTTTGTTCATCATGGTATCAATTAAGATATCCAGATAACAAGAATACTGAAATAGCATTTGATAAGGAGCTTATTAATAAAATGCTTCCAGTAGATAAGTATGTTGGAGGACCTGAACACGCTTGTATGCATCTTCTTTATGCTAGATTCATAACTAAGGCATTAAGAGATATGGGTTACCTAAGCTTCGATGAGCCATTCCAAAGCTTAACTCACCAAGGATTAATTCTTGGACCAGATGGACAAAAAATGAGTAAGTCAAAAGGAAATACAATTTCCCCAGACACTTATATTCAAGAACATGGTGCAGACGTATTTAGAATGTACCTAATGTTTGGATTTGCTTATACAGAAGGTGGAGCTTGGAGTGATGATGGAATAAAGTCTGTAGCAAGATTTGTAGACAGAATTGAAAGAACATTAGACTCATGTAGAGAAGCTATAGCTTCAGGAGCTAACAGCAAAAATACAATGGATAAGGCTGAAAAGGAATTAAACTTCTGGCTACACAACACAATTAAGTCAGTTTCTGAAGATGCTGAAAAGCTTCAATTCAATACTGCAATAGCTAGAATGATGGAATTCATCAATGCATTATCTAAATATGCAAATGAAGAAACTAAGAATTTAGATTTCTTAAAGGATGCTTGCACAAGCTTCATTAAGATTTTATCACCATTTGCTCCTCACTTTGCTGAAGAACAATGGAGTTTAATGGGTCTTCCATTCTCAGTATTTAATGAGAAGTGGCCTGTTTTTGATGAGAAGGCATTAGTTAAAGATGAAATTGAAATAGCTATCCAAGTTAATGGAAAGATTAAGAATAGAATTAACGTTTCTTCTGATTTAGACGAAGAAGGAATAAAATCTGCTGCTTTAGCTGATGAAGCAATTGTAGCTGCAACTGAAGGTAAAACTGTTGTAAAAGTTATTGTTATCAAAGGAAGACTTGTAAATATAGTTGTAAAATAATTAAATGAAAAACTCCCTATGAATTGCCATTTTGATGGCATCATAGGGAGTTCAATTTTTTTCTCTTATCTATTCACTTTTCTCTATTAACTCTTCTCTACTATTCCTCATTCAATATTTTCTTAAATTTCATAAGAATATCAAACACTAACTCCTCATCATGAGGTGCCTTATATTCCATATATCCTGATGACTCTAAAGATTTATACAATAATTGAACCATCTCCATCCAATTTTCAGGAACATAAACCCACTTAATATCCTCAAAAGCACAACTTAATAGAAATGCCTCAACACCAAAGAATGCATAATTTTCAATCTCATGTAATTCCATAAAATGCTTATAATCTTCAACCACCTTATCAGATAACTTATATTCATATATGTCTACATAAAACCAATCAAAAACTTCTTTTTGAGCTGCCAATGCATCCTCATTTAAAATTTTAATTTTACTATTTTCTTTAAAGTTTCTATTGTATAATTCAATAACATCCTTGCTTATTTCATAAACAACAATTTCTTTTACTTCATCCTTTTTTACAAGTTCTTGAACTACATACCCAAGACCAAGACCAACAATCCCAACTCTTCCCTCTGCAAGTTTTAGAAATTGATATGATCCTTCAATTTCTAAAGGACTTAATCTCATCCATACTTTTTCTTCACCCCAAAGTTCTGGGATTTCTATATTAATCTGATCTTCCTTTTCATAAAGGTATCCCTTTATTATTCCTTGAAGTCCATCTCTATTTAAAATTTTATAACTCCCACATTGTCCTTGGGATATTAAATTATTATATTCATTAACTTTTTCAATAAAAAATTCTCTATTATAAGGCTTCATATTATGTCTCCTCTATATCTATGCTAATTATAAGTTAAAAGTGTTCTATTTATATATTATACAATTTTTATCAAAAATAAAGAAGATTATTTTATTTACTTTCTAATCTTTTGTGATATAATTAAAATAAATGATAGTAATTATCACTTAAAAATTTTTATAGAGGGTGAATTATATGAAAAACATAACAATTAGCACAGAAGCATATAACGAATTCAAGTCATTTTTAGATGATAACGGAATTCAAGAATACAATATTAGAATTAACTTAGCTGGATTTGGATGTAGTGGTCCTGCTTTCAACATTTCAGTTTCAGAAGCAACAGATGCAGACGTTGTTGAAACAGTTGAAGCAATAAACTTCATAATGGAAAAGAGCTTAGTTGATGAGTTTGGTGGATTTATCGTTCTTTCAACTGAAGAAAACGGTGGTAGAGGATTAAGCCTAAAACCAGTTATTGCTCCAGAAGGTGGATGTGGTAGCTGCGGTGGTGGATGCGGTCACTAAAATCTAAATTGCATAAAAAAATAAGGGCTGTTTCATAACAGCCCGTAATCATAAACTCCTGTAAAGGAGTTTTTTTCCTTAATTTTCAATTTTAATTAACTGTTTTCATCATCTTTGCCTTAACACTTTGGAATTCATAATCTCTGTATTCTGCACTAAGTTTATCTATATTCTCTAGAATATCAATCCAATAATGCTCTTTAATGATTTTCTTTTCTTTGTCTTCATCTTTAACACTATGAAGCACTTTGATTCCAAATTCATCATAAAAGCTTTCTAGGTTTTCGGCTAAATCTAATAAAACTTTAAAATCAATTTCTAGATTTCCTTCTATTTTAGTTGCATATACCCCATCTGCCATGTTTGTATTTAAAACTTGTAATACAAACTCTTGTATTTTAGCATAAACCTCATTTTTTAAAACTTGGTCTCCTTTTATACTTCCTTTAGAAAACACACTTATACTTTTACTTTTATGAAAATTATAATCATTAGATAATTGTATAATGTCACTAGACATACTGTTATAATTTCTATACAAAAGTAGTAACTCTTCATTATTTATGCTTCCTAGCTTAATGGAGTTTTCTAAAATGTCAATATTGCTTTTGTTTTTAGTTCTAATATCCTCTGTGTTTAAATAAGATGCCTTCCCCACTCTGTACTTGTAAGAGATATTATCCCATGATACATAAATGTTCATGATAAAACTTATAGCCAATATTGCAACTATGATCATAACATAGTTGTTCTTAATGTTTTTAAATTTCATAAAAAAATCCCCCTACCTAAGGGTATTTTACCATATTCTCTACATTTATGCTACCCATCCTGAAAATTTTTGTAATCGATTTACAAATTTTAGAATAAGTAATTCTTATCTTGCCCAATCATGAATAACCTCTCTTACCATTTCAAGTGCAGTACCCTTTCCTTCCCCCTTTACTCTATTTTTATTTATATGCCTAATCTCTCCAAATGGCTCTCTTAAAGACAATTCATCTTCTCCAGTTAAAACCCAAATAGTTTTATTATTTATTCTCTCCACTCCAAGCTCTTTCTCACCAACTCCATCTGTAAAGTAAATAAGAACTCTATTCCTTAAATTATTATCCTTAATATACTTAAAAACAGGTGTAAATGCAGTTGCTCCACTTTTCTTGCTTCTTTCTTTTATATCCTTTGGTGACTTTAAATTATATACACTTCTTATTTCATTATCACATTCAATAACAGTAATTTTATTTGTTTTATTAGCTGTTATAGCTAATATTTCAATCATTATCTTTTTAATATCATCATCACTCATACTTGCACTAATATCAATGGCAACAACTAACTCTGGATTATTATCACTTAATCTTCCTCTAATATCCAATCTTTCTGGCTGTCTTCTATCTCTTCTTGTTATAGTTTTTCTATACCCACTTTTCACAGTTGGCAATAGACCTTTTAAAAGCTGCTGCCATGAAATTTGAGATTTTTCATTAAATGCTTTTATTATCTCTAAAATATCCTTCGGAACATTCCCCTTAACTGAGGAAATAGAGGTTTTCTTTGCAATATCCTTTAACGTATCCTCACTTAAGTTTACTTCCTCCCAAATATCATGAGATCTTTCCACATCAATTTCTCTCTCAACTTTACTTGATGATGATTTCTTTTTATCTTTTTTACTTTCCTTCATCATTTTATTGTGAAGTATGCTAGCATACTCTTCTACACTTCTATTATCCTTTAATTCAACATCCCATTCCAATGCCACTCCATCAAGTCTCTTACTTTCCCCTGGCATATACTTTATAAACTGATTTATAGAAATATCTAATGCTAACGCTACAGCAAGCTTATTATATTTTTCTTTTAGTTCCTTTTCTCTCTTAAAGTGATTATACATAATATGATATATCTCATGCTTTATTAATGCTCCCATTTCATTTCGAGAGTATTGTAAAAATAGTATAGGATTAAAACTCATTTCATAGCCTTCAAAAGATGGAATTGTTCCAATTGGCCATGTAATATCAACTCTTATTTTCCTTCTTACCTTTAACATAAAGTTGCCAAAAAAGCTATCTTCTCCTTCTAGCATCCCAATTATTATATCTTGAATTAATCCATCAAATCCATGAATAAAATCACTCTTAATCTCATTTTCATCATTAAACTCTATTGCCTTCTTAAATAAGAAATCTCTTTTTTCATTAAAATTCATAAGCTCACCTTCTATTCATAAATAGAGAAAAATGCTTGTAAAAACTCATCCTCATCTAAAAGTCTTTCATAAAGCTCTTCACTTGAATCTTGAGCAATTTCCTTCATTATACCCAATCTCAAATCTCTTGGATATTCTTGAATTAATTTGGAAAATACAATAAGCTCTTTCTTTACTTCCCCATCATTAATCTTCTCTTCTAGATAATTTAAAACATTCTTACATAAAATATATAATTTTGAATGTGTTTCTCTTTGAATTAACTCCTTAATTTCTAAAGGTAAAAATTCTTCTTTAAAAATCTCTGATGGTTTTGGTAGTGGCTTTGATATATTCTTTATAAAATTCCCAAAATCAGTTGAAATACTTACCCCAACATTTCCTTTAACAACATTCATTAAGGTACTAAAAGAATAAACGTCTTTATTTTTATTATATAAAGTATATGCCTTTGAAACTCTTTCCCAGCTTCTTGGAGTTGCTTTTATAGACTCTCTAGAAGTTGGTGTGTGAAGATATTCTGGGAAAGTTGATAAAAATTCAATTATGTGCTCATGAATCTGTCCCTTCTGGCTCATTCCCCAGTTTATCCATTCCTTTAAATCCGCCTCCATTTCAACCCAAACAAATCTATCCTCTTGAGCTTGGTCCATTTCAACAACCTGATAATCACTATCTCTATAATTATCATACTTATTAGATGGATTCATAGCTGCAATTATTTTTACATCCTCACTTAACTTATATCCATTAATCTCTCTATTTAAAATAAGGTTCATTAATTCTTGTTGAACTGAATGATCACATCTATTTAACTCATCAATAAATAAAAGTACTTTTTTCCCTTCATTCACTATTGCTCTCTTAATTTCAACCAACTTATGATGAGTAGCATATATTGTTTCTCCTTTAACTACAGTTGGTAATCCTCCAATTTCTCCTTCTTTTAAAAGATTTGCATCTATTGTAACAAGATGATATTCATTTTCTTTTGATATTTGCTTAACTAAAGCAGTTTTTCCTATTCCACTTTCTCCAAGTATAAGAGGAACCTCTCCTATACTTGTTATTAATTTTACTGTATTTAAAACTTCTTTAAATTTCAAAGTAATCCTCTCCTAACTAAAGCTGTTAATTAGTTTCTAACTTATATTTAACTAATTCCCTCTTCGCCTTTTTACTTCCATATTCTTTTATAAAATTGATCTTATCCATTTCTAATATCTCAAGAGATAAAAACTCCTTGATATAATTGCCATCTATATCCTCTTGAGCTATCTTCTCCATTAAAACTTCAACAACCAATTCAACATCTATGCTTTCATAAATATATTTAACAACCTTAAGATTTCCCATTATAAAAAGCTTTAGCTCATCTAAATCATAATTTGCAATATAATTGATACTCTCTTCATCACTTTTAATTGCTTCTACTTTAGCCTTTAAAGTTGGGTTTTTAATGAATTTAATTGCTCCCCAATAACTTTTAATAGCTTCTATTTGCACCCCTTCTGTTGGATTTTCTATATATTTTATAGCATCATAATCCTTTTTAACTGCTTCAATACAAAGCTCCTCCCAAGGATTACTTACAAATTGTAATGCCCATCCTTTAGTTTTTACAGCCTCTTCAATAACCTTTCTAGATGGATTTTTTATTAATTTTAAGGAATTCCATAAATTTTTAACAGCCAGTATTCCAAGGTCTTCACTTAACCCCTCTATATATTCAATACAAAGAGGATTACTTAAAATTGCCGCTCTTTTTATTCCCTCCGCAACTTCTCCATTTATATATCTAATTGCAAGTCCATTGCTTTTAACTGCAACCTTCATCATCTCTTCCGTAGGATTTTCTATATCTCCAATTCCAAAAGGATTTTCTCTTAATTTATTTAAAATATTTTTTGTTTCCATAACTACCTCGCTATTATACCTTTCTAACTAATAATTTATATCATTTAAAACATTTTATCAATAGGTTATATATACTAATAATAAATATTGCAAAAAAGAGGCCTTAAAACAAGCCTCCTTTAGTTAATCAATCTTAAATTTCTCTATATCTCTTTTAATAGATGCCAATAGACTATTAAGCTCCCAAAGTTCGCCTTCCTCTATTAATCTGTTTAGAGATTTCTCATATCTAGTTGCTTCAGCAACCTTTCCTAAAGATATTAATGTAAGTATATTGTTCATTATATTTGATATTACTTCTGATTTAACCTCAAATAATTTTTGAGCATCCTTAATTTCATCCTTTATCTCAAGCATTTCCTCATCCAATCTAAAAGCTGCATCAGCTGCACTTTTAAGCTTTTGTTTAAGCTCTGATGGAATTTGCTGCTTATACTTGTAATTTAATGAGTGCTCAATTGTTGCCCAGAAATTCATAGATAATGTTCTTATTTGAAATTCTGCAAGGATTTCCACTGGTCCCTCAGCCATATTTACTGGATACTTAATAATCATATGGTAGCTTCTATAACCACTCTCTTTAACATTTCTAACATAATCCTTTTCATAAAGAATTTGCATATCTTTTCTAGCTCTTAAAAGTTCCACAACTCTATCTATGTCATCTACAAACTGGCACATTATTCTTAGCCCAGCTATATCCTCCATCTCATATCTCACTCTATCTATAGGAATCCCAAACTTATTTGCCTTTTCTAATACACTAGATACTTCTTTTACTCTTCCAGTAACAAATTCAACTGGTGAATACTCACTTCTTCTTCTGTATTCTTTTCTTATACTTCTAAGCTTAACTTTTAATTCTTCAACTGCCTGCTCATAAGGCATTAAAAAACTTTTCCAATCATTAACTGCCATAATAAACCACCCTCTTCAAGCTTACCTTTATATATTATAACAAAAACTTAAATTTGTGTAATCACTTTATTCCAAAGTATACACTTTTTCTTTAAATATATATTTTTTAGTGATAAAATATATACAATAGTTTACACTGGAGGAATTATTTATGGGAGAACACGTATATGATAAAAAGGTTATTTGTCCAATATGTAACAATGAATTTACAACAACAACAGTAAAAACAAAATCACCTCGTAGAGCATCTCAGGATTCTGATTTCTTTATTAGGTATAATGTAATAAATCCTTATCTTTATGATGTATGGATATGTAATAAATGTGGTTATTCTTCAATGAAAAGCGATTTTGAAAAGATTAAATCATATCAAAAAGAAAAAATACTTATGGCTATAACACCAAAATGGAGCCCTAAAAAGTATCCTGAAGAACTTCAAGTTAACCATGCTATAGAAAGATATAAGTTAGCTTTGATAAACTCAAACATTTTAGAAAGACCTGCGAGTTCCTCTGGAATGATATGTTTAAAAATTGCTTGGATGTATAGACTAATAAATGATGCTGTACAAGAAAAATTATTTTTAGAAAGAGCTTTAAACAGCTTTACTGAAGCCTATTTTTATGAAGATTTTCCTATGTACGGTTTAAATCGTGACTCTATGACTTATCTTATTGGAGAGTTAAATAGACGAATTGAGAATTTTGATGAGTCATTAAAATGGTTTTCTAAAACTGTTACAACAATTGGTTTTTCTCAAAAGATTAAGGAAATGGCACGCAATAGTAAAGATTTAATTGATGAGTCACTTAAGAAAAAATCATCTTAAAAGGAGACAATTATGGCTATAAAACTTATTTGTACAGATATGGATGGTACTTTGCTAAGTAGCGACCATACTATTAGTTATGAAAATAAAGAAGCATTAAAGCTTGCATCAGAAAAAGGAATTCTTATTGCTATAACAACCGGTAGGCTATATACATCCGCAAAATATTATGCTCATTTAATTGGAGTAAACGGTCCTGTTATTTGTTCAAATGGTGCCTTTATAAAAAATATTAAAAATGAAGAAGTTATTTATACAGATGGGTTTACTTCATCAGAATCATTAAAAATTCTTGAAATATTAAGTAAATATAATATTTCAACCTACTTCAACACATTTGATTCTGTTTTATCTTTTGAAGATTTTCCTGAGGATTATCCTTTTGTAAAATCAAATAAGTCATTACCTGAAGAGTATAAAATAAATCTTATCGTTGATAAGGATATTAAAAACCACCTAACTTCAAATGATGGTAAAATACTTAAAGCTATTTCTTTTTCCATTGGTAAGAGTCATGATGATTTATTAAAAGCAAAGGCTGAATTGCTATCAACTGGTGAATTTGAAGTTGTAAGCTCAGGTCCTCATAATTTTGAGGTAATGAAAAAGGGAACTTCTAAAGGAAATGCAATTAAAAAGCTTGCACAAATTCTTGGAATAAATCAAGATGAAATTATGTGTATTGGTGATAGTGAAAATGATCTTTCAATGATTAAGTATGCCGGAATTGGGGTTGCAATGGGAAATGCCCTTGATGAAGTAAAAGAAATTGCCACATTTGTAACTGACACAAATGATAATAGTGGCGTTGGAAAAGCAATTTTAAAAATACTCAATTAAACTGTAATTTTATCCTAAATACTAAAATAAAGGGCTGTTTATAAAACAAGCCCTTTTAAATATAAATCCAAAATAATTTCTCTGAAATTATCTCCAAAACTCTTAATTCTAAATTCTTAATTCTAAATTCTTAACTCCTAATCAAGTATTTTTACTGGATCAAAATCAATAAAATCGCATGCTGTCATTAAGTATTCAACACCTTTAAATTCGCCATTTATTACTCTTCCTAAGGCTTTACCATGTAAATGACCATATATAGCTTTTTCAACACCATACTCTCTTAAAATCTCAGTAAACTGTGATTCTTCAAATTTTTCATTTGTTGGAGGATAATGAAGCATTACAATAAACTTCTCATATCCTGCTTTTTTTGCTGCATCTAATGAAAGCTTTAACCTAATACCTTCTCTTAAATATATTTTCATATCCTCTTCTTCAAATCTTTCACTACCTGGACATAGCCATCCTCTAGTACCACAAATAGCATATTCACCATAGGAGTAAAAGTTATTTTGAAGAAATTTTGTATTCTCATACATCTTATTTAGTTTTGAAATACTTCCCCACCAATAATCATGATTTCCCTTTGAAATTATCTTCTTACCTGGTAAAGAATTTATCCAATCTAAATCTTCCTTGCTTTCATCCGCCTTCATTGCCCAAGAAATGTCTCCTGCAATTAAAACCATATCATCATCATTAATTTTATTTATCCAATTATATTTTATCTTTTCATCATGTTTACTCCAATGCTCTCCAAAAATATCCATAGGTTTTTCTGCATTAAAAGCTAGGTGTAAATCTGATATTGCATATAAAGCCATTGTATTTTTCTACCTTTCCATCATTTTATCTAAATCCGTAACATATGCTATAACATGAGCAACAGCCTCATAAAGCTCTGGTGGAATGCTTTCTCCTACATCCACATTACATAGTAAATCAGACAACTCCTTATTTACTACCACAGGAACATCATTTTCTTCTGCTTTTTCAAGAATTTTATCTGCAATATGTCCCATTCCAGCAGCAGTAACCACTGGCGCCTCTGAACTATATTCATATTTTAAAGCAGCAGCTTTTCTTCTATGTTTCATTCCCATGCCCCCTTTGTAACTTATTTAGTTATAAACCCTATACTTATAATATACCCTTATACTCTCTTATCTAACATAGATTTATGCTTCTCTCCAAAGAACTCTCTACAATTAACCAATGAAACCTCTTCTATCTTTTCACTTACTCTAATATTAACACTAAATCCAAGTTCCTTTAAATTATTTTCTAGCTTTTCTTTTCCTAAAATTATTCCCCTAGAAACTTCTTTTAAACATTTTAGCTCAACATCTA
Source organism: Clostridium sp. (assembly GCA_051650705.1). Taxonomy (GTDB): domain Bacteria; phylum Bacillota; class Clostridia; order Clostridiales; family Clostridiaceae; genus Clostridium. Next base: position 19,718 of record JBOFQV010000084.1, read on the forward strand.
AATTATTATTCTTAAATGTAAGATACCCATCTATTGTTCCAAGATTAATAGTTTGTATACTTACTACCATTTTAACATTATTTCTATCAATTTTCTTCCCATCTTTTCTATTATCCTTAATAATTAATTTACATGGATATTCACTTTCTTCCCTTTTAATAGGCATATCCAAATAGTAGTATTCATTATTAATGGAATTCATCATTTTAAATGAATTTAAATTATTTTTAAGTAGATTAAAAATTTTCTCTCCTGCTTCCCCTTCAAGCTTACTTTGAGAAATCATTTCTTTAACTACGTCCTTTAAGTTATTTATATTTTCTTTTATATTTTCTTTCACAATCTCCTTTGAGGATGTTTGAATTTTATCTCCAACCTCATTGATTACCTTTTTAAGTTCTTCACCATTAAGCTCTGCTTTTGAAGTTAATCCATCACTAGCTTCTTTTGGTAGCTTTTCAATTTGTGCTTCAATAAGATTCTTTAATTGAGTAAACTCTTTTTCTGTCAAAGTAACTTCCTTGCCAATTATTTTACCCAAAGTAATTTCAAAGCTCTCTTTAGTTACTTCCTTATTATTTGAAAATAGTGTCTTAAATTCTTTTGCAATCCCATCATTTCCAAGCTCTTTAAGTACATTAGCTATTTTTCCAAGTTCATCTTTAGTAAAACTAGTTCCCTTAGTTTTTATAATATTATTTATTTCATCCTTTATTTGTGGAGTTTCCTCCTGTGCTATAGTTTTTAACACATCAAGCACACTTACCTTTTCCTTTCCCTCATAAGCCTTTGCATTAGTGTTATTAAAAACTAATTTATCTTTATTTAAAGCGCTTTCTTTATCTGGTGAAATCTCTTTTTCTATATCACTTTTATTTATATTTTCCTTAGCCATACTTTCGTTTTTTAAAGGCTCTACTTCTCTTTTACTATCATTAATAGTTTTATTTTCATCACCACTTAACTGTGCTTTTAATTCATTTAAAAACTCATTAACAGTGCCTTTCCCTTCTTTAAAAAACTTATTATAAGTTTTAATTCCCTCTTCCGTAAACTCAATATTATTTTCTTTAAAGAATAATATATCATTTTCATCTAGGCTTTTAAATTCTTTCATAAAATCATTAAGTGTTTTCACAATCTCTTGCCCTTTAACTGATTCACCACTTATATTCTTACTCTGCAAATAATTTTTAATGAATTTAAATATCTCTTCTTCACTTGAATTAATCTTTTCATTAAATTGAATCAAACCCTTAAGTTCATTAATATTTTCCTTTGTAAGAGGAATATTGAATTTAACCATTTGTTTTAATAATAGCTCGTCCTTTTTTCCAATACCATCTTTATTAAGTAAATTGTTTAATCCCTCTTCCTTAGTAGGCTCATTATTCCCTGCAACAAGCTTTAATTTAAGCTTCCCATTTTCATATCCTTCAACTTCGAACTTAACATTTCCCTTATCTAATAAATCTATATCCCCTTCAATTTCAGCATTAAATTGCCATCCGTCAGAAAGCTTTATAGTTACTTCTTTCCCCTCACCTTTTCCAACAATTCTCCCTGAAAACCTCTCTCCCACTTCAAAAGTTAGCTTACTAGATACCCTTTTGTTGTTATTATTAACATTATAATTATTAGAAACATTCCAAATTGCAGGCATAACTCACCCCTCCTTTAATATTACTTATATTATCGTATTTTTCTCATAAAAAATTAGGGGTATATAAATACCCCTTATTTCAAACTACTCTATTACTATTTTGTGATAGTTTTTCTTTCCTCTCTTAACAAGAGCTGAACCATCTTCAAAATCAGCTTCAGTAATAACTGTTGCAATATCAGTTACCTTTTCTCCATTTAGTGATAATCCACCTTGTTGAACTAATCTTCTTCCTTCAGCCTTTGATGGAACTATCTTAGTTTGAGCTATTATGTCTAATATTCCTTTTCCTAAATCCTCTTTAGAAATTGTAACTGTTGGAACATTACTCATGTCAGCTCCACCTGCAAATAAAGCTGCTGCTGCATCTGCTGCCTTTTTAGCTTCTTCTTCTCCATGAACAAGCTTTGTAACCTCAAATGCTAATACCTTCTTAGCTTCATTAATTTGAGATCCTTCAAGAGCTCCAAGTCTTCTAACCTCATCCATAGGTAAGAATGTTAGTAACGCTAAGCACTTTTCTACATCTGCATCATCAACATTTCTCCAGTATTGGTAGAAATCAAATGGTGAAGTCTTTTCTGCATCAAGCCATAAAGCTCCTCCAACTGTTTTACCCATCTTTTGACCTTGAGAATTAGTTAATAATGTACAAGTCATTGCAAAAGATTCACCTTGAGCCTTTCTTCTAACAAGCTCAACACCAGCAATCATGTTTGACCATTGATCGTCTCCACCTAATTGCATCTTACATCCATATTGTTGATTTAAAACGTAGAAATCATATCCTTGCATTAACATGTAGTTAAACTCTAAGAATGATAATCCCTTTTCTAATCTTTGCTTAAAGCACTCTGCTGAAAGCATTCTATTTACTGAGAAATGTACTCCAACATCTCTTAAGAAATCAACGTAATTTAAATTTAGTAACCAATCAGCATTGTTTACTAATATAGCCTTATCATCTGAGAAATCTATAAACTTCTCCATTTGCTTTTTAATAGAAGCAACATTTTGCTCAATTTGTTCCTTGGTAAGCATGCTTCTCATATCAGTTTTTCCACTTGGATCTCCTACCATTGCAGTACCACCACCAAGTAATGCTATTGGTCTATGTCCTGCTCTTTGCATATGAGCCATAAACATCATTGCAATAAAGTGACCAACATGTAAACTATCTGCTGTTGGATCAAATCCTATATAAAAAGTTATTTTCTCCTTTTCTAACAGTTCTCTTGTTTCTGCCTCATGAGTGAACTGCTTTATATAACCACGATCTAATAACTCATCTAAAACACTTGCCATCCTACTATTCCTCCTAATAAAAATCTTCTTTTCACATATGTATAGTATAACTTTTTCAAGGTTTTTTGGCAACTGTAATCCCTTTAAAAGCTCAATCTAAAAGGGCTGCAAACTTATGCAGCCCTTTTTTATATAAAAGTTAATTATTTTCAAATTTAATTACGCAACGTATTCTTTAATAAATGTTGGTACTTCTGCTCTATCCTCATGATTAATATTCATATACACATTAAAATTATATTTGTTGGATAAATTTCTAATTTGATTAAATAAGTAAGCAGTTTCTTCCAAGTCACATGATACAATATTTAGTAGTCCATCAATATAGATATTTTCAATATCATAATTTTCAGCTAAAATCCCACAAAGCATTCCATAAAACCCTTGACAATCGTTAATATTAAAATCTTCTGTTGATACGAATCTTACTCTTCTATCTACTTGTCTCATATAACTTGAGTCATCATCAATAAATACTAAGTTCCCCTTTGCCTCTTTAACATGTTCGTTAGCTAATTGAATTAATCTTTTAGTTTTTCCTGAACCTCTTTTTCCGCAAAATACTTGAATCATTAGGACCACTCCTTATTTATTTAATTATATGGTAAATGTTTACCCTGTTAATATATTTATATTCAAAAATATAAAAGTCTTGCTAAATTAATTAAAATAAATCTAATTAAAATTTTTTATTCCTGGTAATATTACCTTAAAGCTATTATCAGCTTTAGAATTAATAAATTTTACTCTCCCAATATTTTTAAATGAGTTTTTTATTCTACTAAATCCTCTTCCATTATTTAAGAACATTTTATTATCATCAAGAGTAATTAGCTTTTCATATATCCACATATTTCTCTTATTAATTGCAACCATTTCCCCATTTCCATTATTTTTAATAAGCTCTCCAGGACTAATAATTGAAATACTTCTTTCAGTCATAATAACCTCAATAATCTTATTCACTTCACTGTATTCTCTATACAAAATTGCATTTTTAATACACTCTAAAACAGCATCAATTGGATAATTTTCATTGATAATTTCTCTTAAACACTCCTCACTCTTTAAAATCATTGAAATTAAATTTCCTTGCACTACTATAACTTCCCTATGATTTAAATTTACTTTATTTATAATTTTAATCATATTGTTAGGAATTACTATACTATTAATATTTGAAAATACTAATAATCCACCATATGTGCATACAGTATGTATTCCTCCAATATCCTTATGAATTATCCCAGCGCTCTCCATTAGAAAATTCTTATTATCATCATTAAGTTCAATTCCCTTTTTACTAAAATATTTCCTAACAAGTTCCATATCCAAATAACTTATATTACTTTTAATAACTGGACAAGTTTCTATTGTTAATGAAAGACTATCCTCAAAAGAAGATATAAGTTCTCCCTTTCTCATAAAATCAGTAGTAGATCCCCGTCTTATATAAAAAGCACCACTTTCTCTTACCTGATATGGCTTTTGTCCTCCATCAAATATTGTAATAATACCAACCTTTTTCCCCATATATTCTAAAAAATCAACTCTAATAGGTATTGGTGGTTCACATCTAGAAGAAATTATTTGCTGAACTTGCTCCTCTGAAAATTCTTCATCCTTCTTTATTCCAATCACAGTCTTTATTTTATCCTGAACTCCAACAACAATATATCCTCTTCCACCTTTTGAGTTAGCAATAGCACATATATCCTTTGTTAATTCTTTTTTTCCTGAATCATTTGTTAAATCAAGTCTATATTTAAAATCTAATTTTGTACCCTCTTCACGAATTAATATACTTTCAAGCTTCTTTGTATCCATTACAACCACCTCTTATTTAAGTATATTAATTTAATATAAGAAAAAACCACATGAATTAAATTACTTCATGTGGTTCATTTGTTACTTTTCAATTAAAACCTTATTTTTACCTGTATTCTTAGCCTTATATAAAAGTCTATCTGCTCTTTTTATAACTTCAAAAAGAGGTTCTTCTTCC
>JBOFQV010000085.1:0-4637 GCA_051650705.1 Clostridium sp.
TCACCAATGGAGTGCTGATAGATTTGAGAAATATCCAATTTCACCAAAAGATATGAATAAACATTATGAGAATCTTGCATATAAAGATGATTTTTATCAGATGACAGCCTTTGATGATAAGGAAATAGTTGGACATTTAATAATGAGGTTCACAGATGAAGAAAAAAAGATATTAAGGTTTGGCTTTGTTATTGTTGATTATAGGAAACGTGGAAAAGGTTATGGAAAAGAAATGCTACAATTAGCATTAAAATATGCTTTTGAAATTTTAAAAGTAGACAAAGTAACCTTAGGAGTTTTTGAAAATAATGAGTCTGCCTATTATTGTTATAAATCACTTGGATTTATGGAAGCATCAGAAGGAGAATTTGAATATTTTCATATTTTAGATGAAGAGTGGAAATGCTTTGAGCTTGAGATTGAGAGGGATTCATTCAAATTTAAAGATGATATCAATTAGTCATTACTTTACAATATTAAATAGCTTATTCCTAATTTGGGGGTTAACGTTATTAGAAGCATTTATAGTTGATTTAATAAGAAAATACAGGACAAATAAATAAAAATTCTAAAGAGGTATAACAAGAAATAAATTAATATACAGGTTAAAAATATTGAAGGGGGCAAAACATGTATATAAAAGCATTATCTGAAAGTGAAAAAGAAGCATTAAAACAGAGAGCAAAAAGAATAAAAGAATTGCAGGAGCAAGGAATATGCTTTGGTTGCTACAATTTTGAAACGGGAGAAATATTCCCAGATGATGGGCTAATTTTTTATGAGGATGATAAAGTAAGATGTCAGTTTGAAAAATATCCAAGGGCAACAGGACAAACAGCAATAGTAGTAAAGGAACATTATGAGGACATATCAGAAATGCCTCTAGAATTAGGAACATACATTTTGAAAATATCAAATGCAGTAATTAAGCTGCATAAAGAAATTATTGGAGCAGAAAAGGTGTATATGTGCACCCTATGTGATGGCAAAAGAAATCATCTGCATTTCTCACTATTTCCAAGGCTTAAAGGAGAATCTATTGGCTTTAAAAATTTTGTGAAGGAAGATGGAATTCTGATGGATTACCATGAAACTGCTGAAATTTATAAGGAAAGAATGAAGGAACTACTGACTAAAGAGAAATTTATCTAACTGAAAGAGGTATAGAGAAGGAAATAGAGAAAGTTAAGCTATTAATTCGAATGAGTTAATAGTTTTTTTACGCCCAAGCTATCTACTATATGAATTAATAAGGAAAATATTATAAAAATGGAATTAAATACAAAAATATGATAATCTAATGTATATAATAAAAGTAGTATGAAATCAAATTTAAAATAAGAATTCATAAATTTCAAATAAGAAAAAAACTTAGATTTCCAAACAAAAATTAAAGGGAGGGAATTATAATGGGAAAAATATTAGTTTTCATTTTTGAAGGAATGACGGACTATGAAATAACACTAATCACACATCTACTAGGAGCAGATGCAAACAAAGAAATAGTAACAATAGGCTATGAAAACAACCCAATTAAAAGTACTTCAGGATTGATGTACAAGCCATCAAAAACAGTAAATGAAGTATTATCAGAAGAAGTAGAAGGCTTAATAATTCCTGGAGGATGGTTTGGGGAGACAAGAGCAGAAATAATAACCTTAATAAACAATCTACATTCAAAGGGAAAGTTAATAAGTGCAATATGTGGAGCAGGAACAATATTTTTAGCAAAATCAGGAGTTCTAAAGGATGTAAAATACACTACACCAGTTGAAGAGTGGACAGACAAACATAAGGAAGTGTTTGGGGAACTAGACCCATTTCCAAGAGAAAACTATGTTAAAGAAAGGGTTGTAAGAGATAAAAATATAATAACAGCCCAAGGGATAGCATTTGTAGATTTTGCAATAGAAACATGTGATTGGTTTAACTTATTTGAAAGCCAAGAAGAGAAAGAATGTTTTTGGAAGATGTTTAAAGGGGAATAAATAAAGAGGGATTGAGAAAATATGAGAAGAGTTTTATTAAGTAACACACTAAATACAAGAGATTTAGGAGGCTATAGAACTAATGTTGGGAAAACAACTAGGTACAACAGTTTTCTAAGAAGCGATCTTCCTGTTAGTGCATCAAATAAAGATATAGAATTATTACTAACCAAAGGGATAAGAACAATTGTTGACTTAAGAAGCAGTGAAGAGGTAAAAAGGAACCCATGTGCCTTTAAGGAAAATGAAAGCTTTCAATATTATCATTGTAAAATACATGGAGATGGGAGATTGCCAGAAAGCTTTGAAGTGGTTGGAGACTCCTATTTTGAAATGGTAGATGAGCAAAAAAGCATACTAAAAGTTGTGAAAATCCTTGCAAATGAAGAGGGTGGTGTGCTTTATCATTGCACAGCAGGGAAGGATAGAACAGGGGTAATATCAGCATTATTGCTTATGTTAGTAGGGGTTTCAAAGGAGGATGTTTTAGCTGATTATGAAAAATCACAGGAGAATTTAAGTGAGCTTTTAAAAGGCTTTTGTGAAGAAAATAAGCATGTGGACATAAATATTATTACTCCTAAAAGGGAACATATGAAAAGATTTTTAGAGATGTTCTATGAAAAATATACTGATGCAGAAGCATATTTCACTACAATTGGGTTAAGTTATAGTGAGATAGTAAGGTTAAAGGAAAAATTAATAAAAGTATAAATAATAAGATATAAGTAGGATTTTCAAGACATACCAATGTGGCGTGATATTAATTTTAAAATAAATATATGAGCACAAAAATTCTATTAAGCAAATAGATGTATAGTGATTAAAAATTTTGGAGGAGCTTATGGAGCAAAAAAGATTTGCAGGAGAAAAAGCAACAGAATATGTGAGAGATGGAATGATATTAGGGTTGGGTACAGGATCAACAGCCTATTATATGATTAAAAAGATAGGAGAACTTGTTCAAAAAGGTATGGACTTAAAGGCAGTTGCAACCTCAAAAAGTACAGAGGATTTAGCAAGAAAATATAATATCCCTTTAGTAGAAATAGATGAAATTGATAGAATTGATTTATGTATTGATGGAGTAGATGAAATAGACAAGCATTTCAATGCTATTAAAGGTGGTGGGGGAGCATTATTTAGAGAAAAAATAGTTGCAAATCTAGCCCATAAAGTAATATGGATAATGGATGAGAGTAAATTAGTTGAGAGTATAGGTGCCTTTCCATTACCAGTTGAAATATTGCCATATGGGCATACACAAGTTCTTAGGAAGCTAAAAGAATTCTCTTTTAATCCTGTAATAAGAATGAATGATGGGAAGAATTATATAACTGATAATGGTAACTATATTGTTGATTTACATATAGGAGAATCAATGGATATTAATGATGTTTATAACAAAATTAATGGAATTACAGGAGTTTTAGAAATAGGATTATTCATTAATATGTGCAATTTTATTATTGTTGGAACTGATGATGGTATAAGAGTTCTAGAGAACGATTTAGTATAAGAAGAGGTAAAATACTTATGCAATCTTTATTAAAAACAAGTTTCAAACTTATGTGAAAGGTACAAAAATGAGTAATAAAAAAAACTCCAAAGGAGTTTTGAAAATAATATATAAAATTAGGGGAAAAAGTTTTGAGAGATTGCCTTGAAGCATATGCTTGGATAAAGCAACAAAACCTTTTCCCCTAGTGTTTTTTCTAGAAACTATTTTACATCAAACTTAGTAACAATTTTTTCAGTAAGTGAAGCACCATACTTAGAAACTAAAGCACCATTTTTAGTAAGGAAAATATCCTTTTCAATAATAGTGTCCATCAAAGTAGAAACTTCTGTTTGGGTAATACTATCCTTCACCCCATTAAGAGTAAAGTTTGTCTTTTCACCATTACCACCAAGAAAAACCATAGTTAATGAATATTCCATAAAAAAACCTCCTTTCTTTTAGTAGTTAGATAGAATGACTATTCTCTAACAAGTCTGTGTGTTTCAGCTAAAGAAATAGATTTAGCACTTCCACCTAAAACATTCTTTATAGCTAATCCAACATCTAAACAGCTTTCAGGAGTAGCATCAGCCTTAACCCCAGAGAAGCTCTTCTTTCTGTAAACAGGATTACCATTATTGTCCACACCACTTTCAACCTCCATAGTTAAAGAAGTTGCAATAAGATTTTTTGTAACTGCCATAATAATTTCCTCCTTTCTTTTGGTCTCACTAAATATATAAACCATAAAAACATAGGTTTTCATTTTTTTACTTTAAATTCATTAAAATCAAAAGTTTTAATAGCATTCCCAGAGAGGGGCTCATCAGTAAATCCCTCATGCAAAATATCATCCTCAAAGCCCAAATCTTCCTTATTAATTTCCTTAATATTCTTAATAATCTTCATAAAAAACCTCCATAAATTTTAAATCTCAATAAAGATATAAACTATAGAAAGAGTAATTTACAAATAATTAAACAAATTCATGTAGAAACAAATGGAATTAATGTTTAAAATATACTTTTGATTATATATAATAAAACTAATGTGCTAAAATCAGCATAAATCTATAAAAAAGAAGAAAGAAGAGAAAATATGAGAATTAGAAATATGGTTATTAAAGATTATGAGAATGTTTATGCTCT
>JBOFQV010000086.1:0-2345 GCA_051650705.1 Clostridium sp.
TTGGAAAAGTATTTTGGGCTAATAATGCGATAACTGATAAAAGCTCAATAATTTTGATGATTATAAGTGGAGTAGTTGGAGTGGTGATTTATGGAGTTAGTTTATTATTGTTAAAGGTAGAAGAAGTTAATCCAGTAAAAGAAATTATTCAAAATAAATTATACAAGAAAAATATTTAGGAGGGGCAAATGAATTTTGAAGATTATAAAATAAAAGAATTTGTTAATGAATTAAGCTCATCATCTCCAACACCAGGAGGAGGTAGCGTAGCAGGAGTAGTATTATCATTATCAGCAAGTTTAAACTCAATGGTATATTCATTAACAATAGGGAAGAAAAGCTACAATAATTTATCCATAGAAAAACAGAAAAAGATGGATCTTCTATATGAAAAGTGTAAAGAATTAAGAGATGAAGCATTAAACCTAATGAATATGGATAAAAAGTACTTTGAAGAGTTAATGGATGGGTACAAACTTCCAAAAGAAACACAAGAAGAAAAGAATCATAGAACAGAAGAAATAAAGAAAAGAACATATAAAGCACTTCAATCACCATTGAAAATGGCAAGAGAAGGAATTAAGTTCTATGAAAATATTGAGTTTGCAGTAGAGAATGGAAACAAAATGCTTGTATCAGATGCGGGAGTAGCAGCTTCGCTACTACATGCAGCAATTAAAAGTGCAATAATAAATGTTGAAGTAAACTTATCTTCATTGAAAACAGAAAGCTATTACAATGAATTAAAAGAAGAATTATTAAATATAGAAAAAAAATCAAAGCAGATAAGTGAAGAAATATTAAAAAAAGTAGATAGTCAAATATGTTAATAAAAAGCTGAATGGAAAGTATTTCATTCAGCTTTTTATTGTTTTTAATTTCCATAAGCATAACAATTTTAATTTAATTATAAAAAACTGTTAAATAATTAGAAAAATTTTTATAAAAAAAAAGGAAAGTGGGCATTTTTATAGAATAAGTATATAAAAGTGGTTCAAAGTGGTGTAAAGTGGTTGAAAGTAGAGCGAAAAATTCGTAATATATAATAAGGGAGCAAAATAGTATGTTTATAGGTGAGTATCAACATGCCTTAGATAGTAAAAACAGAATGATAGTTCCCTCTAAGTTAAGAGAGGGACTTGGTAATAAATTTGTTGTTACTAAGGGATTGGATGGATGTCTATATGCATACCCTCAAGATGAATGGAAAATATTAGAAGAAAAGTTAAAAACTTTACCACTAACTAATAAGGACGCCAGAGCATTTGTAAGATTCTTTTTTGCTGGAGCTTGTGAAGTTGAAATGGATAAGCAAGGAAGAGGTTTAATTCCACAAAACCTAAAGGAATATGCAGGCATAGAAAAGGAAATAGTAAGTATAGGAGTTTTAACAAGAGTTGAAATCTGGAGTAAGGAAAAATGGTTAGAATATAACGACTCTAGTATAGATTTTGATTCAATTGCAGAAAAAATGAGCGATTTAGGAATATAAGGAGTAATAAACATGGAATTTAAACACGTATCAGTTTTATTAAACGAATGTCTAGAGGGCTTAAATATAAAAGAAGATGGAATTTATGTGGATTGTACTTTAGGGGGAGCAGGACACTCAAGTGAAATTGTTAAAAGGCTTGGTAAGAACGGAAGACTTATAGGAATTGACCAAGATAAGGATGCTTTAAAAGCAGCTGGTGAAAGGCTACAGAATTACGAAAATGTAACATTAGTACATAGTAATTTTTATAGAATCGATGAAATTTTAACTGAACTAAATATTGATAAGGTCGATGGTATTTTAATGGACTTAGGGGTAAGTTCTTATCAACTAGATACTGGAGAAAGAGGGTTTAGCTATATGCAAGATGCACCTCTTGATATGAGAATGAATAGGGAGAATGATTTCTCAGCTTACAATGTTATTAATGAGTATAGTGAAAATGAATTATATAGAATTATTAGAGATTATGGAGAGGAAAAGTTTGCTAAGAGAGTTGCAAATTTTATAGTTAACAGAAGAGAAGAAAAGGAAATTGAAACAACTTTAGAACTAGTTGAAATAATCAAGAATGCTATACCTGCAAAGGCTAGAAGAGAGGGGCCACACCCTGCTAAAAGAACCTTCCAAGCAATAAGAATCGAAGTGAACAGTGAATTAAGCATACTTAATAAAACTATTGAAGATGGAATTAAAAGATTAAATAAGGGAGGAAGAATGGGGATTATAACCTTCCATTCCTTAGAAGATAGAATAGTTAAGCTAAAGTTTAGAGAACTTCAAGATCCATGTACTTGTCCAAGAGAGTTCCCTATGTGTATATGTGGAAAGGTATCTTTAGGAAAAACTA
>JBOFQV010000087.1:0-12339 GCA_051650705.1 Clostridium sp.
CCATTAGCAGCTCTACAAATTCTATTTGCCTTTGTTGCTATAAGTGTTTGGTGATTTATAGTTAAAAGTATCATTGTTTCAATGAATTGTGCTTGTATAACAGGACCTTTAACTGTTACTAAAGGTTCGTTTGGAAACACAGGGTTTCCTTCAGGAACAGCCCATACATCACATTCAAATTTAAAGTTTTTTAGATAATTTAAAAATTCTTCTGAGAAAAGATTTTTACTTTCTAAATATTCAATATCTTTATCTGTAAACTTAAGGCTTTTTAAATATTCAACAAGTTGTTGAACTCCAGCCATAATACAATATCCACCACCATCTGGAACTCTTCTAAAATACATATCAAAATATGCTATTTGATTTTGTAACCCTTTATTAAAATATCCATTTCCCATGGTTAACTCATAAAAGTCAACAAGCATAGTTAAGTTTCTATCATCAGTTACATTAAAATTTAAGTCTTTTTCCATAATGTACTCCTTTTTATTTTCATGCTTAATAATTATTTTACAACTTGAATGGAATTATTACAATATGCTTCTCAAATGTTATAAATAGACAAATAACAAAAAAGTGTGATAAAGTGAAATATATTTTAAAAGTTTAGTGCATTTTATTTTAGGCAATAATGATTAGAAGAGTATAGTTAAGTAGGTGTGAAAATGAATTTAGATAAATATCAAAGAGAAGCAGTGTCTGCAAAAGATAAAAATATATTAGTTGTAGCAGCTCCAGGGAGTGGTAAAACAACGGTAATAGTCAATAGGATTAAGTATTTAATGGATAATTTAAATATTCCTAATAGAAATATAATTGTTATTACATTTACAAGAGCAGCGGCTATGAATATGAAAGAAAGATTTGGAGGGAGAATTGCTCCGTTTTTTGGTACATTTCACTCTTTGTTTTATAAAATTTTACTTAGAGAGAAGAGAAATGTGAAAATAGTTGAGAGTTTTATGGTTCATAGAATTGTAGAGAGTATAGTTAAAAAATATTCAGATGTAGTTAATGAAGATAAGGTTAAGGAGGTTATTAATAATATATCACGATTCAAAACATCTATTGTTAGCTTAGAGGAGTTTGAACCTACAGTTTCCAATGATGTCTTTACAGAGGCGTTAAGAAGTTATCAAATGTATTTAGAAAAAGAGGGAGTAATGGATTTTGATGATCTTGCATTAGAGGTGTTAAAATTATTTCAAAATCAAGAGAAGCTTAAAGAGTATAGAGAAATTTTCAAATATATGCTAGTTGATGAATTTCAAGATTGTGATGAGCTACAAGTACAATTCTTAAAATTAATTAATGGTAATGGAGAAAATTCTCTGTTTGCTGTGGGAGATGAGGATCAATGTATATATTCTTTTAGAGGGTCAAAACCGGAATATATGGTTTCGTTTTCTAATATTTTTAGAGCTGGTAAAAAATATTATCTATCAATGAATTATAGAAGCTTAACTAATATTGTAAATACATCAATTAAGGTTATAGAAAATAATAAGCAGAGAAATACAAAAGAAATAAAGTCCTATAGAGGGGGAGAGGGAGACGTAGTTCTTTGTGAAACATTTGATGAAAAGACTCAGGGGGAATTTATTTCAAAGGAGATAAAAGAACAGGTATCCCTTGGAGGGGAATATAAAGATAATATTATTTTGTATAGAACTAATATTGAGTCTACAGCAATAATTGATACTTTAATTAAAGAGAATATACCTTTTAATATGCTAGATGGAGAATATAATTTCTTTGAACATTTTATTTGTAAGGATATATTAAATTATTTAAAGTACTCTTTTGATATATTTAATAGAGAATTATTTACATCAATAATAAATAAACCTTATAGATATGTGTCAAAGGGAAGTATTGGATATGTAAAAGGGTATGTGGAGTATAAAAATCCTTTTGATATATTAATTGATAAAAATGATACTCCTCCATTTCAAAGAAAAAAATTAGAAGATTTGAAAAAGGAAATAGTAATGTTATCAAGATTGTCTCTAAATTCTGCAATCCAATATATTATTAGTGATTTAGGGTATATTGATTACTTAAAAGACTATTCAGAAAGAGTAGGAAGCTCTATTGAAGACTTAGAAGGAATTTTAGAGGAATTTAAATCTTCTGCATCATCATTTAGAACATTACCTGAGTTATTAGCTCATATTGAGGGTGTAAAAGATAAGCTAAGAGAAAGTAAGGAGAATAAAGAAGAGAATAGGGTTAATTTAGCTACTGTGCATAGAGTAAAAGGAATGGAATTTAAAAATGTTTATGTTGTGAACTGTAATGAGGATAATATGCCTCATAGGAGTGCAGGTGAGGAAAATATTGAGGAGGAAAGAAGAATTTTTTATGTTGCTATTACAAGAGCAAAGGATAAGGTTTATGTGATTTCTCCTAAAACACAAAAGGGAAAATTTATGAGTAAATCAAGATTTATAAAAGAAGGAGAAATTAAAGAGAAAGAACTTGAAATCGGTGCTAAAGTAGGAGAAGATATTCATATTAAGGGGCATGGAATGGGAAAAATTATTGAGGTTAAGAGAGATGTAATCAAAGTTATTTTTGATGGACAAATGGAAAGAAGTTTTTCTTATACAGTATTAAATCAAAATGGATTAATAATAAAATAACTATTTAATTGAATGTTTTTTCCATATAATATATAATTTTTTATATATGAGTCGTAATTTGAAGGTGGGGGAAGAAAAATGAATATATCAAAGGAATTATTATTTTCCCTTGACATAGGAACAAGATCAGTAATTGGAACTGTTTTGAAAAGAAATGGTAAGTCACTTGAAGTTATTTGTGAAAAGTATATTGAGCATGAAGAAAGAGCAATGATAGATGGTCAAATTCACGATATTAATCTTGTTTCAAAAGTAGTTAAGAAAGTTAAGAATGAAATAGAAGAAGAGTTACATATTACATTAGAAGAAGTTGCTATTGCAGCAGCAGGGAGATACTTAAATACTGTTGAGGAATTAGGAGAAGAAGAACTAATTTCTACAGAGGAGATTACAAAAGAACAAATTAGAAGTTTAGAATTAAAGGCTGTAAAACAAGCAGAGGATAAGGTGCATAATACAATAGATGGAACTTTATATTGTGTGGGATATTCAGTAAAGAATTATTATTTAAATTCTTATGTAATTTCAAATTTGGAAGGCCATAAGGGGGAAGGGGCTGGAGTTGAAATTATTGCAACTTTTCTGCCTAGATCTGTAATAGATTCTTTATATAAGGTTATGAATAATGTTTCATTAAAGGTTTCTAGTATTACATTAGAGCCAATTGCTGCAATTGAGGCAATAGTACCAAAGAGGTTAAGGCTTTTAAATATTGCTTTAGTAGATATTGGTGCTGGTACATCAGATATAGCCATTAGTGAAAATGAAAGTATAACTGCTTATGGGATGGTTCCTAAGGCTGGAGATGAGGTTACAGAAGCCATAGCAAAGAAATACCTTGTTGATTTTAATGAAGGTGAAAAAATAAAAAGAGCAATTAATGAGAGTGAAGAAATTACTTACTTAGATATTCTTGGTTTTGTAAATACAATAAGTAGCGAAGAGGTTAAAAAGCTTATTAAACCAATTGTTAAGAAAATTGGGCTTGAAGTTAAGGACAAAATTAGGGAATTAAATGGCGGGAAGTCACCAAGTGCAGTGTTTTTAGTTGGTGGAGGTGCCCATACTCCAGGTATATTAGATGAAATTTCTAAGGGGCTAAATTTGCCACCACAAAGAATTGCAATTAAAGATAGAAAAGGTGTAGAGAATTGTATTTCAAATAATGAATTAGGTTCTGCAGGAGTAACTGTACTTGGAATAGGATTAGTTGCATTGAGAAATCTAGGAGAAAACTTTATTGATGTTAATGTGAATGATAAACCAGTATCATTATTTAATTCACATAAGCACAAAGTCAGTGATGCATTGTTAGTTGCTGGATTAGATACAAATAAGTTAATTGGAAAACGAGGGAAAAGCTTAAGGGTAACAATTAATGGGAATAAAAGATTGTTCTTTGGAGAAATTGGACAAAATGCAAGTATAAAGGTTAATGGAAAAGAGGGAACTTTGGAAACCTTAATTTCAAGAAATGATGATATACGAATTATATTTGCAAAAGACGGAGAAGAGGCTAAAATAAAGGTAAAAGAAATATTAAATGATTTTAATGTTTTAACTATAAAGCTAGATGATAAAATAATTAATATAGAGCCAATAATTCTTGTTAATGGAGAAGAGAAAGATTTCAATTATGTTTTAAATGAAAATGATGAAGTTGTTGAGATTTTTCCAAGGGGAATAAAAGGTTTTAAAGAATATATTTTAAAAGATAACAATATAAAATTATATAGAAATTATGAAGAACTTAATGATGAAGAGTTGCTTTTCGAAGGTGATATAATTACAACAAAAGCAAAAGAAACAGATGAGGATAAAGGTGATGAAGAGGGGATTGTTGTTACCTTTAATGGTGAAAAAGTAATTTTAAAGGGGCAGGAAGATTACTTAATAATTGATGTTTTTAATCATGTTAGTTTTGATTTATCAGAAATAAAAAATGATTTTAAATTAATGATAAATGGAAATGGTGCCTCCTATACTGAGAAGTTAAAGAATGGGGATTGTATAGAATTGCGATAGGAGAGGAGTATTAATATGAATAAGTATTTAAAAGCAGCAAACGAAATTAAAGAGGAATTAATAAACATAAGAAGAGATTTACATGAACATCCTGAAATAGGCTTTGAAGAGTTTAGAACTTCAGCTAAAATAAAGGAGTTTTTAGATAAAGAGGGAATACCTTATGTAGAGGTTGCAAAAACAGGAGTTTGTGCAATCATTAAAGGAGAAAAAGAAGGTAATGGTAAAACAATAGCAATAAGAGGAGATATTGATGGGCTTCCAATTCAAGATAAGAAGGTATGTCCTTATTCCTCTAAAATAGAGGGGAGAATGCATGCTTGTGGCCATGATGCTCATACAACAATAGCCTTAGGTGCAGGAAAAATATTAAATGATAATAAGCATTTATTTTCAGGTAATGTAAAATTATTTTTTGAACCAGCAGAAGAAACAGTTGGTGGTGCAAGATTTATGATAAAAGATGGAGTTTTAAATGCACCAAACGTTGATGCGGTTATAGGGCTTCATGTTGCTGAAGACTTAGAATGTGGAAAAATTAGAATTAAAAAGGGTGTTGTAAATGCAGCTTCAAATCCATTTACAATTACAATAAAGGGTAAGGGAGGACATGGTGCCCATCCTGAAACAACTGTAGACCCTGTAGTAATAGCTTCTCATATAGTTTTAGCTCTTCAAACGGTTGTAAGTAGAGAAATAGCTCCTGTGCATCCAGCGGTAATAACAGTTGGAAGTATTCATGGAGGAACAGCTCAAAATATAATACCAGAAGAGGTAAAGCTAAGTGGAATTATTAGAACAATGACAGTAGAAGATAGAGCATTTGCTATTAAAAGACTTAAAGAAATTGTTGAGGGAATATGTTTAACTTCAAGAGGAGAGGGTATAATTGAAATAGAGGAAAGCTATCCATGTCTTTATAATAATGATGAAATGGTTGAAATTGTATCCAAATCAGCAACAAAGGTCTTAGGAGAAGAAAATGTTTTAGAGCAAATGCATCCTAGTATGGGAGTTGAGAGTTTTGCTTATTTTGCTATGGAAAGACCAGCAGCATTCTACTTCTTAGGAACTGGTAACAAAGAGAAGGATACCATGAGATCAGCACATAGTTCATTGTTTAATATTGATGAGGAGGCCATAAGCCTTGGGGTTGCAATTCAATGTGAGGCAGCCATGGATTATTTGACAAGAGAGTAAATAAGGCTTAATCTAATATAATGTGAAAACAAATGAATAGACTGGAGATGAAGTTTAGTGAGAATAGAAATAGGTGCTAATGAAGCAGGTCAGAGATTAGATAAATTTTTAAGAAAATTATTAAAGGATGTACCATTAAGTGCAATATTTAAGGCTTTAAGAAAAGGTGATATTAGAGTTAATGGTAAAAAGCAAAAAGAAAAATATGCACTACAAGTTGATGATGTAGTTGAAATTAAATATATTAAATCAAATTCTAAAGAAAATAAGAAGGAGTTTGTAAAGGTTGATGCAAAATCTTTAATGATCACTTTTGAAGATGAAAATATGCTTGTTGTTGAAAAGTGGCCTGGTGTATTAGTTCATCCAGATAGTAATGGAAAAGAAGCAACTTTAACTGATTATGTATTATCATATTTAAATGAAAAGGGAGATTACTTACCAGAAAAGGAAGTAACATTTACTCCAGCATCATGTAACAGATTAGATAGAAATACATCAGGTGTGGTTATTTTTGGAAAAAACTTTGAAAGCTTAAGAATACTTAATGAAGCTATAAGAAATGATGAGGTTGAAAAATACTACACAACTCTTGTAAAGGGAAGAATTAAAGATGGTCTTTACAAAGGATATATTTCAAAAAATGAAGAAAATAATATTTCAAGAGTTTTTGATAATAAAATAAAAGATTCTAAGGAAATATCAATGGAAGTTAAAACAATCCAAAGTAATGGAGCCTTTTCACTTCTAGAAATAAGGCTTATTACAGGAAGAAGTCATCAAATAAGAGCTCATTTATCTCATTTAGGAAATCCTATTATTGGGGATACAAAATATGGTGATAAAAAGTTGAATTCATTCTTCATTAATAAGTTTGGATTGAACTATCAATTCCTTTATGCATATAAATTAACATTTAGAAATATGCCAGGAAAACTAGAATATTTAAAGAATAAAACATTGGCAGAAAGTTTACCACCAATGTTTAAGAAGATAAAACAGGATGTTTTTAAATTTACAATATAAAAGATAGGGGTTTAATAATGAGAGAAGAAAATTCAACTGCGAAGGGCTTTCTCATTCTCTCCATGGCGGGGATATTAGCAAAAATACTCTCTGTTCTATATATGCCACTTTTAAATGCGATTATAGGAACAGAAGGGTATGGGATGTATCAAAATTCATACTTAGTATTCATATTCTTTTACGCAATAACAAGCACAGGAACCCAACCTGCAATATCTAAAATAGTAACAGAGCTTATTACTTTAGATAATGAGAGAGATGCAATAAAAGCATTTAAATATACAAGAAATATTTTAGCTGCAATAGGAGCATTTATTTCTATAATGTTAATAGTCTTTGCTTTTCCAATTGCAAGATTGATTAATTCAGATGAAATAGCATATGCAATAATGGGATTAGCTCCATGTATATTCTTTACCTGTATATTATCAGCATATAGAGGATACTTCCAAGGTAGAGGGTCAATGAAAGCTATTGCAATTTCAACGGTGGTGGAACAGGTATTTAACATTGTTATTTCATTACTATGTGCATATCTATTGATGCAAGTTTCACTTCCTTATGGAGTTGCAGGAGGAACTATTGGTACTGGTCTTGGAGCTTTAGTTGGAATACTTTGTCTTATTCATTTTTACAATAAATACAGCTTTGAGGAAGAGGCTTTTGAAAACAATGCTGGAAAGAAGAGTATTTCAAATAAGAAGATATTAAAAAAGTTAATTAGATATGGATTACCAATAACCTTAAGTGCTGGAGTTCAAAATCTTGGTTCCTTAGTAGATATGGCTATGGTAAATGGTAGATTGTTAGCAGCTGGGTTTAATGAAAAAATGAAGTATACCTTAGTTGGATATTCAGGTCAATATCTTCAATTTTTAGGTGTTCCATTAATAATTATTACATCATTAGGACAGAGTGTTCTTCCAGCATTATCTAAGGCTATGGCTTTAAAGGATAGAAGAGATATAAAGAAGAATATTAATTATGCGTTAAGGATGACCTTTATAATTACAATTCCATCTGCAATTGGACTTATGATGGTTAGAGATGAAATGTATAAGTTGATGTTTGGTTTAGATGCTGGCGGATCTTATTTAATGTTGTATGGTGGAGCCGCTGTAATTTTAATGGGGATTACACAAATACAAGCAGTTATACTTCAAGGGATAAATGAACAAAAAGTAGTTTTGAAAACTTTTTTAATAGGTATAGTGTTAAAAATAGCATGTAGTTATTTTTTAGTAGGAATAGAATCGATAAATATTCTAGGAGTAATAGTAGGTAATTATATGTTATATGGAATTCCAGCTGTTTTAAACGCAAGGGCAATTAGAAGAGCTATGAGAATGAAAATATCATATGTTAAATTTATTGTTAAACCAGCAATTGCAGGAAGTTTGATGGCGTTGGGGATATCTGTAACTAAAGAATTCTTTGAAATCATAATTAGATTTATGGGTGAGTCTAGATTTTTATATATTCCAATTCTTATTGTAGTAATAGGAATAGGGGCTTTTATATATGCATATATTATGGTAGTTATAGCGGGAATAAGAAAACGAGATTTAGATGCATTCTCTCCGAAAATATATAGATACTTACCAAAGTTTGTAAGAAAACAAATGCAACAATAAAGAGATGGATTTTTCCATCTCTTTTTAACGCTTAGAAAAATATTAATTTTCACCAAAGGTACCCCAAAAAGTAAATATTCCGAAAGTCGAAAGTATTACTATTAAAGCCTTAATAATAGAAATTTCTCCGAAAAACTTAGTTACAATAATTTTTAAAACTAAATAAGAGAAAATACCAAGTAAAATGAAAATAACTATGTTTGTAATTGATAAGTCTAATTCTATGTGTTTATTTACCTCATAAATATTTATTGCAAATGAAATTATAGATGTAATAATCATAGTAATCCCAATAGCAAAAATGTTAATGTTAGGTATGGAGGTTAAAACAAATAAGCAAACTAGCTCAATTGCAGCTACTATAAGAGAATTTCTTAAAATAATACCTTGTTTATTTAACCCATTTAATATACCGAACATTGTTATGGACGGAAAAAAAATAGGAGCACAAAGAGAACTAAATTTTATATATTGGGCTAAATCAGCTCGTCCATAAAAAATGTCTCCTAAAGCCGAAGGGATTATGTTACAAATTACAGTTGTAGCCATACCTAATAAAAATGCAATCTTCATAACTTTTCTTATTCTTACTGAAGCTTCATAATATTTTCCTCTACTTAAAGTTTGTGATAGGTCTGGAATTAGTAAAGAGTTTATTGAACTAACAACTATTAAAGGCATAAAAACTAAACTAAGAGCCATTCCAGAAAATTTACCTATTAGCCCAAGGGCTTCATGATAGGTAAAACCAGCGACAACCAATCTACGAGGAACTATTAATGTTGACATCATAGAAAAAATGCTTGTTAAAAATCCATTTAAGCAAAGAGGGAATGATATTGCAAGTACATTGAATAATAATTGTCCTCTCCTCTCAGGTTTTTCAAAAGTTGGTGTAAGCTTTCTTAATGTAAATCTATAGTAAATATATAGAAGAAGTAAGCTTTGTAATTCACCTAAACAAAGACAAGCGTATGCAATAGTTACAAGACCTTCAATTGTTGTTACTTTTGTAAAGGTAATTAATAAAACAATGTAAAGTATTCTTGCTGCTTTTTCTAATATGTCTATTACTGCTGGCATTGTTATTTTATAGGTCCCTAGAAAATACCCTTTCAATATGTTAGAAAGAGAAATAAAAATCATAGCAGGACAAGTTATGCGTATTGCATCTACCACACGAAGGTCATTTAAAGCAAATTCACCTATTAAAGGGGCAAAAGCAAAAACTAAACTTCCTACTAAAATAGACCATAAAATATTAAAGAAGGCAATTGTTCTTATTGTTTTTACTAGATTTTTATTTTCCATTTTTTCAGAATAAACAGCTGATCGCGTGGAAATTGCTGCAACAATGCCAGCTGTCATAAGTGAAATAAATAAATTATAGACAGGCATAATTAAAGTATATAAGCCTAATCCTTGAGGTCCTAATAATTTTGAAAGGTAAATAGAAAATATAAATCCAAGTAATCCAGTAGTAATATTTGCTGCTGTTAGTAAGAATGAATTTTTAAAAAAATTATCTTTTTCCAATTTAAACTCACTCCTTTTTTACAATTAAACATATTCATTTAAATAACTTAATATACGTAAAAGAGTAATATTTGTTTATAAGGTTATATTTTAAAAAAAATAAAATATAAATTAATTGTAGCATTAAGTAGGGGGAGTATATGAATAAGTTTCTAAAATTTATTGTAATAGCTATAGTAATTGTTTCAGCAGCTTTTGGAGTTTATAAAATAACTAGTGAATATAGGGTTTCCATATTAACAGATAATATAGATTGTAATATTATTCTAAAGGGCTGTGAAAATTCAAAAGCATTAACAGTAATTGATAATAATATTTATGTTGCATTTGAGAATTCAATTATCGAAGTGAATGAAAATGGAAAAGAAAGAATTATATTAAAAGATAAAAATTATAATATTGAAGATATGGAAAGCTTAAGTGGGGATATTTATTTTATTTCTAATAATACTTTGATGAAGTATTCGATTAAAAGTGATGCTGTGGAAGAGGTTATAAATAATATATCAAATGAGGGAGAATTATTAAAAAGAAAGTTATTGGTATTAAATCAGGACTTATATTTATCTATTAGTTCAACAACAAATTCAGGTATTTCAGCAAAAGAGAGTAAAGTTTTTGATAATCCACCATATGATATGATTTTAGGTGAGGGTGTTAAGAAAAATAATGTGCCATTTAAGCCTTATGGTGAAGATGGAGTGCCTGGAGAAAAAGTAAAGGGTGCTTCTATTGGAAATGCTTCAGTTTACAAAATTGATGTTAAAAGCAAAAAATATAAATTGTATTCTACAGGCATAAAAAATATAGTTGGTTGGGACTATAATAGTGAAAAAGAAATATTTATGGCAGTTCAAGGGATGGAAGATAAAGAACCAAGAAGTGTTTCTAGAGATAGAGATTATATTTATACTCTAGTAAAGGATGAGGATTATGGCTTCCCAGATTTTAGTGGAGGGGATCCAATTACTTCTCCAAGATTTATAAAAAGTGAAATGATAAGGCCTTTACTAGAAGCTTCGAATAAAAAAGTAGTACCATCACCTATTTATCAACATAATAGTGTAAGTTCAATTAATGAGTTAGCAATTGATAGAGATGGAAGTGTTTTTGAAAAAGACAGTAAGGTGTTTTTTGATAATAAAGAGAAAACTATAAGTGTATTAAATAACAAGGGAGTATATATAAGAACTTTAAAACTTAATGAAAATAGTGAGGTTGAAGAGATTAAGTATAATAATAATGGATTCTTAATATTAGATAGTGGAGTTGGTAGTTTATATGAGGTAAAAGGAAAAACTAAATTTTTAGGATTCAATCTTTCTCCTATAGTATGGATAATAATATTGAGTATTGCTATTGTATCGTTAATAATAATCGTATTAAAGCTATTGAAGAAATATCAAAAATAAGTGGAGCTAG
The DNA here is from genome assembly GCA_051650705.1 of Clostridium sp. GTDB lineage: Bacteria > Bacillota > Clostridia > Clostridiales > Clostridiaceae > Clostridium. Next base: position 11,492 of record JBOFQV010000087.1, read on the forward strand.
TTTCTAGCTCCATTTTTGCATAAAAATAAATTGGAAAAATAATACAACTTTGATATTATGTTAATATAGCTTAAAATGGAGGTAAATTATGGGCAAGACAATAGTTATGAGTTTAAAGGAATTAAATATTAAAGGTGACGTACTAGATGTAGGGGGAGATGATTTTGGTGTAATATATAATGTTTTTAGAGAAGTTGAAGATGAAATCTCTCTTGATTATGCAGATTTTAATGATAAAAATAGATTGATATCAAACAAATTTGATGCAACAACATTTTTCTTTGTTCTAAATGATATTTGGCCTAATGCTAGGAGAGAAGAATTAATAGGGGAGGTTATAAGTTATATTAAAGATAATGGGGAAATATATATATGGGATTGCATAAAAAATAAGGGGAGTATTATAAATAATGATATTAAGGTTTTATTGCCAAATGATAGATTAAAGGATTTCTCATTAAAAAAACTTAATCCATTTACAACTTGTACAATGGAAGAAGTTGAAAAAGTTCTTGAAAAATATTGTGAAGTAGTAGAAACTAAACAATGGGAAGAAATATTTTATTTAAAAGCAATAAAAAAACAACGCACTTTATAATGATTTCATTAATAAAGTAAGAGGAGGAAAAATGAAAGTACTATTAGTTGGAGTAAATTCTAAGTATGTTCATAGCAACTTAGCAATAAGATATTTAAGGGCTTATACAAAGGATATGGCTTATGAATGTGAAATAAAGGAGTTTTCTATTAATGATAGAGATGAAAGAGTTTTAGAAGAAATAATAGCTGCAAAAGCGGATGTTGTTGCATTCTCAACTTATATTTGGAATGTTGAGATGGCAATAAGA
>JBOFQV010000088.1:0-2756 GCA_051650705.1 Clostridium sp.
TTGCCATAAAGAGGATTGTCCTTGATAGATTTAATTTCTCCATTACTCATAATTGCAATTTTTTTTCCTAAGAATATAGCCTCCTCAATGTTATGAGTAACTATAATAAATGTTAAATTTAATTTCTTTTGTAACTCCATTAAAAGGTTTTGAAAATTATCCTTATTCATTGAATCAAGAGCAGATGAGGGTTCATCTAAAAGTAAAACATCAGGATTTAAAATAAGGCTTCTAGAAACAGCCACTCGTTGTCTTTCTCCACCACTTAAATCATTGGGATATTTATTAAGAAGCTTTGAAATGTTCAAGCTGTTTGAGATTTCTTCAATTCTTTTCTTTTTTTCTTCCTTAGAAATTTTAAGATTAATCATAGAAAACTCAATATTTTCATAAACAGTTTTCCAAGGGAAAAGTCCTCCATTTTGAAGAATTAAAGAAGTCTTTTTTGAGCTTGATAATATATCTCCAGTAAAATTTTCATGTATTCCCCCAAGAGTCAAAAGTAAGGTGCTTTTTCCACAGCCTGAAGGACCAATTATTGAAAGAGTTTCACCCTTATTTAATGTAAGGGAAATATTCTTTAGTATTTCTTTATTATTGAGCTTTAAAGAAAGCTCCTTTATCTTAAGCATATGAATTCTCCTTTTAGATAAAAATGAACATAGGTGAAATTATAACATATATATTTATTGTGTTAAATATTTTCATAATATATAATTAATCTGAATTTTATAGATAACGGGGTGCATATGAAAGAGTACATAGAAAACCAAAGAAAAATCAAAAATAATATAATAAAAGCTTATAAAAGTGGGCAATATAACTTGGAGAATCCTCTAGTTTATATAGATCCATTCGATGCAACCCCTCTTGGAGCAATGGTGCTGTTTAGGGGGGAAGCATTGGAGTATAGAATAACTATTGGAGAAATAAGCTATACAATTTATCAGGAAAATGAGGATAAAATCATAAATGTAGTAGCACTTTCACCACTTGAAAATAAGGTTTTAATTCAAGGAATAAAGGGTGGAAAGGTAATTGAAGAGGGAATTGTAACAATAGTTACAAAGGAGCTTCCAAAGGAGTTTGATTCTCTTAAAGTAATAAAGATAAATGAGGAGCAAAAGTCTAGGGATTATATTGGGTTAAATCTTGCAACAACAAAGGGAAGAGCACCATTTAAAAATCTTTGTTCAATTTTGGATTGGAGGGGAGAAGTAAAGTGGTACTACTCTCAAAGAGCATGGAATCTTTTAAAACAGCTTAAAAATGGCAACATAATTGTGGATGCTCCAGTTAAAATAGAAGGAACGCAAAGATATATTCCAAAGGGATTTATAGAAATAACCTTATTAGGAGAGGTGAAAAACTATTTTGAAGTACCAAATGGGCTTCATCATGATGTTTTTGAAATGGAAAATGGGAATTTTTTAGTTTTAACTAATAATGATGACTCCTTAGAGGATGTTGTCTTAGAAATACATAGAGAAAGTAAAAAAGTAATTGATAAAATAGATTTTAAAGAGATTTTAGATAAGGATAGAACTCCAGGGCTTGATAAGGAGGTTGTAAATCCACCACTTGATTGGCTTCATTTAAACTCTGTATTTTCAAAGGGTGATTTTATAATTGTTTCTTCAAGAAATCAAAACATTGTTGTTAAGATAAATAAAAAAACAAGGGAAATTATTTGGATATTTGGAAGTCCAGAGAATTTTAAAGAAGAGTATAAGAAATATCTTTTAACCCCAATGGGGGAAAGATTTGAATACTCTTGGGCACAACATAGTGCATTTTTAGATGCTTATGGAGATTTGTACCTTTTTGATAATGGAAATTTCAGAAGCTATGATTTGGAAACCTCAAAGCTTGCCTATGAAAATTATTCAAGAGGGGTAAAATATAGAATAAATGAAGAAAACATGAGTGTTTATGAACTTTGGCAATATGGAAAAGAAAGAGGGAATAGACTAAAATGTCCATATTTGGGTTCAACATCTTTACAAAAAAACGGAAATGCATTAATATGTTTTGGGGGGATTCTTAAAGATAGATTTGGGAATCCAGTAGATGATCTTGGTGCAGGAATATTAAAGGCAAGTGCAACTATTGTTGAGGTTAAGGGAAATGATGTTGTATTTGAGCTTTCAATTTCAAACAAGGACAGAAGAACTGATGATGGTTTTGTCTGTTATAGAGCAGAAAAAATAGATTTACTTAAATATGAAGAGGGATAAACACATGAAGAAATTTTTTAGGGTGTTAAGTGGAACAATGGCTTTAGGAATGTCATTTCTTTTAGCAGGATGTTCAGAAAAGGCTGAAGAAACAAATGTTATAAGAATGGGAATAATGCAAGGGAAGTCAGAAATTCCAATTATAATAGCTAAGGAAAAGGGATTCTTTGAAGAGGAAGGGTTAAACGTTGAAATAACGTCATTCCAAGGGCCAAACTTTAGAGATGCTGCAGTTCAAGCAAAGGAAGTTGATGGAGTTGTTACTGATATAATGACAGTTTTAACATATAATCAAGCTGGTTTCCCAATGACAATAGCTTCAGATATGAATGAAGATTTTAAGCTTATTGCAGGAGCAAATCAAGATATAAATACAGTTAAAGATTTTAACGGTAAAAACATGATAGTTGTTAAAAACTATTTAACTCACTATGTAATGGATGTTATAGCTAAAAAAGAGGGAATTACATATGAAATTGAAACAATTCCTCAAATTCCATTAAGATTAGAAGCTCTTAG
>JBOFQV010000089.1:0-14203 GCA_051650705.1 Clostridium sp.
ATATATCCCTTAAATCAAACTCAAACTTAGTAAATATTTTAACAATATACTCATCAGAGTTTTTTAAAAAATTTAAGTTATTTAATAAATCAAGAGTAATATTCCCAATAGCCTTTTCATATTCAGCTTCTCCACAGACTATATAGCGACTGCATCCCCCAGCCATAATTGAAACATACATATCCTCTTGATTAATAATTCTAATTAAATTTTTTAAATCTATTTCTTTTTCACCTTTTATTGAATTTAGATAAATTATACCCTTAATATTTTCTTCGCTAATATTCTCTCCTGCAAAGACTGTAAAACGCTCTCTACTTATTAATCTTTTTACTTCTTCTATATTTTCATTAGTTATACTTTTAATTAAAATTATTTTTTTACTTTTATTATCTATTGTTAAGTTTATTTCCTTTAAGGCTTCTACTTCAACTACTTCTATAATATTGTTATCTACTCTATAAATTACTTTATTTATCCCACCTAAGAATGAAAGTGCTGGACTCCCTTCTTTTATAGTTATATTATTTCCACAAGAAAATATTTTGTAATTTGAACTCTTCATTATAACCCCTTCTGTCTGCCGTAATTCTTTATATTTTGTGGATAAATTATATCATATTAGTATAATGTATACTAAAAATCTTTTAATTTTCATTTTTGAAATAGGAATTTTAATTTAGAGCATTTTAAAAGGGAGCTGTAATTCAAGCTCCCTTTACATATTTAACTTTAAGATTTTTTCCAAAGTGTTGTTGCAGCTGATGGTTCCCAACCCTTAATTGATGTGTGAGCGTAGGTACAAGTATAATTTGCATTATTGTAGCTTACTACATCTCCAACTTTATAGGCTGTTCCTTCCTTCCATGGAGTTCCCAATGGAATATCTGGGTCAACTGGTCCACTACCTATCTTTTTAGCCACTGATACTAAGTCATATAAATCAATAATCTTATCTCCATTTATATCACACTTAACATCGTATTCTGCATCTGTTGATTTCTTGTTGTATTTTTGTCCAACCATTGAAAGGTCAACAACATCAACAACTCCATCATTATTTACATCCTCTTTAATTCTATCAAAATCTGGAGTATATAATGTCTTTTTACAGAATTCAACTCCTGCTCTATAGTTTCTTTGAACCATATATATTTCTTCAATACAATCAGAAACCTTAGCATATTGTTTATCTAGGTTTAACATTAATTGAAGTGTTTTTCCTGGATCCATATATTTTTCTTGAGTAGCACCAATATCTAAAACATAGTATCCATTTTCTTGAGTGATACTATATAATGGATAATATCCACCTGTTAATTTAACACCTGGTTTTGTTTTAACATAAACCTTAGGGAACTTAATTGTCTTTAATGACTTTTCTGCTGTCTTTGGCATTAAGCTTCCTGTGCTAGTTAACTTCATGTTATTTGTAATATCTAAATTAAGAACTGCTGGATTAGAACCCCAATCTTGATTCGCAACGCTAACCTTTGCACTTACTTCACAGTAGTCATCATTTATCTTATTTTGAGGTAATGGATTAGTTCCAAATAGCCCATCATAAATTGCCTTTGTTAAATCATCATGTTGACCTGATTCTGTAATTTTATCGTTTGTTACCATCCATGTTATAATACCACCTAAATTGTTAGCATTTACATACTTAGTTTTTTCGGCAATAGATCTCTTGTTATCATAAGTAAAGAATGCTCCCCCATTTGGATCATATAAGTATGGTGCTTTAGCTACATCATCCCAGTATTCCTTTAATCCTGGATAAGTTGATAATAGTCTATCTCTATTTCTCCATGCCCAGTTACCAGCATAACGTCCACCATCACCTCTCTGAATAGCTCTATCATTTTGTGCACCATAAGTTGGAGCTAAGTCTATATCTTTAAGAACTTGAGTAGCTTTACCAAATAAACCTGGTGTTGCAGGGTTTGTTCCTTCGCTACTTACCTTTTCCCATCCTCTTGTATAGTAAGCTGCTCCTACTACTAATTTGTTTGCAGGTGCTCCTTTTTCTAAGAAATATTTAATACTTGAATCAATAGAGAACCCTTTTCCTGCATATGCATTATTTGGGTCTGGGTTGTCATATAACGCTGTTTGGTGACCACTTCTACTATCCCATGCACCTGAAGCATCATATGTCATAACATTAGCAAAATCAATAATGTTGAATATTTTTGGTACATCTATACCAAGATCTGTCATTTGATGTGACATGTTTATAGCTATTGAAATTTCATATTTCTTTCCTGTCTTTTCTCCTAATGTATTTAGTTCATTTCTAATTTCTTGAAGCATTAATACATAGTTTTCTTTATCTTCAGGAATAGCATCTGGATTACCTTGGTCATTCTTTAAATCTTCATTATCTGCTGCTCTTTTAGATGCTGGATATTCCCAGTCAATATCAATGAAGTCAAAGTTTGTGTACTCTAATACTTCTGCAATTTCCTTTGCAAAAATCTTTCTCTTTGCTGCATCTCTAGCAACCCATGTAAAGTTACCTGATAATGACCATCCACCAATTGAGAAACCTAGCTTTAGATTTGGATTTTGTTGTCTTATATTCTTTAAGTCGTTTACAACTCCACCACTAGCTGCCCCATAGTCAACTTCTGTATGACCTAATGGGTGTCCAAAGTTTGCATCTGGATCAAGCATTAATAATGTTCCATCCTTGTTACATCCTGTGAATGCAACATTTAAGTGTGTTAGGTATTTTGCTGGTACTTGTTTTGGAAAAGCATAGTTTTCTCCTTGATAAATAGACCAGTCTGCATAATACCCTATGCTACGTTTTGTGTTTGTTGTTGCTGCTTTTTCTTCAGCTTTTGGCTGTACTGCAACTGCTGAAATTGATGATGAAAATACCACTGTTGCTAGTGTGACCATTGAAATAATAGCCTTTAATTTTTTCTTCAATTTTTACTCCCCCTATTTTGAAATTTTCCCCTCCTTTTGTTTCTTGATATTATTTTTATATAATATTTAATCAATTGTAATCTATGTTCTTTTGTAGGTGTAAACTATTAACAACGCTCTAGACTACACAATTATATTTTATCACTTTTTCCTTAAATTTCCATATTAATAATGTAGTTTTTTATATTATTTTATTTTAAGTTAGTATTTGTATTTATTATTATTAAAGCTTTTAATTTAAACTTTACAATAATATTCTATTTTCTATAAATTTTAATTTCACTATATGATTTATAAATTATCTGATATAATTTGTCTATGAAAATTATTTACATAAGAAAGGACTTAACTATGAAAAAGAAAACTAAAGAAACAGTAATTATAGGTGTTGGACTTATAACCTTATCTCTATTATTACACTATGTACATTATTTACTTTTTAAGGATGCACATCACACTTTAATATTTTTAGTTGCTGATATTGCCTTTATTCCTATGGAGGTTTTCTTCACTACTTTAATTATTGATAGGTTACTTGAAAAGAGAGAAAAATCCCACTTTGTAGAAAAGGTTAATATGCTAATTGGTGTGTTTTTCACAGATCTTGGTACAAGTATGTTAGCTGAATTAGTTAAGGGTGATACTAATTTAAGTGAACTAATCAATGCTAATATTTGCACAAAGAAATGGGATGATATATCTTGCAATGAGTTACAAGGCAAATTATTAAAGCATGATTTTAAAATTGATATAAACAAGGTTGATATTGATAAAGTTAGAAATACTCTAGCTATTAATAGGGATTTAATTACTAACTTAATTATGAATGAAAATGTTCATGAGCATGAGGGCTTTACTGATGCTTTAATGTCTCTTCTTCATCTTAGAGAGGAAATGGAAACTAGATGTTGTCATAAGCTTGAGGCTTTTGAGCTAGAGCATATTGCTGGAGATATGGCTGATGCTTATATGAATTTAAGTATTGAGTGGTGCCAGTATATGAATTATTTAAGTAAAAACTACCCTAAGCTTTTTGTTAAGGCTCTTATAAATAATCCTTTTGATAAAAGAGCTCAAAAAGAAAAGGATAAGCTTTATTTACCTCAATTAAATAAATAGATTCTTTAAGAGGACATATTGGTATAAAAACACCTTAACTTTAAAGGCTAATAGCACAAAAAAGTGTTATTAGCCCTTTTTATTAGCCATTTATAAATATAACTGTTATATTTGTTCCTCTGTTTCCTTATCAAATATATGAGTTTTTGAGGTATTTAATGTTAAGGTAATATTATCATCATATTTAGCTGTACTAGCTCCATTTACTCTGATTACAATATTATTCTCTCCACACTTCGCATATATATAGCTTTCAGCTCCTAGTAACTCAACTGTTTCAACCTTACCTTTAATAGACAAGTTGTCTATTCCTTCACCAGTTAAACTAGTACTAATATGCTCTGGCCTAATTCCTAATGAAACTTCTTTACCTATATAATTATTTTTCTTAAGCTTTTCTGCTTTTTCATTATTTATTTTAATTAATTCACCATTTATATCAATATATATACTTCCTAATTTCTCTACAATAACCCCATCTAACAAATTCATTTGAGGACTTCCTATAAAGCTTGCAACAAACTTATTTTTAGGATTGTTATATATATTTTGTGGTGTATCTACCTGCTGAATTATACCACCCTTCATTACAACAATTCTGGTTCCCATTGTCATTGCTTCTGTTTGATCATGCGTTACATATATAAATGTTGTTTTTAATTCTTTATGTAACTTTGATATTTCTGTTCTCATTTGCACTCTTAGCTTAGCATCTAAATTTGAGAGAGGCTCGTCCATTAAAAACACCTTTGGCTCTCTTACAATGGCTCTCCCTAGTGCAACTCTTTGTCTTTGCCCTCCTGATAATGCCTTAGGTTTTCTTTCAAGTAAATGCTCTATATCTAATATTTTGGCAGCATCTAATACTTTTTGTTTTCTAGTTTCCGTGGGTACACTTCTAAGCTTTAGAGCAAACTCCATATTCTCATAAACAGTCATATGAGGATATAATGCATAGTTTTGAAAGACCATTGCAATATCTCTATCCTTTGGCTCAACATCATTAACTAATTTATCCCCGATATAGAGTTCGCCTTTTGTTATTTCCTCAAGACCTGCAATCATTCTTAGTGTTGTTGATTTTCCACATCCAGATGGTCCAACAAAAACTATAAACTCTTTATCTTCAATTTCCAAATTAAAATCATCTACTGCTAATACATTCTCTGAGTATATTTTATATATATTTTTTAATGATAACTTTGACATTTCTTCCTCCTAAAGCTCCAACTATTTATTACGTTAATATGCTCTTTAGCCTATCTGGATAATCCGTAAAAACTCCATCAACATTTAAGTCCAATAAAGTCTTCATATCTTTAATTTCATTAACTGTATAAATATTGACCATTAAATTATTTTTGTGTGCCTCTTCAATCAATTCCTTTGTTACTAATGTTCCACTTGGATGAATTGCATCAGCTCCAAGCTCCTTTGCATATTCAATTACATTTTCAATTTCATAATGATATAATGCACCTGTTTTTATATTTCTATATATCTCCTTTGAGATTTTTATAGATTCATGATTAAAGCTAGACAATATAACCCTCTCTTCTATACCATGTCTTTTTATTATTTTAATAACATCATCTTCTATTCCCTCATAGTGAATTTCATCTGTTTTTAATTCTATATTTAACAGTATCTCCCTATCCTTAATTAAAAGTATTACCTCTTCTAAAGTTGGAATATTACATTCAAAATCATTAAACCTTGGATTTTTATTTTCAAGGGATTTTAATTCACTTAAAGTATAATTTCTTATTAATCCATTCCCATGAAAAGTACGCTTTACATCCTCATCATGGATTACAACAATCTCACCATCTTTAGTTTTGTGGACATCTATCTCTAACCCAGTAGCTCCACATTTTATACCTTCTTTAATTGCTAATATTGTATTTTCAGGATAATACCCACTTGCTCCTCTATGAGCGAAATTTATCATTTTCATTTCTCCTTAATAAAATCTATATTATTTCTAATTTTTTCAATGCATTATAAATACCTTGATTATTTATATTACTTGTTACTAAATTAGCCTTTGCCTTTAGCTCATTACACGCATTTCCCATTGCAATTCCAAAATCAACTTCTTCAAACATTTCTAAGTCATTAAACCCATCTCCAAAGGCATAGTATTTTCTATTCTCTTCTATATTTAAATCTTTAATATATTTAATAGCACTGCCTTTGCTGCAATTTTTATTAAATATATCATAGCCATCCTCAACATCTATTAACTTAACAAAATTAAAGGCTTGGTATTCATTTATTAAAAATTTATAGTCATCCTCTTTTATATGAGCATTTATTTGGAACACCTCATAATCATCTATATTTTCAATTACATTATTGGTTAACACTTCAATTGCCATATTATATTTAATTGAAAAATCTTGAACCCATGCTTCATTAATCTTTCCAACACTTCTGTCTAATAAATGAATGCAATAAGGTATATTAAATTCCTCAAAAAAACTTATAATACTTCTTATTGCTTTTTTATCCATATACCTTTTGTATACTATCTCATCATTTATTGTTATAAGGGAACCATTAGCTGAAACTATTGTGGTAAACATTTTATAGAAACTCTCTTGCTTAACCATAGCAAGGGATCTACCCGTTGCTATAGCTAAATCAATATTATTATTTTTGCAAATTTCAATTGCTTTAATTGTACTCTCACACATCTTATTATCTTTACGACTAATTAACGTATTATCTACGTCAAAAAATATGCTTCTTATCATTAAACTCTCCTACCTGATGCTTGTATTAATGCTTTGATTTATTATAATTTTCTAATGCACTATTAATTGTTTCTGCTGCCTTTTTAATTCCTTCATCAACAGAAATCTTATTGTTTAATACTTTTTCTAGGTTTTCTTCTATTGTTGCTCTTGCTTCTGGGAAAACTCCAAGTAATGCACCAGATGAATTATTTGTTTCTCTTAATTGGTCAATAGCAGTTTTAAATTCTGGATGTTGTTCTAAGTGCTTAACCATTTCTGGTTGATTATAAGCAGCTTTAGTTACAGAGAAATACCCTGTTGAGCTTGCCCACTTTACTTGAACCTCTGGAGAAACCATATATTTAATAAATTCAAAGGTTGCACTTGCTTTTTCAGAATCACCTTTATCCATAGCCCATAGAGAACCACCGCCTATAGATACTCCACCTTTATCATTTGCATTAACTGATGGTAAATAAGCAGTTCCAATTTCAAACTTACCGTTAATTTTGCTTTTTATATCTCCTAAAGATGCTGTAGAACCAATAATCATAGTAGTTTTTCCTGCTGTAAATGCATCTATTGTATCGTCGCTCTTTCTTCCAAAGTTACCTACAACTCCAGAATCAATTAATTTTTTCCACCCTTCAAATATTGCTTTTGCTCCTCCATTTGAATCAAAAGCAACCTTATTTGCTGACCCTTTTCTTCCATTACCTTCATTTGAATAATCTAATTGTTGCTTTATTAAAAATTGTTCGAAAAACCAACCATAAATTTGCATTGCATATCCATATCTCTCTACAGTGTTTCCATTTTTCTTAACTAATTTATTTGAAAACTCAAGAATTTCATCAAAGTTTTTAGGTGCTACTTCTGGATTTAAACCAACTTCTTTAAAGGCTGTTTTGTTATAATATAATATTGGTGTTGAAGTATTAAATGGCATTGAATATAGCTTTCCATCAACAGTGTAGTAGTCTAAAATATTTTTTTCTAGCTTTGTTACATCATATCCATCCTTATCAATTAAATCCTGCATTTTATATGCATATCCACTATCAATCATCCACTTTGTCCCAATATCATATAATTGCATTACATCAGGACCTGATTTACTTAATGCTGAACTTTTTAACTTGTTAATTGCATCATCATAGCTTCCTTGATATTCTGCTGAAACCTTTATTTTATCTTGTGAACTATTAAAATCTGATACTAATTTATCAATAGTTTGTCCTCCAACACCTCCCATTGAATGCCAGAATGTAATCTCTACTGGCTTGTTAGTTGAGGCTTCCTTTCCTCCACATCCTACTAAACTTGTAATCCCTAATACGGCTGTTAAAGTTAGTGCTAATAATCTTTTTTTCATCATTCTTCCTCGTCTCCTTAATATTTATTAATTAACCTTTTACTGAGCCAGCAGTCATTCCTTTAACTAATGACTTTTGACCTATTATAAATACCAAAATTGATGGTATTAAAATTAATATTGCCCCTGCTAGTACCACTCCATAGCTATTTCCTTCTGCAAATTGAAGCATACTAATGCCAAGTTGAACTGTTCTATTATTGTTATTATTAATTGTTAATAATGGCCATAAATATTGATTCCATGTGTTTATAAATGTATAAATTGCTAAGGATGCTACTGCTGGTTTTGAAATTGGCAACAATATTTTAAATAAAAACATTAGGTTGCTACAGCCATCTATTTTTGATGCCTCCTTTAACTCTTTTGGTATTGTTAAATAGAATTGTCTTATTAAAAATATTCCCATGGCGGATGTTAAAAATGGAACTATTAGAACCTTTAAGCTATCATTCCAACCCCATGAGCTTACTGTTAAGAAGTTTGAAATTACAGTTGTTTCTGATGGAATCATCATTGTTGATAAAACCATTAAGAACAATACTTTCTTTCCTTTAAAATCATAAAATGCAAAAGCATAGGCTGCTAAGCTTGCAGTAATAACTTGTCCAATCGTTACAAGGATTGATACAATAAAGCTGTTTCCAATAAATTTTGCTAATGGTACTGTGTTTAATGCCTTGTCAAAATTATTTAAAGTAATTTCACTTGGTATCAATTTAGGTGGAAATTGTGACATTTCTCCTGGAGTCATGAAGCTTAAAGAAAGTGCATATAAAAGTGGTGCTATTATAATTAGTCCAACTATTATATTAATTGCTGTTAGGATTACTTTATTTTTTTTACTCATTAACATTATTGATAATGCACTCCTTTCTTCTCAAATTTAAATTGTATTAAGGTTACTACCATCATTATTAAAAATAATATAAGTGCTTGTGCACATGCATTTTCAAATCTTCCATTGAAAAATGCTTCTCTATAAATTGAGTGTACTAATACATTTGTAGAATCCCTGGTCCGCCTTGAGTTAAAAGCTTAACTTGTCCAAATGCTTGGAAAGCATTTACTATATTCATAAAAACAACTAGAAACATTTGAGGCGAAACCATTGGAATTATTATGTTCTTTAGCTTAGTAAAGTAGTTTGCCCCATCTATTGAAGCACTTTCTAATAGCTCATCTGGTATATTTCTTAAGCCTGTTATTAGGAATATAAAATTTATACCTAGGTTTAGCCATACCGTTACTATGGCTACTGAAATTAGTGCATACTTTGGATCTGTTAGCCATCCAATTTGTGTTCCTAATACGTAATTTAGTACTCCCACACTTGGATGAAATATCATTGTCCATATTATTGCTGCTGGTGCAGATGCTATAGCCATTGGTACTGAAAACATTAATTCAAATATTCTATTTCCTTTTAGCTTATTGTTTGCTAGTAGGGCTAGTATAAATCCAATTACTATAGAGGGAACTGCTACTAATGTAACAAATTTAAATGTTACAAAAATTGAATTGTAAAAGGATTCTGAGGTTAAGAGATTCTTAAAATTTTCTAGCCCTACAAAGCCATTAATTTCTCCTCTGATATCTGTTGTTGACATACTCATTATGATTGTTTTAATAAATGGATAAAAAACAAATAGTCCAAAAATTAAAAATGCTGGTATTAAGTATATAAACGGTTCAAATTTTTTAGTTACTTTAAATGTACTTATGTTTATTGCTTTTTTCTTTTCTACTACAACTCGCTCCATCACTAATTACCTCCACAAAAATTTAATACTTTTTACAAATCATATATTAACTTAGGCATGTTAACTCACCATTATGTTAATGTTAAGGGGTATTAAGGTAATATTAAGTTTAATTTACATAAATAGGTGGTTGTATATTGCATTTATTTTGGTGATTCACCATTTTAACTTATTAGGAATAGATTAATATTGTAAAAATACTAATTTAGGGTGGAAAATGAGTAAGCATGATTCAGAAATTAAAAAACTTAAAAAGAGAATAGAATACTATACAAAACATAAAAGGGAAATGAAGGTTACTAAGCCTACTTTCACTAAAGAGGATGCTATCATTATTGCAAAAAAATTGAATATTGATTTTGAGACTGAAAGATTTGATTTAGATGAATTTCTTATGGGCATTAATGTAGAGTTGGAGCATGGAAGTAAATTTCCTGAAACTAATGTAACTAAAAATGACCCTATTTTAACTGGGAAAATTGCTTATGCACATTTAAAGGAATTTCCTGATTATTATGAAAGGCTTAAAAAGCTTGAGGATGAGGCTGATGCCTATTGGAGTAATAAAGTTTAAAGTAATATAATTTGGGTTAATATTTAATAAAAAGAAGTCTTAGACATTCATAACTTGTCTAAGACTTCTTTTTGCATTGTTTATATTATTCTTCTAATAACTTTTTTATAGTATCCTCCATCTCTAAAGGATTTGTGTTTGGTGAAACTCTTTCTATTACTTGTCCTTGCTTATCTATAATGAATTTAGTAAAATTCCACTTTATTTCTTTAGATAATAGCCCTCCCTTTTTTTCTTTTAAAAATTTGTATAAGGGATGAGTATCCTTTCCATTAACTTTTATCTTTTCAAACATTCTAAATGAAACTCCATAATTTATAAGGCAAAAATTCTTTATTTCCCCTAATTCTGCAGGATCTTGATTTAAAAATTGATTGCATGGAAACCCTAATATTTCTAGGCCTTTGTCCTTGTACTTTTTATAAAGCTCCTCTAATTCTTTAAACTGTGGTGTAAACCCACACTTTGAGGCTGTGTTTACCACAATAACAACCTTTCCTTTATAGCTATCAAAATCCACTTCTCTTCCGTCTATGTCCTTTATTTTAAAATCATAAAAACTCATTTCATCTACTCCTTCTACTAAATAATTTGTTCCAGTCACCTTTTGACTCATGCATTGCTAGGAATGTATACAGACATATTGTAAATGATCCTAAAACTAAAATTAATATAAATAATATTATTGATTTAATATTTATTCCTTCTCTATAAAACATAAATATTGAAAAGCTTATGAATGCTAAATAAATATCTAACATAGTTACACTACCCCAATATAGTCCCAAAAGAATCTTCCCATCACCAGTAAAATCACCAATCGTTAATCCATATATTATTGCTATAGCCATTGAAATAGCTCCAACCAAGAAAAACCATTTTAATTTATTCATCTTTTCTCCCCCTTTTTAGGAATCCATGGTATAAATTTAGATGTTCTAAGCTTGTATTCCTCAAACTCTTCATTACCTGCATATTTCTTTTCAAGTAATGGAACTCCTGATACAAACAATAAGAAGAGAGTTATTAAAACTGGACTTACTATTGTATATAGTCCACCTGAGGTTAGTGATAAAAGCCAAATTCCCCACCACATTGTTGCCTCTCCAAAATAATTTGGATGCCTTGTATATTTCCATAGTCCTGTTTGTATTATTTTCCCCTTATTTTCACTTTTACTTTTAAATACCTTTAATTGATAATCACCAACTACTTCAAATAAGTATCCAATTATCCATATTGCAATTCCTATATAATCAATTATTGTTAGTGCTTTATCTGGTTTACTAAATATATTTATGAATGATAAGGAGATTAAATATAATAATACTCCTTGTAAAGCATAAACATTTAGAAATGCCTTTAATAGAGCAAATTTATTTCCCCAACGCTTTCTTAAATTAACATACCTATAATCTTCAGGTTTGCCTACATTTCTTTTAAACAAATAATATGCAAGCCTTAGTCCCCAAAGTAAAACCATAATTAATACCAAATTTGCTTTATTATTGCTAAAGCCATCTTTTACTCCAAGTGCTACTATTAATGTTACAAATCCCAGTCCCCAACCAATATCAACAATTGAGTTGTTTTTTAGGACTTGTCCTATTATGAAGAATATTATAAAAAATATACTTACAACTACTGCTGAAAATAAAAATATATTATCCATTTTTTCTGCCCCTTAATTTTTTATTATTCCTATTGCCAATGTATTTTCCCCTGCACTAGATGCTACAATTGCTGAAACCTCTTCTATATATTCTGGTTCCTTACCAATTATTTTAATTAATTCATTTTTGAAATCATCTAGCCTTTTTTCCCCTTTTCCGTGTACTATATTATATTTTTTTATCCCCTCTGTATTTTTCATATCTTTAACTAAATTATAAATTTCCTTTGTGTTTCCTTTTACAGAAAAAGCTTTGCCAATTAGTACCCCTTTTCCCTCCTTATCTATTGATACTATAGGCTTTAAGTTTACTAATTTTCCAATTGTACCTACTATTGTACTTACCCTTCCTGACCTTATCATTCCCTTTAAATCACTTACTGAAACTAATATTTTTGCTTTTTCAATAGAGTTTTCTATGTTTTTTACAACCTCATCATGCTTTAATCCATTATGAATTGCTTCTGCAGCCTCTAATACTAAAAGTCCCTGTGCTGCTGAATTAACCTTTGAATTAATTACTGTAATTTTCTTATTATTACTAATTGCTTCTGCTGCCTTTTTAAAAACATTGTAGGTACCACTCATTTCTTTTGATACTGAAATCACAATTATAGAATCATAGTAGGTACTTAAATATGAATACACTCCCTCAACACTTTTAATTGTTGGTTGTGAGGATGAGGGGATTTCCTTTGAAGTATCTAATAAGTCATATAACTCTTTTGAGGTTATTGTTAGCTTGTCTAAATAAGTGCTTCTTCCTATATTTAAATTTAAAGGTAATTGATATATTTGATAATTTTCTATTAACTCCTTTGGTATGTCCGCAATTGAGTCTGTTACTAAGGCTATATTGTACTTTCTATTTCTAATAATATCATTTTGATATTTCATATCTTCTGCTTTTTGCTCTAAAATATCTCCATACCTATTTAATTTAGAAAACAACTTTTCTGGCTCATTTGTATGAATGTGAATTTTAACTTTTCTATTATTTCCTGCAACTATAAGAGAGTCTCCTAACCCTCTAACCTCGCCCTTTAACTTATCTATATTTATATTATCCCCTTCAATTAGCCCTTCTGTACAGTATCTAAATTTAATTTGTTCATTATCATCTAAATGTATATCCTTAAAATCTTCATCAAAGTTTATGTCTTCCTCAGTTATTTCATCTACTTTTCCACTTTTCAAATAGTTTAAAAACCCTTTTAGGAAGGTTACAAAGCCTTTTGCTCCTG
Organism: Clostridium sp.; assembly: GCA_051650705.1. Lineage (GTDB taxonomy): Bacteria > Bacillota > Clostridia > Clostridiales > Clostridiaceae > Clostridium. The sequence continues at coordinate 13,429 of JBOFQV010000089.1, forward strand.
AATCCACTAAGCCTGTACCTCTTAAAACACTTAATTTTTCTGTTGTGGAGTTTAAGGATTTTAAGGCTTCTTTTAAGGATAAAGATAATACTTCTATAAAGTCCTTTGATGTATTTCTATAGGAATAAATAGCATTAGCCCAATCCTTTATTACTGATATCATTGTGCCTTCTACTGGATTTTCAATTGCACTATATGCATAGTCTACTGCATTTTTTGCTGAAACTGAAAAAGTATCTAATGTTAGCTTATCTTGCTCATAAAGTTCCATTGTAATTCCATTTATATATTGTGCAAAGATTGTTCCTGAATTTCCCCTTGCGCCTGTAAGTGCTGCATCTGCAATAGACTTAAAGGTTTCTACTGCTGACGCTCTCTTTTGAGAATTTTTAACAATACCATTCATTGTTAATGCTAGATTTGTTCCTGTGTCTCCATCTGCTATTGGAAATACATTTATTTTATTTAAATTTCGTTTTTCTTTTATTACTTCTTTTGCCCCTGATATAAAGGCATAGTATAAGCTTTCCCCATCAATATAATTTAATTCCATAATTCACCCCAAGTTATAATTATTTATATATTATGTAATAATTATTATTAATTAATATTATATCATAGTTATACTCCTCTACAATAGAATTTTAAATTGTTCATATTTTATTTAGAAAGATATTCATCCTTTTATGTTTATGCTTTATATACTTATTTTGCTTGTAATTTCCTAGTATTAAAAAAAAGCTATACCCATGTATACCCCATGTTTATAGCTTTG
>JBOFQV010000090.1:0-2351 GCA_051650705.1 Clostridium sp.
TGAGAAAAGAAATAGAGATAAAAACATAGATGATATTGTAACTTCAAGAATCTGGGGAATTCCTATAATGATTACTCTATTAGCGATTGTATTATGGATTACTATAACAGGTGCAAACTACCCATCTCAAGCACTTTCAAATATATTGTTTGGATTTCAAGAGGTATTAACAAATCTTTTCAATTTTTTAAATGTACCTGATTGGATACATGGAGTTTTAGTTTTAGGAGTATATAGAACCTTAGCTTGGGTAGTTTCTGTAATGCTTCCTCCAATGGCAATATTTTTTCCACTATTTACTCTTCTGGAGGATTCAGGTTATTTGCCAAGAATAGCTTTTAATATGGATCATATGTTTAAAAAATGTTGTGCTCATGGGAAACAGTGTTTAACAATGTGTATGGGCTTTGGATGTAATGCAGCAGGAGTAATTGGATGTAGAATTATTGAATCACCAAGGGAAAGAATTTTAGCTATAATTACAAATAATTTTGTACCTTGTAACGGGAGATTTCCAACATTAATTACAATTGCAACTGTATTTTTTGCTGTAAGCTCAAGTGAAGCAGAAAATAGTTTTATGTCGGCTTTAGCAGTGACTGTAATGGTCATATTTGGGGTGGTTGTAACATTAGTTGTTTCTTATATATTATCTAAAACTTTACTTAAGGGAGTTCCATCAACCTTTACACTTGAACTACCACCATATAGAAAACCTCAAATTGGGAGAGTTTTATATAGCTCTATTATTGATAGAACCTTGTTTGTTCTTCAAAGAGCAATTGTTGTTGCAGCACCAGCTGGAGCAGTTACATGGATTTTAGCAAATGTATATATTGGAGATTTGAGTATAATAGCTTATATCTCAAATTTATTAGCCCCAATTGGTAATGCAATAGGGCTAGACGGATTTATTTTAATGGCATTTATTGTGGGGCTTCCAGCTAATGAAATTGTTCTTCCAGTGCTATTAATGGCATATTTATCAACAGGAAGCTTAACTGATTTTTCAAGTGTTGAATCTTTAAGGGAAGTATTAGTATCTCATGGATGGACTAGCCTTACTGCTTTAAACACCATGCTTTTTTCTATTCTTCATTGGCCTTGTTCAACTACTTTAATGACTATAAACAAGGAGAGTGGAAGTAAGAAGTGGACAATTATTTCATTTATCCTACCAACTGCAATAGCATTTTTTGTCTGTTTCATTACTAAAATGATATGGAACTTTCTTTAGATTGTTTCTACTCTTTATGGTATAATATTAAAAAATTATACTAAGGAGGACTTTTAGTGAGTAAGAGTATTTTTTCTGTTAATGAAATGGTGACAATTATTATGGGGCTCATTGAGGATATTGAAATGGAGGAGAAATACGGTGTTATTTCTGATGAATTTAATTTTCCTCATGGTATTATGGTTAAGCTAAACTCTTTAGGTAGTGAGGACTATGAATATTTAATTGATGCTCTTTTAGAAATTGCAAGGGAAGGGTATGAGCTTAAAAGTGGTGAGCTAAATCAGTTGAATAATATTCATAGGGAAGTTAGTTCATTAGCAGAACTTAGACTTGGTGAATATATTATATAAAGTTCTTTTTAAGGGGAGTGGAAATGGATATAAATTTAATTAAAAATAGACTTTCAGCTAATGATGGATATATTTGTGGGTGGAGAGAGAAAAGGAGAGCTTCTGTAACAATTCCTTTAATTAATATTAATGGAGAAATAAATGTATTATTTCAGGTTAGAGCTTTAACATTAAAGCATCAGCCTGGAGATGTTTGTTTTCCAGGAGGGAAAATTGAAAAGGGTGAATCTCCTTTAGAAGGGGGAATTAGGGAAACAATAGAGGAACTTGGAGTAAAAGAGGAAAACATAGAGATAATTAAAGAATTGGATGTTCTTGTGAGATATGATAATTCAATTATACACTCCTATTTGGTTTATATTAATAAAAAGGATTTTAATATAAATAAAGAGGAGGTTGACCATCTTTTTTATGTTCCTTTAAAATACTTATTAGAAAATTCACCTTTAGTTGTTGAGAATAAATTAAAGGTTCATAGAGCTGAAGGTTTTCCTTTTGAGTTAGTACGTGGGGGAGAGAAATATAAATTTAGAGATGGTGTTTATAAGTCATATTTTTATAAATATAATGATTATGTAATTTGGGGTATGACTGCATCAATTTTAAAGGGATTTTTAGACATGATTGAATAAATTAAAGGCTCTTTGCTAAGATGAATGCAAGAGCCTTCAGTTTTTTTCTTTATATCTTTTTTTGATACTAAAATATTTACTTCTTAATCCTCTAGAAATAATATTCTTAAGAAGAATATGGTTTTTTTC
>JBOFQV010000091.1:0-6169 GCA_051650705.1 Clostridium sp.
TCTATCATGTACCTTATTTAAATCAAGTTTGCAAGCTTTACAATATCATAAAGATCAATAATATTATCATACTCTGGATAAAGATCATAAATATATTTAAGCTTATTATCCCCCTTAACCTTATTATTATAAAGCTTAGATAAAGCAGCTAAATCTACCACATCTACTACTCCATTACTATCAACATCCTCTTGCCTTAAAATATTTTTCTTATTTTCTTTTCACTTTTAATAATTCCCTTCTTAAATTTAATTATATTTTTATTTAAACCACTTTAATATACTTATATATTACATTGATTGGAATTATTTGTTGCCATTTGTTTTCTTTTTAAGGCTTATTCATCTCCTGAAAAAAGAAATTGTATGCACAGTTAACAAAATAAAGTCAAAATCAATTAAATATGATTCTGACTTTTTAAATTAGTTCAAATAACTTTAAAGTGTGCACTTAAAATAGGTAGCACACTAGGTTAAAAAATATTCAGTTCTACTGAATTTTAAAGATTAGAAATATAAAACCTTAATTTAGAGAAGAGACTACAATAGGGATAAAAGTTTTTATGGCGTCGACTTGGAGCGTGCGACGGAGAAAGCAAGAAAAACTTTTATCCCAGTGCGCTCTCTAAATTAAACTATCCTTCACGAAGCACTTCCAAATTAATTCTTTGGCCTATTGTTCCCTCAATAATAGCATCAATAATATCCTGTTTCTTTGCCTTTTGAGTAATATAAACAGAAAGCACCTTAGCAATCTCTTTTAAAACACTAACAGTATAACCCTTTCCACTTAAAGCCTTAACTCCATCCTCCCTTACCTTAGAAGAATTTAATACAGCTACAGCATTATCAACTATGGAGCTTGACTTCTTTTCAACCACCTTAACTGCTTTAGGTTTTTCCTTAACCTCTCCCTCTAAAGCTAGCTTTACTTCTCCACTTAAAAGCCCATTAATATCCTTATCATCAAGAGATAAAATATACTCAAAAACCAACTTATTTACTTCTAAAATTTTTCCCCTATCCATAATCAAACTACCTTCCTTAAAAATTCCTTTAATAAATTCTCAAAATCAATTTGAATATTTTCCTTCTTCACCTTAGTAATATTCTCTAAAACAAAAGGCATTTCATTGTTATTATCAATCATAGTATCTGCCCTTCTAATGCTACAATCAAAGGACTTTAGCACCTCATCCTTATTAATTGAATTTAGATATTGCCTTTTATGAGCTTGTATATTACCAGCATAATAAGTTACCATTGTTGGTAATACTCCAAGCATCTGTGCATTAATCTCTTTAAATTGATTTAAGTTGTAATTTGTAATTCCATCATTAACCTCATCTGTTAGGTCTTTAATATGTTCATATAGGGTTGGTGCTCCAACTGTTGATAAGAAATCAAGCTTTGTTGGAATCATATAATAATCTGAGGCATAAATTGCACTTTGAGTTATTAAATCAAAGCTTGGCTGACAATCTAATAGTACATAATCATATTCATTTTCTAAGCTTTTCAGTTCTTCATACAATCTTGATATCCAATATAGCTTTCTTCTCATATACATTCTTTTAGTCATACCAGACATGCTTCTTGCAAGCTCTATTTGAATTTTATAAAGGTTTGTGTCTGATGGGATTATTCCAAGAGGCTCCCCCTTCATCCCTTTGATTCTGAAGTTTGCCTTTAAATCCTTGGTTATAAATTCCTTTATGTCTACATTTTCTTTATTTAATAGTGTGTCATACATTGTTTTTATGGTTTTCTTTTCTTTGTATTCATTTCTCCATTTATCAATTTTCATATAAGAAAAGGTTAAGCTTGCCTGTGGATCTAAATCTACTAAAAGCACCTTGTATTTATTATATGCAAGTAGTGCTCCAAGGTTTGAAGCTACTGTACTTTTCCCTACTCCACCTTTGTAATTTACTATAGATATAATTTTCAAAACTCTGCTCCCCCATTTATTTCTATAGTAAATAATATTTAATTTTTGTTACTATTATCACCTTTATCTAGTTTTTTAATTTTTCTAGTCTTTTTAAGGCTTCAATTAAGGTTTCATCCTTCTTTGCAAAATGTAATCTTATATAATTGGTTACATTACCTTTAAAAAAGCTTGAGCCAGGAACAGCTGCAACACCAATTTCTTTAATTAGCCATTCACAAAAAGCTACATCATCATTATTTCCAAACTCTGAAATATCAACTAAAACATAATAAGCTCCTTGTGGTTTTATATAATTAAGTCCAATTTTATCTAATCCATTTAAGAATAACTCCCTCTTCCTTTCATAGGTATTAATCATTTCCTCATAATACTTAGAAGAAAACTCTAACCCAACAACCGCTGCTTTTTGTAAAGGGGCAGCAGCACCAACTGTTAAAAAGTCATGAACCTTTTTACAATTGTTGATTACATCCTTCCCACCAATTACATAACCAAGTCTCCACCCTGTTATTGAGTAGGTTTTTGATAATGAGCTACAACTTAAGGTTCTTTCAAACATTCCTGGCAAAGCCCCAAAATAATTATGTTTATTTGGACTAAAAACTATATGTTCATAAACCTCATCAGTAATTACAAAGGTATCAAACTCCTCTACCAATTCTGCAATATAAGTTAATTCCTCTAATGTAAACACCTTACCACTTGGATTCGAAGGGTTACAAAGTATTAATGCCTTTACACCTTGCTCAAAAGCCCTTCTTAGCTCTCCCTTATCAAAGGTGAAATTAGGTGGTTTTAGTTGTACATATATAGGCTCTGCTCCAGAAAGTATTGTATCTGCAACATAATTTTCATAAAATGGTGAAAATATGACCACTTTATCCCCCGGATTACATACTGACATCATTGAAACCATCATTGCCTCAGTACTTCCACAAGTAACAACAATATTTTCCTCAGGATTTATGTTTATCCCCATGAAGTTTTTCTGCTTCTTAGCTAATTTGTCTCTAAACTCCTTCCCTCCCCAAGTTATTTCATATTGATGAGGTCCTGAATCAGCCACCTCTTTCAAGCTATTAATAATCTCTTCAGGAGGATTAAAATCAGGAAACCCTTGAGATAAATTTATAGCATTATATTCATTCGATATCCTAGTCATTTTTCTTATAATAGACTCAGTAAACCAATCCAGACGATTACTTAAATTAGCCACAATACCACTCCTCTCAATTCTCAACTCTTAATTCTCAACTCTTAATTCTCAATTCATAATACCCCACCCCAACCTAATTGTAAATATATACCATTAATTTCATTCCTAATCTTTAATCCAAAAAAATTCAAACTCCCAATTTAAAGGTTTATATATTTAATGTATCAAAAAGAAAGGAGGAAAACACAATGGCAGTAACAAAGAATTTAATTTCAACAGCCCTAACTATGGAGGTAGAAAGTGGTGTAGACAATAGTGGTAATCCTGTTTACAGAAAGAAAAGCTTCTCTGGAGTAAAGGCAGATGCAACACCTGATAATTGTTTAGATGTAGCCTTGGCTATTAAGAATGTTTTAGGTGGAAATGCAAAATCTATTTCTCTAGCTGAAACACACAGACTTGTAAGAGAATAGTGTTTCTATCCACTAAAAAAGAAAGGAGGACAATTATATGGAATATTCATTAACTATGGTTTTTCTTGCTGGTAATGGTGAAAAGACTAACTTCTCATTAAATGGAGTTAAGGACAGCATCACTCAAGCAGAGGTATCTACACTTATGGACACTATTATAGAAAAGGATATTTTCCTTACTAAAAATGGTGCATTAAAATCTAAGTATGGAGCTTCTCTAACTGAAAAGCTAGTAACTAAATTTGATGTAAAATAGTAAAACAAATGGAGCGAATTTTTTCGCTCCATTTTTGATGTCTTAAAATAGGTTTTAATTCAAGGTATTAAGCTTTTATTCTCCCTTAAAATTACCTTAAATAAAGAAAGTTATTATATGTAAATTTTGTATAAATGTTATAATTAGTATAAATATGATTTTTATAGGAGGATTTTATGAAAGCTAAAAATTTTGTTTGTATTTTATTTCCTTCACTAATTATGGGTATTGTTTCATTTATTGCATTTAGTAATATATTTGATGTTAGAGATGTTGATTTAAAGGGTCTTTTTATATTTAATTTAATTGTAATTTTCCCACTTTTATATTTGCTTCAAGGAGTTGTGGCATTTCTTACAAAGACCAATCCTTTTGTAGCTTTTTCAACTTCTACAGTAGGATATTTAATCATTATGTTTATATATATGAATTCTTCTGCAATTGGCTATATCCTGTTTTTTGGATTATTTTATTCATTTGGATATTTTGTTAGTAGATTTTTCTCAAATATAAAACTTAAGTTTTAGAGTTTTACAAACTATTTGTTACATTAAATAAACTACAAATATTTCTATTCTATATTTTATTTAAGGCAATAATACTTTTAATATTATTGCCTTAAAACAACAAGTTAATATATTACTCTTCTTTCACCTTTAGCATAAATAAAAGTGCCACAACCATAAAAACCATACTATATGCAAACATACAACTATACCCTATACTATCAAAAAGCAATCCTAATATAGGTGGTGATATTATGCTTGCTATTGATGAAAATAAATAATACAAGCCTGTAAAGGTTCCTATATACCCTAGAGGGGACAATTGTGCCACAAAGGGAAAAGCATTTATATTAATAAGTGCCCAGAAAAATCCTAAAATTAAAAATACTATTCTTATAATTAGAATATCCTTTATAAATATTAATGCAAATAAAATAATTGTAACCCCTATTAGTCCTATGGTTATACTTTTCTTTTTACCAATTTTAGTTCCAATTATACCAGCTGGTATTGCAGATAGTAAAAAGGATAAAGAAACAAAACTAAAGGTTAATGCAGCTGCACTTACTCCTATCCCTAAATACACTTCTGCATAACGAGTAAAAAAGGTCTCTATTCCATTGTACCCTATAAACCAAGCAGCTATTGCAAATAATAGATACTTTGTTATTGGATTTTTAAATGCTACTGCTATTCCATCCCTTACATTAATTTTTTCTTCTGCTGCCTTATAATCTATTACATCTCTCTTTTCTTTAATAGAAGTAAACAAAACTATAAATGCAATTATTACCAATACTCCAACTAAGTAAAAAGGGTATTTAGGACTCTTATCCCATAGCATACCTCCAATAAAAAATGCCATTAGTGCACCTATTCCCCCCATAAAACTTATAATACTATTTGCCTTACTTTGTTGTTCTGGTGGTGTAATATCAGGCATTAATGCAATAACAGGTGAGCGATATATACTAACGAACAAGTTCATTAAAACTAAAAATACTATTAGTGATACTAACCCTTTATGATTTGGAATTAGTAGGTTAAAAAAGGCTACCATTGGCATACCTATTATTAAAAATGGCATCCTTCTCCCAAACCTTGTATTAAGTGTGTCACTATACATACCAACTGCTGGTTGAATGAATAATGCTAGATAATTATCTAAGGTCATTATAAAGCCAATTACTGCGGAACTAGTGATGTAATTGCTTAATAGTTTTGGCATAAAAGCATTATAAACACCTAAAGTAACTCCAATAGTAAAGAATCCAAAACCAAGCAAAAACATTTTTTTATAATCTAACTTCCCCATCTTATTCCCCCATGATATTATTGTAAGCCTATTAGTTATTCTGTTTTAAAATAAACTAGCACTAATATCATATGCTATGAAAGCAAATGAGAATACTAATATATCTCCACAATGTACTTCAACCTTTCCTTAAACAACAAATGATTTTTAACCTAGTGTGATGTGCTCCCTACTTTATATTGCTTGAAACCTTAACCAGGTCATATAAATCAATTATTCCATCCCTATTCAAATCACATTCCTTCTTAAATGATACATCACTAGCTTTACAGTTATAAATAGCAGCAACCATTGCTAAATCAGCCACATCAACAAACCCATCACCATTAATATCACAAGCATTACCAGGTGATGATAACAATACGGCATTTCCCCAATCAGCATGGTCAAAATTTATACCATCTCCCCCATCTCTTACAGAAAGCTTTAATTCCTTAACTCCTACTAGGCTTAAATTAATGTCCTTAGCCCCTGTATTTCCAGTCATTATTCCACTATCAAAAGCCTTAA
>JBOFQV010000092.1:0-12438 GCA_051650705.1 Clostridium sp.
ATAAGGTTAATTTAATTAAGTAACTTTGTTAAAATTTAACAATAAATAAAAGGCACATATTTAAATAAGCTTTCTTATTATAAATATGTGCCTTTTTTTAAGAGTATAAATAATATAAAGAATAATAAAAGGAGTTAATATATGGATAAAAAAATCACTTTAAGTCTATATATGATTGTTAAAGATGAAGAAAAAACACTAGAGCGTTGTTTAAATTCAGTTAAATCCTTCATAGATGAGATAATTATTACAGATACTGGCTCTACAGATAGAACAAAGGAAATTGCTCAGAAATATAATGCTAAAATATATGATTTTAAATGGATAGATGACTTTGCAGCTGCAAGAAATTTCTCATTTAGTAAGGCAACGAGTGAATATATATTATGGCTAGATGGAGATGATTTTCTACCAGAGGATAGCATTCAAAGTATTGAAGCTCTTTTAAAGGATTTTGATACCTCACTTGATTATGTAAGTGGCGAGTATGTCCTTTCAAGAAATGCAAGTGGTAAACCAAGCTATAGCTTAAGAAGAAATAGAATTGTTAGAAAAGCTATGAACTTCCAATGGATTGGTCATGTTCATGAATATTTAGAGGTATATGGAAATGGTTTAGCAGGTGATTTTTATGTAGAGCATGGAAAGATTAAGGCTTATACAAATAGAAATCTAGAAATATTTAAGGAAATGGAGAAGAAAAAGGTTAAGTTTACTCCAAGAGATCTTTTATACTATGCAAATGAATTAAAAGATAATTCAATGTATAAAGAAGCAATTAAAAACTATAGAAAATTCTTAGATACAAAGCAAGGATGGATAGAGGATATTAAAAGTGCCTATGCAAAAATCATTGATTGTAACAAAGCCTTAGATTTACACGAAAAGGTTCCTAATATTGTTTTAGAATCCTTTAAATATGATGTTCCAAGGGCTGATATTTGTTGTACTTATGGCGATTATTTAGTTGAGCAATCACAATTTAAACAAGCTGCCTTTTGGTATAGAGTAGCCCTTGACTGCAGACATGAAAAGGGAAATCCAGCAGTTGATTATAGAGATCACTATACTTGGATTCCAGCTCTTCAGCTTTGTCTTTGTTATTTTAGACTTGGTAATCTTAATTGCTCATATTTCTTTAATGAATATGCTGCCATGTTTATTCCAGATTCCCCTAAAGTAGAATACAATCGTAATTATTTTAAAGAGGAGTTTGAAAGAAGAAATTTGGAATTTCCAGAGCTTGAATATCCACTTAAAGTAAGTGACTATATAAAATATTTAGAATAAGGAGCACATTTATGAATGGAAATATTGACCTGTCATTAGATACTCTAAATTATCTCTCCAGCTATAATATTGAACCCGTTAATGATATTAAATTTACAAGTATTGTTATACTTACTTACAATCAACTTGAATGCACCAAACTTTGTATTGAAAGTATTAGAAAATTCACTCCAAAAGACTCCTATGAAATTATTGTTGTAGATAATAAATCCACTGATGATACTGTGGAATGGTTAAAGGAGCAGGAGGATTTAGTTCTTATATTAAATGAGAATAATAACGGGTTTCCTGTTGGATGTAATCAAGGAATTCAAATATCAAAAGGGGAGAGTATTCTTCTTTTAAATAATGATACAATAGTTACTCCAAACTGGCTAAATAACTTAAATAAGGCTCTTTATAGTGATGATAAAATTGGGGCTGTTGGAGCTGTTACTAATCACTGTTCAAACCTTCAACAAATTGGTGTTTCTTATACAAATATTGAGGAAATGATAAGCTTTGCTTCTTCTTTTAATGTTTCAAATAAGGATGTTTGGGATTACAGAAATAGACTTGTTGGCTTTTGTTATTTAGTTAAAAAGGAAGTTATAAATAAGGTTGGAGTCCTAGATCCAATATTTACTCCTGGAAACTATGAAGATGATGATTTTTCTCTGAGAATTCAAAAGGCTGGATATTATTTGCTTTTATGTAAGGATACTTTTATACATCATTTTGGTAGTGCTTCTTTTGGAAAGGATGTAAGTACTTTTAGTATATTTTTACACATTAACAAGCTAAAATTAAATCAAAAGTGGGGCTTTAATGTAGGTTATTCTAACAATGCTAGATATGATTTAATTGAATTTATGAAGGAAGACAAAAGTAATAAAATCAATGTTTTAGAAGTAGGTTGCGGAACTGGAGCAACACTTCTTCAAATTAAAAATGTTTTTAGAAATGCGAATGTTTATGGTATTGAAATTGATGAAAATGCTGCCTCCATTGCTAGTGGAGTAACAAATACAATAGTTGCTAATATTGAGTCTTCTAATCTAGATTATGAAGAGAGTTTCTTTGATTATATAATTTTAGGTGATGTTTTAGAGCATCTAATAAACCCATGGGAAACCTTAAAAAAGCTTGGTAAGTATTTAAAGATTACTGGTAAAATTCTAGCTAGTGTTCCAAATGTTAATCATATAAGCATTATTAAATCTCTTCTTAATGGAAATTTCACCTATGAGGATTCAGGTATTTTAGATAGAACTCATTTAAGATTTTTTACCTCTCCTGAGCTTCAAAAGCTTTTTCAATCTACTGGATTTGAAGTATCTAATATTAAAAAGCTTGCAATACACCTAAGTCAAGAAGATGCAAATCTAATTAGTGAGCTTTGCAAGTTAGTTAATAATAATGAAATGGTTCATCAATTTACTGCATATCAATATCTAATTGTAGCAAATAAAATCATTGATAAAAGTAGATATAATCAAGAAGAAATGAAAAGGCTTAGATATATGATTATGAGAATAGATAATCTTTTAGATAGCTATGATAGTATGAATTATATTTTTGACCTCTATAGTAATTCCTTAGATTACTTCTTGCTTGATATGAGGTATTTCATTAAAACCTTTGTTATTAATAAGGGCTATGTAGTTGAAAAATTAGTTGAGGCTGCAAAGGAAAGAGAGCTTACTGAAATTTTAGAAATCTTAGGAGGGCTTAAAAATGAATTCCAATAAAATGAGCTTTATAATGGAGGTTAGTGATGAATTAGCTTTTGAAGAATGTAAGTTTTATATAAATAATTTATCTCTTCCTGAAGAATTCGAAATTGATATTATACCAATTAAAAGTACTGAAAATGGAATTGCAAATGCATATAATAATGCAATGAATAGTAGTGATGCTAAATATAAGGTTTATATGCATGATGATGTATTTATTATTAATAAAGAGTTTATTTTTGATGTAATTAACATTTTTAATAATGAAAGTGAGATTGGATTAATTGGTTTATGTGGTGCTAAAGAGCTTTCAAATGATGGTATATGGTGGAATAGTGCTAAAAAAGAGGGAGAACTTTATGAGGCTCATACAGGAAGTATGGCTCTTTTAAAATTTAGTGATATTATTGATGAATTTGAAGAAGTAGATTGTGTTGATGGTCTTCTTATGGCAACTCAATACGATTTACCTTGGAGAGATGACTTGTTTAAGGGACGCTTCTTTTATGATATTTCTCAATGTATGGAGTTTAAGAAAAATAATTTAAAGATTGTTATTCCTTATCAAATTGCTACTTGGAGTGTTCATGACTGCAAGCCTGTTGATTTAAGTAGTTTTAATCAAGAAAGATTAACCTTTATTGAAAATTATATAAAGGAATAAAATAGGGAGGAGAACAAAATTCTCCTCCCTATTTAATCTTATTAAATATAGATTTTTAACAATCACAATTATCAGGATTACATGGATTTCCTGGTCCTTTTCCAGCACAATTAGTGCCCCATAATCCAGATGAAACTATTCTTTCTTCACCAGTAGCTGCCTTACCAACAACTATTGTATAATCATTTTCATTCTTACATGAACAAATGTCAAATTGATAAAAGCCTTGGCAGTCAGACATAGTGTGTGCAACCCCTACCAACCCGTTTGGTGTATTCTTTAAAAGCTTAACATAAGCATTTGGAACAAGATACCCCTCACAATCTACAACTTGACCCCAAACTCTTACTGATTTTCTAAATCCAACAACTATATCAGCTTTAATTTCACTATCATTTTCACAAACAGAGAAATTCACATTATTTCCAAGCATATAAACATTATCATCACATGAATTATCAGGATATGTTTGGCTATTTTGATTTTTACATGGCTTTTGGGTTGATGGACCAGCATTTTGATGTTGACCAAATTGAGATGCGTTCATATCTTCTACATAATAATTAAATTGGTCATAAAAGTTATTTTTACTCATTTGAAAACCGTCCTTTATTCTTAATATAAGATAAATCCCTACAATAATTAATATATCTTTTAAAATTGCTTTTTGTTACAACATTTAAAGTTGCATATCTCAATATAAGAAAATAGGTATATATGACGGTTTTTATACAGCTTATTTAATTGTGTAAGATTATTTAATTTACATTCGTATAAAGTATATAAGAACTCCTCTTTCCCTAATGTTACTTAATATGTTAAAATTTAAGTACTATGTTGTATATTAGGGGGAATTATGGAGGATTATAAAATTATCGAACTTCTCTTGTCTAAAAAGTCACAAGGATTAGATGCTATTGTTGAAAAATATGGTCGTTTAATCTATGCAAAAGTGCTTAAAACCTTAGGCGATGGCTCTCGTGATGAGGCAGACCAAGTTTTTAATGATGTTTTAATGACTTTATGGATGAACATTGATTGTTTTGATGGTTCAAAGGGAAGTCTTCCTAATTACTTAATGGCTCTTTCTAAATATAAAGCTATTGATTTTATTAGGAAAAACTCAAAACATACAGACCATCAAATGGAACTTAAAGAAGAAATTTTAAATGTACCTGATGGAGATGACGTTTTTAATGAAATTGCATCAGACAATGAGGCCTTTTACAAAATGATTAGTGTGTTAAAGGAAGATACACAAAAATTATTTATTTTAAGATACCTAATGGATAAAACTATTGAGGAAATTGCAGAAGACTTAAATCTCTCAACTAGCAATGTTTATACAAAGCTTTCTAGAGGACGAGAGAAAATAAAAAAATGTATAGGAGGGAAAAAACTTGGATGATAGAGAGCTACTTAAAGCATTAAATGGAATAGAATTCGATGAAGAAGAAATTGAAGAGTGCTTAAATTATGATGGAATTTCAATTGATGAACTAAAATATAAATCTTCAAATCTTGTAACTAAAAGCTCTCAAGAATATTTTGAAGAGCAAAAACAAATGGTAAAATCCCTTCTTGATAAGGATGAAACCATGAAAGCATATGTTAAGGGTGCAAATATTGAAATGCTTAGATTGGGTTCAATATTATCTGGAGGAACTTTTAAGACTAATGATATAGGCTTTAATTACTCCATGTTTATTACTCAAAAAAGGGTTTTTGTTTGTGATATGAACTATTATAATAGTAAAACTAGTGATTTTAAGGAAATTCCACTGAAAGATATTAAGGATATTACCTTAAATAAAGTTGGTTATAGAGCTCCAAAAGAAGTTAGAAAGGCTTGGGGAGGCGCAATTCACCCAACAACAATTTCAAATACTTGGCTATATTGGCTCTATGGAGCTGGTGCTATTGCAGGTATTGGAGCAATTCAAGCTATGATTACAACTCTTTTTAATCACTTTAGCTTATTTGGTGGTACTCCTGGAGAAAAGGTATTTCCTATTATAGATTTTGTAGGAAAAACATCACTAATTAGTTTATGCTGTTCTTTATCAATAGTGTTAGTCTTTTATTTAATTGTAAGGCACTACACCAAATATAAATTAAGAGTTAGCTTAACAACAAAGAGTTATGCTTACTTTGATTTTATTATTGTAAACAGTGATCATAAATATATCCTTAAAATATTAAAGCAAATTAAAAATTCCATAAAAAATTAAGAAAATGACCTTGAGGATTGTTCCTTTTGGTCATTTTTTCGCATTTTGCATAGAATAATATGATGTAATAATAGAAACATACTATTTCCTTTCATATAATAATATATAGCATTCAAAGGAGGAAAATTTATGAACTGTATAACCCTTTTACCAAGTTCAAAGAGTCTTATTGATAATTCTTCATGCGGTTGTACAAATCAACTGTTAAATAGTACAAAATACTCAGCTCTTCTTATTTCCTTTAAAATGGACCCTTATTTTAATGAAAATAAAACCTTATCTCAATTTTTCTTAATCTTTAGAAATTCAAATAATCACCTTATTTCATTTTGTGGGCTTACCTTAAAGATATCACTACACAGAATAAATGGAACTGTTAAAACAGTAAATATTAATAATCCTGAAGTAAACAAACAAGGTTGTTATATTTCAATAAACTGTACTAATGCATTTAATGAAGATGATTTTAATGGGGTTGAAAGTATCTCTTGTCTATTAAGATCAAACAATTTTACAAATTCAGATTATTGTGCCCTATTAAATATGGGTGTTGTATGTAGACTAGGCTTTGATGAAATTGAAGCAGAACCACTTCCGGTAAATATATTAGAGGGACAAAGTATTGCAGATATGACTAAATCTCTAAAATGCCTTGTTGGAGAAAATGTTAGTATAACAACTCTCGATAGCAATATTGATGAGTATAATGGTAAATTAGAATGTATTACATGTCCATACTATGTTACCTTAAACAATACAAATAATAATACTTGTGAAATTATTCCTATAAATAAAATTACATGTGTTACAAGCCCAAAAGCATGCTGTATTGATTTAACCTGTCTACTTCAAACTACTAATTTAAAGGATTCTTGCTTTATTGATAAACTTAACTCTCTTAAGGGAAAAGATATTGAAATACAATGTCAAGGATGTGGCTGTAATCCAAATATACTAAATGGAAAGATAGTTCAAGTGGCCCCTGGGGTTACAAAATTCAAAGTTAATTGTGATTGTTATATTATTAATAATTATTATATTAGTAGAATTATTCTAAATCGTGACTGCTTTGACCCTTGTGATTGTTGTACTCCATGTAATCCATGCACCTGTAATCCATGCTCATGTAACTCAAACTCTTGTAACACCTGTTCTGGTAACTAACGACAAGAAGTGCCGGAGAGGTGACAGGGACGTGTCAGTCACTGCTTGTCTAAAACAAAAGTAGGATACTTATATTTCAAGCATCCTACTTTTGTTATTTTAGGTAAGTATTTTAACTTTTTAAGATAATTACTATTATTCTTTATAACTTTATATACAATAAAACTAAATTGAATTAAATCATACTATGAACTTGAAGATGCAGTAGCGGCTGCACAAGCTGCTGCTGCACAAGCCATTTCCATTGCCATTATTACTGTTAATGTAATATTTGATGTTGTATTTATAATTTGATTATTAACTTCCTTATTAATATCCTTAAAATAAGTACTGCAAGCAAGTCCTGCTGAAATCATTCTTCTCTCATTTTTTCCTAAAGTAAAGGAGCCAAAGCCCTTTTGAGTCTTTAAGAAATTATCTATTTCAAGTAATTTAGTTGAAAAATCCTTAAAATCTTCTGTAACATATAGTGAAACTCCAAGCAGTGGAAGAGCATAGCCCTTTAAAGGAACACCTTCATTCAATAAATAACTATTTAATTTAACAACCTTCTCACATTTTTCCTTTGCAGTTCCATCAACTAAAGATAGAATATGTGCAAGTGTTTGAAGATTATCTCCACTCCAAAATCCACTTTCTCTTAAAATTTCATAACACTCTTCAATTTCCTTAAAGGTTTTATCAAAATCACTTGAATTTGTGGCAATCATTGCAGCAGTTACAATATCCTCACTTGATGTTAGGAATCTATGATGATTTTTCATAATATCATAGGCTTCTTTAGTCCTTAAAACAATCTCATCTATGTTAAAATCAAATCTAGCTTTAAATATAACATTACTAGCTAAAACTAAATATTCACTTCCTGAAAAATGCATTTTAAGCTTTTCATATATATTTTGAATTTCCCTGAAAGCTTCCTTAGGATTCTCTTCTAAGGAGATGTTTACAGCAGTAGTAACTAAACAATTCCCTCTAAAAGTTGAAAACATCTTAGTATTATTTTTAATAATATCCCTACATTCATTAATTCTTATTGGGTCCGCTACTTGATTTCTCAATGTTAAAGTAAGAGCATTACACTTTCTAAGTAGTCCAATTCCATAAGTCCCCTTAACCCCTTCAAGTCTATCGCTATTTACAATCATTAAGTTTATAAGTTCTTTCATAATTTTTCTCCCCTTTGATTAGCTGATAATTTATTATATAGTATTATATACCATATATCAAGATATTTTTTAGTGTTTATCCACTATTTAACATAGGTTTTGTATAACGAAAATTTTCACAACCAAAAGTAAATGTTTACAAAAGGACAAGCTTATGTTATTATTAATGTATAGAATTTTCTGAACATTAAAAGGTGGGAGAGTAATATGGATAAGGTTTTAAGAGCGTATAATACAGATATATGGGAACATAGACTCACCAAAGAGAAATTTCATCCAGTAAAAACAAACATTGATTTCTTTGGTGGAGATAGAATAGTTCTTCAAAAAGATGAAAGTGAAGATATTGTAGAGATTTCATCATTTACCTTTAAAAGTGATTATGTACGTACTTACTTTGGTGGTAGAGAATATTCAAGAAGCTTTTTATTGTAAATAAAACTAACAGGGAGCCCTAAATTGGGTTCCCTTTTTTGATCCTTATAACTTCTTATTTCTTTAGAAATTCTTTAGAAATCCCCCCAACAGTTCTTTAAAAAACTACATTATTATAAATACATAGAGAGGATAAACAATACAAATCAAGACTTTTCATGGTAAAATAAAGAGAAATTTAAAACCTAAGGGGGACATAAAAATTGGTAAGTTACAACATACTTGTAGTAGAAGATGATAAAGAGATAGCAAAAGCTTTAAAAATATACTTAACAAATCAAGGATATAATGTATTTACAGCTCATAATGGAGTTTCAGGACTTGAAATAGTTAAAAATGAAACACTTCATCTAGCCATTGTTGACATAATGATGCCCATAATGGATGGAATAAGCTTAACTATGAAAATTAGAGAAGACTATGAATTCCCAATAATAATGTTAACTGCAAAATCTGAAGATATGGATAAAATTTCAGGACTAACAGTTGGTGCTGATGACTATGTTACAAAGCCATTTAACACCATGGAGCTTCTTGCAAGAGTAAATTCCCACATTAGAAGATATAGCAAATATCTAAAAGCTATAGAGGGTGGAAAGAAGAAGGAAAATAAGTTTATTATTGGTGGTCTTGAGCTAGATAATGATACAAAAGAAATTTCAATTGATGGAAATCAAGTTAAGATAACCCCTTTAGAATTTAAAATTCTTCACCTTTTAATGAAAAGTCCAGGTAGAGTTTTCTCCTCTGAAGAAATATATGAGCGTGTATGGAATGAGTATGCTGTTAACACTGATACAGTAATGGTTCATGTAAGGAATATACGTGAAAAAATCGAGATAAATCCTAAAAATCCAAAATATTTAAAGGTGGTGTGGGGAGTTGGATACAAAATTGAAAAACAATAACCTTATGAAAAAATTAATAAGTAGTATATTAATATTTACAATATTAATACTCTCAAGTCTTTTTGCAGTATTTCAATGTCTTAAAATTGATAGCAAAATTGAAAGTAAAATGAATAATTACTTTATTGGAGAAAGACAAAGCTATTTTCTATCAAAATTAAATGATTATAACCTTGGCCTATATTATGAAAACCTAAAGCTTGATTCAGATAAGGACCCAATAAATTTAATGGTTGATGTAACCACGGAAGAAGAGTATCAATTTGCAAATACAAAGATATTTGAAATCAACCAAAATCTATTAAATGAAAATAGAAATTTAAGATACTATGCAATAAATAGAGATACTCAAAAAGTTGTAACAAACGCAGATGAGCTTTCTGTACTTTTAGAAAGTAATTATGATAAATATATAAACGATAACAACATGTTTTATGTATTAATAGATTACGATATAAATGGTAAAGTAACTATTTCAAACTATAAAAATGAAACAAATGATGGATTAATTAGTGCAAATAGAAACTTTCAAAATTCTATGAACTTTTATTATGATGGAAGATTAAATGCTAAGCCAATAAAGAATATGAGCTTTATTTATGCCTATCCATCAAGTCATAACATAACCAGCTATGACTCTACAACCCCAATATTAGAAAGTTTTAGATTTACTATAATATCTACCTTAGCGGAAAAAATTGGAGTTTTTGGAGCAATATTCATTTTACTCTTAGCTCTTATAATTCCATTTAAACTTTCAAGAAATCTACCATTTTTTAATTTGTTTTCAAAGCTTCCATTTGAAATAATTTTTGCCCTTGCACTTATTGTACTAGGTCTTTATGGAGGCTCATGCACAGATATTCTCTATGGATTTGTAGATATGATAGTACTAGGTGATGGAACCAAGATAATACAAATACTTGGTACAACACTTTATTTATTCCTATACTTTGCATTAATATTCTATATAGCCTTAATCCTAAAGCATATATGGAATATTGGAATAAAAACTTATTTCAGAGAAAAATCATTAATTGGAAAAGCTTTAAGATTTATTGGAAGAAACTTAAAAGAATTCATAAAAACATTATTAAAAATGGATTTAAAGAATAAAAATACAAAGCTATTTGTGTTAATTATTGGAGGTAACTTCATTATAATGTGCCTGCTTTGCTCCATATGGTTTTTTGGAATAATAGGAGCCATAATCTATTCAATAGCATTATTCCTATATGCCACAAAGAAATATAATAGAATTTCAGAGGATTATAATAAGCTATTAAAAGGAACTAACACCATGGTATCTGGGAACTTAAATTCCTTCCCTCTAGAGGATATGGGAATATTTAATTCCTTAAGAGATGACCTTCAAAATATTGAAAAAGGCTTTAAAAAAGCAGTAGACTTAGAGGTGCAAAGCCAAAAAATGAAAACAGAGTTAATAAGCAATGTTTCTCATGATTTAAAAACACCACTAACTGCAATAATTAGCTACATTGATTTGATTAAGGAGGAGGATATTTCTCCAGAAATTTGCAAGGAGTATGTGGATACATTAGATAGAAAAGCTCAAAGACTAAAGTATTTAATTGAAGATTTATTTGAGGTTTCAAAGGCTACAAGTGGAAATATAACAATGAATTTTATGGATGTTGATGTGGTTTCTTTAATGAAACAAACAATTCTTGAGCAGGAGCATAACATTATCAATTCAGAGATTAAGTTTAAAACCTCATATCCAATGGAGAAGGTGATTTTATCCTTAGATAGCCAAAGAACCTTTAGAGTTTTTGAAAATCTTATTGTTAATATTACTAAGTATGCTATGCCAAATTCAAGGGCATATATTGAAATAGTTAATAATGAAAATACTGTTGATATCTTCTTTAAGAATATGTCTAAAGATGAGTTGAATTTCTCAGCAGAAGAAATTGTTGAAAGATTTGTTAGGGGAGATAAGGCAAGAAATACAGAGGGGTCTGGTCTTGGATTAGCTATTGCTAAAAGCTTTGTTGAGCTTCAAAGAGGGGATTTTGATATTTCTATTGATGGTGATTTATTTAAAGTAAGGATTTCATTTCACAAATAATAATTAGGGCTGTCTTCATGACAGCCCTTTAAATTCTCATTTATTTATTTTTATAAGTATCATACCATTCTCTACCTGTTTGCCATATTCTATTTTGCAAGTCTTCATTTAACAAATCTGCACAAGCTACAGCCATAATAAATTCTGTTTTGTCTCCAAGTCCACTTTCATTTTCAAATTGATTTAGCATAGCCTTTAATGCCGCATCTCCTTGATCTATAATTTCCTTGTATTCTGGATAACCTTTTATAGTTTTTATAGCTTCATTACTTGTATCACTTTTTGCTCCTACTGAACTATTTGTTGAAATCCTAGTTACTTTATACATAATCTTTGATTCTGTTTTATCCTTTGATTCTCCACAACTAACAAGCCCAATTGCTAATACACATACTATTGTAAGTATTAAGACTCTAAATTTTTTCATATTCTCCACCATCCTTTACCTTTTATACGTTAAATAAATAAGTTTCCTTACAAATATTATAAATAACAAGAAAATTTATGAGCCTTCTTTAACTTTTTATGAACTCCTCTTTATAGGGTTGATAGTACCATTTTAAATGATTATAATTAAATTGTAAAAGAAATATATTTATTGGAGGCATTAAGTATGGTTTGGGTTAGAGTAAAGACAACAGATATTATTACAAATAAAAATACAGGGGAAACATTCACTATGATTGCTTTTAAAAAGGGTGTTAATGACCCTGATATGGTTACATTAAAGAATATTGAAACAGAAGAAGTAATTGAATTAACATCAAATG
>JBOFQV010000093.1:0-4110 GCA_051650705.1 Clostridium sp.
GGTTAGTTCTATATTAAATGAATTAGTATAAAAAAACATTGTTATAAATCATGTTATTCCTTTGTATAACAATAGGTTTTCTTCAAAGGAAGTTTTAAATTTTAACGATATGTTCTTTATTTACTGCTTTAATGTTTTACTTCAAAGTATTAAAATTTATATAGATGAACTTTATAAGATTATAGATAATTTTATTAAGCAGCATTGTGATTCAGAAATTCAAATAAATGATAAGGGGCAAAATTTATGGAAAAGGTTGTTGAGGTGAAAAACCTTAGAAAAGTATTTAAAAGCGAGAAGAAAAAATTCTTTAAAGTAATTGAAAAGAAAGAATTTGTGGCAGTTGATGGTGTGGATTTCTTCATAAAAAAAGGAGAAATATTTGGACTCCTTGGACCAAATGGGGCTGGAAAAACCACCACAATTAAAATGATAACAGGGCTACTAAGACCCTCATCTGGAGAGGTCACTGTCAATGGAATTAATGTAGACAAAGAGCCCATAAGAGCATTAAAGGAAATTGGAACAGTACTGGCTGGGGATAGAAGTGTGTACTGGAAGCTAACAGCAAGAGAAAATCTAGAATACTTTGGAAGTCTTTATGGCCTATCTTCAAAGGAAGCTAAGGAGAAAACCACAGTAATTTTAGAAAAGCTTGGGTTAACAGAAAAAGCAGATATAACAGTTGAAAAATTCTCTACAGGAATGAAGCAAAAGGTTGCACTAGGAAAGGCACTCATACCAAACGCATCTCTAATTCTTTTAGATGAGCCAACCTTAGGTCTTGACCCACAATCTGCTATTAATCTAAGAGAAATAATAACAGAGCTTAAAAACGAAGGAAAAACAATTCTACTAACAACTCACTATATGGAAGAAGCAGATATCTTATGTGATAGAATAGCCATTGTGGACAATGGTAAAATAATAGCATTAGATACTTCTGACAATCTAAAGGCAAGCATATCAGAAATAAAAACAATTAAGGCTTTAATAAATGAAATCTCAGAAAAAAGAAGGGAAGAGCTAATAGCTTCCCTAAAGGAAATAGATGATGTAACATTAGTAACCTCTTCATCTGTTGAAGATAAGGGGGCTCTAGAAATAACTGTTCAGCACAAGGGAACAGACCTAATGGTACAAAGTGTTATTGATGTTTTAGTGAAGAGGAAATACTCTATTAGAAATATAGATGTTCCTATTGCTTCCCTAGAGGATGTGTTTATAAATTTAACTGGGAAATCCTTAAGGGAGTAGGTGAAATTTATGAATAATAAACCTAAAAGAGTTAAAACAATAATGGCCATTGTAAAAAAGGATTTTACAGAAATGTTTAGGTATAAGGATTGGATTATTCCAATTTTTATTTGGCCACTAATATTTCCACTTTTATATATTTTCAGCTCAATGGGGCTAGCAGGACCAGATGGTAGTAGTCTAGGTAACTTTAAGGAATTAACAGGAACAGATAATTACATGGCCTTTTTAATGGTTGGAACAATGATCTATATGTGGGTTAATTTAACTATGTGGAATTATGGTACTTTCTTACGTAATGAACAACGTAAGGGAACATTAGAATCTGTTTGGCTTTGCCCAATTAACAAGTTTGATTTATTAATTGGAGGAGCTGGAGCTAGTATAATGATGGGAATGATATATCTAGGAATTGCACTTGTTGAATACCAGCTAATTTATGGTGTCCATTTTTATGGTAACTTATTTTTGTGGATACTATTATTTTTATCTGTAATTCCTGGTGTTGTTGGAATTGGCATGGTGTTTGCCTCCCTCGTTCTATGGCTAAAGGAGGTTAATGTTGCAGTAATGCTTGCAAGAGGACTTGTTATGATTTTTTGTGGTATTTCATTTCCTATAGAGGTTATGCCAAGTTGGATGGAAGTTATATCTAAGATATTTCCATTTACCTTTGCAATTGATGCCGCAAGAGATGTAATGGTTAAGGGAATACCTTTTCTAGATGTTCTTCCTAAAATACTAATATGCCTTTTAATTGGAGCTTTTTATATTACCCTTGGGAGAATAATATTTTCAAAGGTTGAAAGAAAAGTTAAAAATGAAGGTTCACTAGAAAGGTTTTAAGGGGGGATTTATATGGAATTTAAACATTTATTAAGAGTAATTAGGGCAAGATTTATAGTTAAATGTAAAATATATTTTAGATATCCACTAAACCTATTTTATTTCTTTGTGGACCCAATTGTATGGATTTCACCATTTTATTTTATGGCGAAGGTATTTGGGGAAAATGGGAATTTAACAGGGTTTGAAGCTTATACAGGAAGTGGAGATTTCATGAGTTTTTTAGTTCTTGGATATATGACAACCTCTTATGTTAGTGCAGCTATGTGGTCAGTAGGCTTTTCAATAAAGGAAGAAATGCTTGATGGAGTGCTTGAATCAAATTGGACATCACCAGTGAATAGAGCTTCTTTAGTTTTATCAAATACAGCCTTTGAATTTTTCAAAACAACTTTAGAGGTAATTAGTACAGGAATACTGTCTTATATACTTTTTGATTTTAGAATAAGCGGTGAAATGCTAAAGGCACTTATGTTCATGATTCCTGGAGTTATAGCTTTAATGGGAATTGGGCTTATGACCTCAGCCATTGTGTTAGTTTTAAAAAATGCAAACAGTGTAATAGATATTGGAAGTTCACTAATTCAAGGACTAGCAGGAGGTTTCTTCCCAATTCAAGTTCTTGGAAGATATTTAATAATATTTTCATTAGCTATTCCACTAACTTATATGAATGATAGTATAAGAGCGATTTTAATAAACCAAACACCAATTATACCTCTTGAATATCAGTTTATTATACTAATGTCTTCTATGTTTTTATTTATTATAGTAGGAGCCTTTGTATTTAATAAAATTGAGAGAAAATGCCGAGAAAATGGATTACAAGGATATTAAAGAAAGGATGAATCCTCATAAAAAGTATTAAAGAAAATACATTTAAAATAGATATAGTTTTTGCAATATATTTATTAATGGAAACGGTGAAATCATTCCAAATAATTATTAGCAAAATTCAATATTATTCCAATATTAATATTTACACATACTACTATATAAGGTATACTATAACCTATAATGGTGAAAGGGGGAAAATCACATGAAAAACGCAAAAAAATTATTATCTTTAACACTAGTAACTGTACTTTCACTAAGTTTAGTAGCTTGTGGGGGAGAAGATAAAAAAGAAACTGACAAAGGTAATGACAGTAAAGAAGTAAAAGGATTCATTTATAAAATCTCAAAAGGGGATGAAAAGGGATATTTATTAGGTTCAGGGAATATAGTTCCAGATGGACTAGAGTACTATAACGAGGATGTAAAGAAAATAGTTGAAGAAACAGATGGATTAGTTTTATCATCTCTTCCAGATGAAGAATATCAAGCACAAGCACAAAAGGCAATAACAGGAAATCTAAAGGAAGTAATAACTGAAGAAGAGTATACTAAATTTATAAACGTGCTAATTAAAGATGCTGAATTCACAGCACAAGGCCTTGAAACGGTTAGTCCATATAGAGCAATGCAATATGTAACCCTTGCAGCTGCTTGGAGAAATCAATATACTTTAGGTGCTACATTAGAAACAATTTTAGAAGCAAATTATAAAAATAAAGAAAAGGAAGTAAGTGGTTTATTAAAAGGAAAAGAGATATTTCCAATATATAATGAAATATACTCTACAAAGTTTTTTAAGGATTATTTAAAGGATTTTTCAATGGAAACTATCACAAAGCTTCAAGATAAAATGGTTTCTGAACTTGCTGCATATAAAAAAGGTGATATTAGCGTATTTGAGAAACATGTAACTGAAGTTAAAGCTAATTCTCCTTCAGAATATGAAGGAATAAAGAAAGTAAATGCTCTTTTAACTGATAAAATGGTTCAAAAGCTTGCTTCTAAAAAGAATTATTCTTATGTTATACCTGCAGAATCAATGGTAGGAGAAGATGGAGTAATTAAGCTCTTAGAAGGAAAGGGCTATAAAGTAGAAAGAATTAATTAAATAGACTATGTATTAATAATAGGAAATTATTTTGGGAAGAGTTTGAGGTAGGTTAAACTCTT
>JBOFQV010000094.1:0-6219 GCA_051650705.1 Clostridium sp.
CTAAAAAAGAGGGAATTACATATGAAATTGAAACAATTCCTCAAATTCCATTAAGATTAGAAGCTCTTAGAAATGGATTAGTTGGTGGAGCAGTTTTAGGAGAACCTCAATCTAGCATGCTTACAAAAGATGGTGTTAAAATAATAGCAGATGCTGAAAGTGACTATGGAGTTGAAGTTGGAGCTATTGCATTTAACAGTGAATTTGTTAAAGCAAACAAAAGCACAATGAAGAAATTCTATAAAGCATACAACAAAGCTATAGATTATTTAAACTCAACAGATGTTAATGAATATATTGCACTAGTTGAAAAGTATGGTATTTCTTCAAATATTGCACCATACCTTGCAACAGAAGAAGGAAAGTTTGAACATGCAAAGGACTTCTCAAAGGAACAATTTGAAAATGTTTTAGCTTGGACTAAGGAAAAAGGAATCATTTCTAATGATTATAAATATGAAGATTTAACAAACTTTAGTTATATTAAGTAATTGAGAGTATCAGCCCTCTAAATAATATTATTTAGAGGGTATTCTTTTGTGAGTAATTGTTATCTGCATTTTCAACTCTACATTCTAAACCAAAACCTCTTGAACTAAATAGAAAATAGTAGTATATTAAGTAGATGTGTTAAGAAAATAACGGAGGATAAAAATGAGTAAATTCAAGATTTTAATGTATCATGAAATTATAAAAAAGGAAGACTATAATAAAGATAATAACTTTAACATAAAAGTAAAGCAAAATTATGATGACATACTTCCACATGTGCTATTTACATATTTAGAAGATTTTAAAGCTCAAATGAAATATTTATTTGAGAATGGATATAAAACATTAACTCTTAAAGAGGTACATAATTTTTATTATAACGGGGGAGAAATTCCAGAAAAGTCAGTTCTTTTAACCTTTGATGATATGTATTTATCAATATATGAATATGGCTATCAAATATTAAAAGAATATGGCTTTAATGCTGTTGGATTTGTAACTTTAGATTGGCTTTTTAGGGACAAGGTTTCCTATGATAAGAGCAAATCAGTATGTATGGATATTGAAACTCTAAAGAAAATGAGTGATGTATTTGAGTTTGCAAACCACACAAATAAAATGCATACAAGAATTATTGAAGATGGAAAAATGATTACAAAGCTTCAGCAGGTATCAAAAGAAGAATTCCTTGAGGATTTAAAGATTTGTGAAGACTTTGTTGATTATAAAGGTGCCTTTGCTTATCCATTTGGTGGATATATTGAGGAAAATTTAAATTGGCTTAAGGAAAGCAATTATAAATTAGCCTTTACAAGTGAAATGGGATGGAATGATGAAAATACAAAACCACTTTTACTTCACAGAGATGCAGTAATTTTGGGAACAGGTTTAGAAAAGTTTAAAACTTTATTAAAATAACATAAGATAAACACAGGAGGAAGAGTATATGAGTATTGGTAGCTTTTTAAAGCTAGTAGAAATTCAAACTAAGGTTGCAAGTGTAATTCCATATTTACTTGGTACAATATTTGCACTTTATAATTTTGATAACTTTAATGTGAAGGAAGCAGTTCTTTTATTTGCAGGAATGTTAGTATTTGATATGACAGTTACTGCAATAAACAACTATGTGGACTACACAAAAGCAATTAAAAAAGAAGGATTTGGTTATGAGCAACATAATGCAATAGGAAGAGATAACCTTAATCCTAAAACTGTTTTAAATGTAATTATAGCAATGTTAATAATCTCAACAGCTCTTGGAATTACATTATTCCTAAATACTGATATTACAGTGTTAATAGTTGGAGTAATATGTTTTGGTGTTGGAATATTTTATTCATTTGGCCCAATTCCAATTTCAAGAACACCATTTGGAGAGATTTTCTCTGGATTAACAATGGGATTCTTAATAACATTCTTAGCAATTTATGTACATATTTATGATACCAATGTAATAGGAATTGGTTTTTCAAAAGAAGTATTGAGTGTTTCATTAAATATTGATGTATTAATTTCATTATTCATTGTAACAATGCCAAGTATTGCAGGTATATCAAACATAATGCTTGCAAACAATATTTGTGATATGGAAGAGGATATTGTTAACAAGAGATATACTTTACCAATATTTATTGGAAAAGAGAAGGCTCTTGGAGTATTTAAATGGACTTACTATTTTGGATATATGGGAATTTTATTAGGAGTAATTCTAGGAGTTTTACCTTTAGTTTCAATATTAGCACTTATAACATTAAAGCCTGTTAATGATAATATTAAAAAATTCTATGCACTTCAAAGTAAAAAAGACACATTTGTCTTATCAGTGCAAAACTTTGTTATGAGCAATGTAATTTATATTGCTACTATATTAATAGGATTTGTTATAACATTATTTTAATAATTAAAAGATAAAAATAGAGCTGTATTAGTACGGCTCTTATTTTGATTTTGATAATTCATAAATGAAGAAGGAGCAACTATGGAAAAGATTTATGATGAACAATTAAGATTAGAAAAAGAAATTAATGAAGAATATAAAAAGGGAAGCTATGATTTTAATAATCCTTTTATTAAGTTAAATCCCTTTAAATTAACACCACTTGCAGCAATGGTAAAGTTTAATTTAAATGAAGCTTCAGAGTTTGAAGTTCAAATTGAAGGGGATTATACATATAAAATAGAAGCAAACCAAGGGGAACAGGAGCTGCCTGTTGTTGGACTTTTTGGTGGAAGAAAGAACAAGGTTTCTGTAAAAGCCTTAATGAAAAATGGGGAAGAAATCATTAGTAACATAGAAATTGAAACAGAGGAATTACCAGAAGAATTCTCTTATTTAAAGGTTGTAGAAAGTAAAAAGGAAAAGGTAAGTGAAGGGTTTATTACTCTTTGTTTAGCTAGAGCAGATGGATCAAGACCCTTTGGGAATCTTTATTCTATTATAGATTATAATGGGAGCGTTAGATGGTTTTATTTAGGGAAGAGTTGGTATTTATTTAATAAGCTTAAAAATGGAAATCTTTTAGTGGATTCTCCAATTTCAGAGGGGGAATATGAAAAATACTCTCCAACAGGGGTTGTGGAAATGGACTTCTTAGGAAGATATAAGGATTTCTATTACATGGCAAATGGCTCTCACCATGATGTTTATGAAATGGATAATGGAAATCTTTTAGCCCTAACTCAACATGAGGACACAGTTGAGGATGTGGTTGTGGAGTTTGATAGAGCCACTAAGAAAATCATAGATGTTATTGATTTTAATGAAATTTTAGATAAGGAAAGAACTCCTGTTATTGATAAAAAGGTTATAAATGATGAGAGAGATTGGCTACATTTAAATTCAGTTTCTTATGATGAAAGGGATAATTCTATTGTTGTTTCATCAAGGAATCAAAGCTTAGTTTGTAAAATAGATAAGACTACAAGAGAAATAAAGTGGATATTAGGACCACATGATAACTGGAAGGAAGACTTTAAAAAGTATCTTTTAAAGCCAGGTGGAGAGGATTTTGAGTGGAGTTGGTCTGGTCATACAGCAGTAATTAATGGGGATAATCTTCTTCTTTTTGATGATGGAAATTATAGAAGCTTTGATTTTGAAAATGCAGTTTTAGCATCATCAAACTATAGTAGAGGAGTTGAATACTCTATTAATGAAGAAAAAATGGAAGTAAAACAGGTTTGGCAATATGGAAAGGAAAGAGGAAGTGAGCTTCATTGTCCATTCCTTTCAGGCATTTCTCTTTTAGATAATGGAAATAGATTAATGTGCTTTGGAGGAACAGCAAAGGACAGATTTGGAAATTCTGTAGATGATATGAAGAGTCCAAGAGTTAAAAATAGAGTTTATGTTGTTGAAGCAACAGAAGAGGGAGAAGTTGTTTTTGAAGTAAATTTTATCGATAAAGATATAATGACATCAGGTGGATTCTTATGTTATAGAGCAGGTAAGATAAATTTTCTTAAATAGAATTTAATAAAATGCCTTTATCATATTTACAAAATAAATGTTCAAGCATAGGATAAGTATTATATTAATTAATGGAAGGGGAAACTATGCAAATAAGTGAAACCATTGAAATAGTTCCATTATCTAAGGAATACTTAAAGCAAGCAAGTAAATTAGTTAGGCATGTTTTTGATGATGAAGATGAACCGCCAACAATAGAATTAGAAGCAAGTATAGATCCTAAGAAATTTTCAATTTATGTTGAGGAGTATGATGAAGACCTAATAAGTCTTGAATACTTTATAGCAGTAGAAAATAAAAAGAAAGTAATTGGAACAATAGGATTATACTCAATTTATTGTAATTTTGAAAATGCCCTTTGGATAGGGTGGTATTGTGTTGATAAAAAGTATAGAGGAAAAGGGATTGGTATAGCTTTGTTAAATTTTGCAATTAAGGAAGCAAAAAATAGAGGAATGAAGTACTTATGTCTTTATACATCTACTAAGGGAAGAGAAAAAAAAGCACAAGAAATCTATGAGAAAAATGGATTTTTCATAACTCAAAGGATTAAAAAGAAGGGATATGAAAAATTATATAGGAAAAAAATATTATAGTAAAATAATTATAGAAGGAACTTCTGGTTAAAATGAAGTTCCTTCCTTTTTATTAATTTCTTTCTCTCATTCTATTTAATAAGTCACCATCAATATTTTTGTTTTCACCTACAACAAATTTTTCTAAATGATAGCTTAAATATTCTCCATAATTGCTGTTTGTTGAGGTAAGTAGCTCGTCTATATAGAAAATTCCCTTAGGTAATGAATCCAGAACAATAGAACAAAGGGCTCCATAAAGTCCAGATGCTACTTGAAGATAGGTTGCATTTGTTCCATATTTTTTGAAGGTTTCTTTATTAGTTAGGGTATTGTACATAAAAACTTCCTTTTCATCATATACAAGAAGCACTCCAACTAAGTCCTCTCCCTTTAATTGTGCCTTTTCAGGAGAGAGAACTTCCATTGGCATATCCCATAGAGAATCTAAATCATCCAAATTATTAACTATTATATTGGTGGTATGATCATTTACCTTGTAAATAAAGCCAGTTTCCATGTCGTACATTTTTCCAAGAGTTAAGGCTTCCTCGTGAGGCATAAGAGAACCATAAAACACCTTTTCTCCTAATGTGACTTTAAATTCTATTTCATACACTTCTTTATAAAGGAATAAAGATTGGTGCTTTTTCACGTAATTAGGATAGCTGTAAATGGCTTCATCTAAGAAACACTCTGGTGACCAAGTGGTATAAATAGTGTTTTTATCACAAAGTGCTTCATCTTCAAAGAATGAGGTGTCCTCTTCTACAATATAGCATCCATTTGGAACCTCATTATTATTTTGCTTCATTAATTCAATTGCCATCCATTGAACAACTCCAGGATTCATTCCAGAGCAAATAATTGAGGTTGTATTCTTAAATTCCTCTCTATGACTTTCAAAAATCTTATATCTTTCCTGAAGAGGAAACCCTTGCAAATCATCATTTTCATCCACAGCAACACTTTCAAAGGCTGAATTTATATAAATAATTCCTAAAGAATCACAAATTCTTAAAGTATCAACAGTATCTGCAAAGGACATATCCACAACAATTGAGGTGGATGTGTTTAATAAATGGTCAGTTAATTTTTGGATATCATTTAAATCAAACTGGTGAATATAAAGATTGCCTTTAAGATTTTTATACCTTTCCTCATAATAACAAATATCCTTTTGATTAATATCAATTAAATGCAAGGTAGCTCCACTTATAAACTTATTAAGAGGGTCATTTTCATCCATACAAGATAAATTTAAAATTGAAAGCATGGAGCTTGCAACACCACCGCTACTTCCTAATATTGATAAGGTGGAATTAGAAATGGTGGCCGCTTTAGGTAATCGAAAAAGTGGATTTTTTATTATAACTTCCTTTGGTGGATCTTGATTAAGGGTAAACTCTGAAATATAGGTTTTTGCCTTTAGAGTATTGTAGATGTATCTAAAGGTGGGGTGTAGATCAATAGTTATTTCATCTGTAAGAACAAAAACTGTTACAGATAAAGTTATATTATTAGAGGTGAGTATTAATTGTCCTTTTTCTAAATTAATTATAATTGTTGTTCCCACAGTATTTAAAGTGAAAAAAGATGATGTAATTCTGCCTATATGTAATTCCTTAGAAGCTTCCTTTGCATAAAGCTTTAAATCATCTTTGTTAGATAGTAATAATT
>JBOFQV010000095.1:0-3593 GCA_051650705.1 Clostridium sp.
CTTGATTTAATGATGCCAAGAATGGATGGAATGGAGTGCTTAAAGAAAATAAGGGAAAAGAGCACAACACCAGTTCTAATAACATCTGCAAAAAATTCAGATTTAGATAAGGCTCTTGGCTTAGGCTTTGGAGCTGATGATTATATACAAAAACCTTTTTCAGTTATTGAATTAGTTGCAAGAATTAAGGCAATAATTAGAAGAACACACCAATATATAGCAGGATCAGCAGTTGAAGGAAAAGAAAATTTAATAAAAATTCAAGGCATTGAGGTTGATTTAGAAAGTTATATTGTTAAGAAAAATGGAGAAGTAATTCAGCTAACAAACAAGGAATTTGAGATGTTTAAGCTGTTTATAAAGAACCCAAAAAGAGTGTTTACAAAGGCTCAAATCTACTCTCTTGTGTGGGAGGATGAGTATTATGGGGATGAAAATGTTATAAATGTCCACATAAGAAGATTGAGAGAAAAGATAGAGGAAGACCCATCAAAACCAACCATAATCAAAACTCTATGGGGTATTGGGTACAAGTATGAGGGGGAATAATTTTTGAACACTACACTGTATATAGTTATTATAATTTTAATACTTATAATAATATATCAAGGAAATAAAATGAGAAACCTTTATAAGGATTTAGAATATATATCTAGTAAAATTAAAAGTATAAATGAGAATAATACTGGGGAAAGGGTTTTGGTAGTTACATCAAATAAGCATCTTCAAAAGTTTCTTGTTAGTGTTAATAAAATTCTAAGTAAAAATCAAAAGAACAAGGCACTAAATATTAGAAATGATGAAAGAATGAAAAAGATGGTTTCAAACATTTCTCATGATATAAAAACTCCTCTAACAGTAATACTTGGCTATGCTGAAATGCTTGATAAAATGGAGAACTTAAATGAGGGTGAAAAGAAAAGAATAATCGGTTCAATAAGAAAAAAGGGAACAGAAGTTGTTGAAATAATAAATGAGTTCTTCTCTCTCTCAAAGATAGAGGGGGGAGATGAAACACCAACCCTGGAAAAAACAAACATAAGTGAAGAGTGTAGAAATGCAGTTCTTTCATACTATGATACCTTTGAGAAAAATGGTCTTGAATTTAATATAGATATGCCAGAAAAGGATGTATTTTTATATACAGACAAGGGATATTTGGAGAGAATACTAACAAATCTAATCTCAAACAGCTATAAATATGGCTATGAGGGAGGAGTGGTTGGACTAATTCTCAAAGAAAATAAGGAGAATATTGATATAACAATTTGGGACAAGGGAAGAGGAATAGAGCAGGAAAACCTTGAAAGGGTTTTTGATAGACTCTATACCCTAGATGATGCAAGAAGTAAGGAGTTCCAAAGTAGTGGACTTGGACTAACAATAACCAAGCAATTAGTTGAAAAGTTAAATGGGAAAATAGAGTTAACAAGTAAGGTAAATGAGCTAACAAGCTTTAAAATAACATTACCAAAAGGGAATTGAGGATGCAGAATTAAGGTTAAAACTCTAGAGGAGTTTTTAAATAATTCTCAATTAAAAAAAGGGGATGAAGATATGATTAGAAAGTTAATAAGTGAGGACAAGGAAAAGACTATTAAATTTTTAGTAGATGAGGCTTCTATCAATCTTTTCATTATTGGAGATATTGAAAACTATGGGTTTAATGCAGAGTTCATGGAGGTTTGGGGAAGCTTTGATGAAAATGAGGACGTGCAGGGTATATTATTAAGGTATCATGAATCATATATTTGCTACTATAAGGATGGATTTAAGGACAAGAAGGCATTTAAGGACATAATAATGAGAAATGGCATAAATACAACTCTTGCAGGGAAGGATGATATTGTCCAAGAGTTTAAGGATGTTTATTTAAATTATGAGGAGAAGAAAACTATATATTGTGAATTAATATCCAAGGAAGGCTTACACACTTATGGCAATGAAGTAAAAATGGCAACCCTAGATGATGCTGAAAGAATAGTAAATTTCTTAGATGAAATAGAGGAGTTTAGGGGAAGCAACACAGATACTCCAGAGGCTTTAAAAAAGAGAATGATGGACAAGTCTACAAGAGTATATTATATAGAAAATGAGAATGGAGAAATTATTGCATCAGCTCAAACAAGTGCAGAAAATAGTGCATCAGCAATGATTTTATCAGTTGCAACAAGGGAGGATTACAGAGGACAAGGGTATATAACCAAATGCTTAAGTAAGCTTTGTAGTGACGTTATTGATGAGGGGAAATCGCTTTGTCTATTTTATTTAAACCCAGAAGCAGGTAGAATATATCATAAGCTAGGGTTCAAAATTATTGGAGTATGGACGCTAGTAATTAAAAAATAAGGGGGAAATTATAATGAGTGCACCAGGAGTATCTGGTTTTGGAGGGGGATTTGAAACAGTGCAAGGATTATTTTTTCTAGTATTTTTCTTAATTCTTGGAATGATTATTTTCCAAATGATTAAAGGGGTAGCTGAGTGGAGCAACAACAATAAACAACCCATAATACCTGTGGAATCAAAAGTTGTAGCTAAAAGAGTTAATGTAACTCACCACCACCATGGAGGAGAGACACCAACTACAAGTACTTCTTCAACCTATTATGTAACCTTTGAATTTGTTAATGGGGACAGAATGGAGCTAAAGGTTTCAGGGAGAGAGTATGGCATGCTTGTTGAGGGTGACAAGGGTATTTTAAGCTTCCAAGGAACAAGATATATTGGATTTGAAAGAAGATAAATAAAAGATTTTAAGTGTGCACTTAAATTTAGAGAGCGCGCTGGGATAAAAGTTTTTCTTGCTTTCTCCGTCGACAAGCTCCAAGTCGACGCCATAAAAACTTTTATCCCTATTGCAGTCTCTTCTCTAAATTAATGTTTTTTCTTTCAAATCTTTAAAATTCAGCAGAGCTGAATAGATTTTAAAAAAAACTCTTAAGAGTTTTATATAAGAGACACTTAACTTTAAAATAGGGAAAGGACATCAATTTGGTAAAAAAAAATTTGGTGCGGTGACTTGGAGCGCATGCGACGGAATAAGCAACAAATGTTTTTTTACCTAGTGTGTTCTCTATTTTAAGTGCACACTTGGGTTAACCTAGAAAGTCAGAATCGATTAAATTTAATTGATTCTGACTTTATTTTTAGTCATTTGTTTTTTTATGGTAAAATAAAGTAAAGGGGATGAGTTAATGGAAGTAATAAACATAGAAGAAAACCTAAGATTAACAAGATTCAAAGGACACTATGAATTTGCCCTAAAATGGTATGAAGATGAAGAAATGGTCAAGTTTGTAGATGGGAAAGAAGCAAGCCCATATGATATGGATAAACTAAGCAGAATGTATAATTATCTAAATGCAAAAGGAGAATTATACTTCATAGAAGTAAAAGATTTAGGAACAGGATATTCATACACCCTAAATCTAGAATAGGGAGAGAAAGCAACATGAAAAAATTAATTCTGATAAATGGAACAATGGGAGTGGGAAAATCATCAACCTGCCAAATGCTTTATAAAACCATAGAAAACTCAGTATGGGTAGATGGAGATTGGTGTTGGATGATGCATCCATTCACAGTAAATG
>JBOFQV010000096.1:0-6223 GCA_051650705.1 Clostridium sp.
CACAAATAATAAATGAAAAGCTTAGGGTAACAAAAAAATCAACAAATGAAAGGGTATATTCATATAAAATCATAATTTATACAATTCTAATTTTAAATATTACACATGAAGTTTTAGGAAATTTATTTTTTAGAGATGAGATTGAAGATGGGGCAAGGTTTATTAAAAATACTGTAACTATAAATGGGGTAAAAAAAAGATGTATTAACCCTGAAGAGGGTTTTTATATAGGGAATTTAAAGGGTTTAGGAGAAACAACTATAACCTTTAAAGTATTAATACTACCCACAAATAAAAGTATTAAAAATCAAAGCAGTATAGAATATGACTATATTTATAATAATGAAAAACCTCCTCTTAGAGTTGATGTAAAAAGTAATAATGTAACCATAGATAATGAAAATAACATATTTAAACAGGGGGTTGCTTCTAGTAGTATTTCAATTAGAAATGTGAATTGTATAATGTCAATTAAATTATATCCTGAAATAGTAAACACAAAAATAATTAATAGCTATGTAAAAAATAATGCAAATGTTTTAGTTATATACAAAATAAAATATAAAATAGTATATAAAAGTAAAGGGAAAATAAAATGTTTAGAAGATGTGTTTGGATTTTCAGAAATATTAGTAGCATCAAGTGGAATAATATATGAAGAGGATATAATGGTAAAAATTAAAATGATTCATGGCTGTTACACTATAGATAAATCAGGAGAAATATTAATAAATAGTGTAGTTTTACTATACATTTAAGGGGAAGTTTAATTAAAAAATATTAAACTTCCCCTTTTTTATTTTAGAATGGATGAGGGTCAATATTTAATACTGTGCTTTCTGGATAAGGAGAGGTTGTGGATTTTGATGTTACCACAAAGTCATATCTATATCCAAGGGATTGAGTATTTGGAATGGTTGTTGAGAGCTTAATTATTTTACTTGTATCAGGAGCTAGATTTGTCATTTCAGGCAACAATTGTTGATAAGGGGTGTTAGCTAAAACATCTGCTATTTTAATATCATCAATAAATAAGGAGTATGGGAGGGCAACAGGGGCAATTTTTAAAGTAAAGTCATCATATCCTCCACCAGTATTTTTAAAGTAATTAAGAATATCAACCCCATTTCCAGGAGGAGTAACAACAAAGGAGGTTGATTCACCTATTTTGTATAGTGGATTTGGCTTTAGGGAAACTCCAGGAGGGAGAATACAATTAACCTCATTACTTTTTTCTCCACCATACACCTTAGCTTCAGAGATGTCATTATAATAAGAAATTGCTGTAGCTTGAGTTGTAATTGATGAACCAGCTCTTAGTAAGGCCTTTGGTAAAACCTTAAAGGAAAGGTAGCCAGAGCTAGCAGGGGAAAGGTAAGGGACGGTTATAATAATCTTATTTAATGAAGAATTGTAGGTTGCGGTACATAAAATCATGGTATCAATTGATACAAATAAAAAGCTCTCACTAAGTGGAATTTCAATTGTTCCATTTTTAAGAGTTATGGAGCTATTATTTTGGAAGCCAAGTGTAAATTCCATTTGGGAATTTGTTGTGATTGGAGCGGTTTGAGTATAGTTAATACCAGTTGTTTTATCTGTTACACTTAAATTCATTACAATATTTGGGTGATTTATTGTTACATTTAAGGAAGCACTAACTGAAGAATAACCTCCAGCTGGAGTTTGTTTAAAGTAGCAGTTAGCCCTATTTGTTTGAGCTTGGGTAGTTGAATTAATAACCTTAGTGGCATCATCAATTTTAGCTGTGAAAATATACCTTAAACTTTGAGCAGAGGTTCTACTATCTACTACATCCTCTGTTTGAAAGGTAATTGTATTAGAATTAACAGTTGGTGTTATTAAGCTACCATTTTTATAGCATGGACCTAAATAGCTTTGCCCTCCACTTGGTAATACATCAGTTAAATATAGTCCATAAGCAATAGTACCAAGAGGTACAGTTACAAAAATAGTATAGGTTATTTGAGAACCCACCTTAAACACTTCAGCATAGTTACTCTTAGTAATAGAAATTCCTTGAGAAAGTAAAGTAGCAGAAGCAGATTTAGCTAAATTACTATATTGGAAGTTAGTTGAGAGTGGGTCATAACTTTGAGAATAAGGGTTTGTATTTGAGGCAGTTGTAATTATTGTAACTCCTGGTGCAAGTACAGGGGAGATTGTAACCTTATAGCTAAGAGTTAGAGAGCTTCCAGGAGAAAGCTTGTTAATATACATAGAAATATTATTCCCTTGAACTGTTGGAGTGTTAAAGCTACCAGTTCCACTAACAGTAATACTGTTTAAATCTAAGGTAAACAAAGTTGGTGATAGGGTATCATTTAAGGTAAAATCAAAGGCATCTGTTTCAGTTCCATTATTGGTATTTGAAATAACAATGGTATAGGTGTAGATTTCATTAGCTTTAATAGCATTTTTATTAGGCCCTGCAACAGACTTAGATAAGGTGATATTTGGAGTTCCTATATTAAAGTTTACTTGATCACGATTGCTATAGGCTTCTCCATAGGTGTTAATTCCCTTAAGCTTCATTAAATTTGAATTTTGAGTAGAGGAGCCAAGGGTTGCAATAGGTGCCTTGAAGTTAATTACAGAGGATGACAAACCAGGAATATCTCCATAATAGAAGTCAACACCATGAGGGGAAATAAGACTTGGAGCAGTTATTGGAGTTACTCCAGTGTATACATAGGTTAAATTGTCTATAGGGTCAGAGGATAGTGGGAAAAAGTCAGAAAGATAAACATCCTTTTGTATTGCATTTAAGGTAGAAGCATTATAAATCAAGTTATATTCAGCTAAATCCCCAGGAGCTAAGGTGTTTATTGTTTTAGGAGTTCCATTTTTATAATAGCCCTTAACAAATTGCTTTGTTATGGTTCCAATTGCAATACTTGCAGTGGTACTTGAATTATCACTAACTTGGGATGGAAGCTCCACAAGAGTTCCTAAAATATCTGTAGTTAATAAAAAGGGGTCAGAAGCAACAATTGGTAATTCTTGCCCTTGGCTATCAAGCTTATAGCTGTAATAACTATTGATTTTACCATCTATGGTTATGGTATTAGTTGAGTTTTTGGAGGCATATGGGAAATTATAAGTTAAATGATATCCATTAACAGTGGAATTATGAATTACTGAAACAGGAGTAGAGGAGCTTAAAATATACAATATACCATCAGGAATAAAATAATTCACAACAATATCACTAATGTTATAGTATTGACCAACCTTATAAACATAGGTGAAAATAACCCCCATTTGTACATCAACAAAGGATTTATTTATTGAGGTAATAATAATTAAGTCCATAGCAAGAAAGGTTGTATAGCTATAGTGAGAAGCTATTACAAGAGGGTCTGCTGAGGTCATATTAATCTGCATATTTAGGCTGCTGCCATGGGGAATAAGTGCTCCTTCATTATTGTTAGTTTTGTTCCAAACAGCATAATCAAACATTAGGGTAGTATTGCTATTTATAGAAAGAGAGATGCTTCCAAAATAAAGCTGAGTATAGATTTTGCCATTAATTTGAACAAGGCTAATAGTTGGGTTTAAAAGCTTGGAGGAGTCTGTACCAGAAGTGGAAATATTTCCAATATATCTAATACCATTTTCTAAAAGTATAGAGATATTTACCAAGGAAGAAGAAACTGAATTATTTGTGAAGGTACAGGTAGTTTTATTTACTTGAGTATAGTCATTAAGGGCTAAGGAGGTTCCAGCTCCCTTTAATACGTTGCCACTTGTGGTGATTATGCTAGAAAATCTAACAGTTGTATAGCTCATAGAAATTATTTTTGAAATTATTTCATTTCCAATATCATAAATTCCTCTTGGCATGGTGTCAACCTGACAGGTCACAGAAATTCCAGAGAAATTATATCCAAAAGGAACTGAGGCTCCATTTTTAAATTTTAAATTACACTTAACAGTAATGGAAAATTTATAGTCCACCTCCATAGGAGCAAGGTCCTTAAGATTTATCCAGGAATAGGTAGTGCTGTTATCACCATTAGTTTTACTTGAGGTTTGAGTAGCTGTTGATGAGGAGAGAGTCATTCCATCTGGCAGGGTTAAAAAAATACTTAAATTGTAAACCCTTTCTGTAGGGCTAATATTTTGTATGCTTATATCAAAGGAAGAGGTGTTTCCTATTAATATGGGGATATTTTGAGTATTACCAATACTCACATTTAAAATATTAGAAGGCATGTGTATCACTCCTTAAATTACTTTAATATATTATATTCAAAAGACTACATTATGTTGCGAAATTATAGGATTATTTCTTATTAATTGTGTAATTATGTAACAAAAGAGAGTTACCTTAATAAAATATATTATCAAAATATTTATAAAAACCTTAATTCTGTTTAGAAAAGGAGAGATAAAATGGCGGTATCACAAAAATTTTCAAATGTAGATAAAGTGAAACTAGTTGCCACAGGAAATTCTTTAGTTGTATGTGGAAGTACAACAGAAGCAGAAGTAAACTCATCAGATTTAATAAAGGCTGATGGAACAAGCACTAGAGATTGGACAGAAGCTGGAAGTACAGCAAGCTTAGATATATTACCAAACAGTACAATAGTATATGCAGAGCTTATATGGTTTTCTACTGTATTCAGTCCTGCAACTGATGCTTTAGATGTTAGAAGTATTCAAGATAATCCAATTACCTTAACAACATCTAAGGGAGCTTATACAATTACACCAGTTAATAAAGAAAGCTATACAACTGTATCAGGGTATGTTGATAGATTTAGATCAGCAGATGTAACTAATATAGTTAAGGAGGTACTAGGAGGAAGTTATACAGTATCAAATGTTCCAATTAGCGTGCCACCAGCAGGGTTAAGCGATACAAGAGCTGGTTGGTCATTGGTGGTTATTTATAGAAATAATACATTCCTACCACAAAAGGTAATGTATATTTCAGGAATATCTGTAGCTACCCCAAGTACACCATTACAGTCAGCTATTTCAGGCTTTACAACAAGCTCTGATGAAAGCTTAATAAAGGGAGATGTAACCTTAATTGCAGCAAATGGAGGACCATTAAGTGGAAATGATTTTGCTTCAGCAGGACCATCCTTTGCACAGCTAAAGGATATAGGAAATACAGTTTTATCTCCTAATCCAAACCCAGGAAAGGCACCAAATAACCCAGGAAATAACTTCTTCTCAGGGGTGGTGAATGTAGCCAATCCACTAAGTGAAAGCAATGGGTTATTAAACATTAATGGTACAAATGGAAATAAAAATCATGATGGCTTTGTTCCAAAACAAACTTTAGGAGCAAGAAATAAGTGGGATATTACAAATGTAGATATTTCGAAAACGTTAGTAGCAAATCAAACCCTACTTGCAGGACAAATTATTTCAGGGGCAATTGGTGATGGTATAGAGCTTTTAGCCTATGGAGCTCAAGTTTTAGCAAAGGCACCAAATATCATAGTAACCTTAGATTCCTACGATATTGATGGAGATTCAGAATATAATGTTGAGGTTGGGGAGCCTATAGCATATGCAATTCAAGTTAAGAATGATGGAGATGTGGATGCAAACAATGTTGTAGTTTCAGCAGTATTAGATTCAGTGTCTTCATTTATTCCAGGCTCTGTAACCATAAATGGAGTATCAAATCCTACTGCAAATATTTCAAGTGGTATAAATATTGGTACTGTAAAGGCAAGAGGAGTTGTAACAGTTATATTTAATGCTAGAATTAATGCTGTTCCAACAGGGGGATTAATAAAGCAAAATGCAAGTTATAGTTATCAATTTATATCAGGAATAGACACAATAACAAACAGTGGAACAACAAACACAATAAGTGTTATTGTACAAGACGGATTATTATCAATAACAAAAACCCCATCTACATTAACAGCCCATGTTAATGATGATGTAACCTATACTATAAATATACAAAATACTGGAACAGAGCATGCAAAGGAATTATTTTTCCAAGATAAAATAGATGCAAGCTGTACCTTTATAGCAGGATCAGTAAGTATAGATGGAATAAATTTTGCAGATTATAATCCTATTAATGGATTTACTCTACCAAATCTAGCTGTTGGAGCTACTACTCAAATAGTTTTCACAGTAAAAGTGAAAGAAATTCCAATGTCCACAAAAGTAGAGAATGGAAGCTGTATTTCTTTTGGCTTCATATTTAATCAATATGGAT
>JBOFQV010000097.1:0-76195 GCA_051650705.1 Clostridium sp.
CCAGGAGATCACATCGACATGAACGTTGAATTAATAAACAGAGTTGCAATGGACGAAGGTTTAAGATTCGCGATCAGAGAAGGTGGAAGAACTGTAGGTTCAGGAGTTGTTACAAGCATAATCGAGTAATAACAATATAAAAAGACAAGGAATAAATTTCCTTGTCTTTTTATTTTCAAATAAATTCAACAAGGTAAATGTTTACTAATGCTATTTGAAAAAAATAACATTAATAAATCTCTTGAAAAAAAATTAATTTCACATTACAATAAAACAAGTGAGTGAGAAACGCTTGAAAATTTAAAATATCTTATTAAAAAAAAGATATAAAAATTTCAAAAAAAACTTGAATATATTATGTGAAAATAGTATAATATAGAAGTTGCGAAGCATACAGCGATGAGTTAAGAGGTTGCCGGACTTCCGGGGAATTCTTGATGAGTAAGTTAGGATCTAGAATCCAACGACAGGGAATCTATAAATGTATGTTAATTTTGTTTCAAAAGTTATGAAACACCAGGAACAGTTTATAGTATAACCGCTGTTGTGCGTTAGAAGTAAAGCGTACATGAAAAGGAGGGAAACCAAGATGTCAAAACAAAAAATAAGAATCAGACTAAAGGCTTTTGATCATACAATATTAGATCAATCAGCTGAGAAGATTGTTGAAACTGCTAAGTCAACAGGAGCTAAGGTTGTTGGTCCAGTACCATTACCAACTGAAAAAGATGTTGTAACTATATTAAGAGCGGTTCACAAGTACAAAGACTCTAGAGAGCAATTCGAAATCAGAACACACAAGAGATTAATCGACATAGTTAATCCATCACCAAAAACTGTTGATGCATTAATGAGATTAAACTTACCAGCTGGTGTTGATATCGAAATAAAGCTTTAATAAGCAATTAAAATATAAGACATTGAACTGTTATGATTGGAGACAATCCGCTAATAAGTTTGGGAGGTGTAAGTACATGAAAAAAGCTATAATTGGTAAAAAAATCGGGATGACTCAAATATTCGATGAGAATGGAAAGGTTGTTCCTGTAACTGTAGTAGAAGCTGGACCATGTGTTGTTGTTCAAAAGAAGACTATCGAAAAAGATGGTTATGAAGCAATTCAAGTTGGTTTCGGTGATATAAGAGAAAAGTTAGTTAACAAGCCAGCTAAGGGACATTTTGCTAAAGCAGGAGTTTCACTAAGAAGAACTTTAAAGGAGTTCAGATTAGAAAACGTAAATGAATACGAAGTTGGTCAAGAAATTAAGGCAGATGTATTTGTTGCTGGAGATAAGGTTGACGTTTCTGGAGTTTCTAAAGGTAAGGGATTCCAAGGGGTTATCAAGAGATGGAATGCTCAAAGAGGACCTATGTCACACGGATCTAAGTTCCACAGAGCTGTTGGTTCAATGGGAGCATCATCAGATCCATCAAAGACATTCAAGAACAAAAAGATGCCAGGACACATGGGAGCTGTTAATACAACAGTTTTAAATGTTGAAGTGGTAAAAGTAATAGCTGAAAAGAACTTAATACTAATTAAGGGTGGAATCCCAGGACCTAACAAAGGTAAAGTAGTAATAAGAAATACAGTTAAGGCTTAATTTCTAGAAGAAAGGAGGAAGCAGGATGCCTACAATAGGATTATTTAATAAAGAAGGAAAGCAAGTTGGAGATATCCAATTAAACGATAAAGTTTTCGGTGTAGAAGTTAATGAATATGCTATGCACCAAGTAGTTGTTGCATTACTTGCAAACAAAAGACAAGGAACTCAATCAGCTAAGACTAGAGCTGAAGTAAGAGGAGGCGGAATCAAGCCTTGGAGACAAAAAGGAACTGGTAGAGCAAGACAAGGTTCAATAAGAGCACCACAATGGATTAAGGGTGGAGTTGTATTTGCACCAAAGCCAAGAGACTACAGAGTTTCAGTTCCAAAGAGCATGAGAAGAGTAGCTTTAACATCAGCTTTAACTAGCAAAGTTAACGATGGTCAAATGGTAGTATTAGAAAACTTAAGTTTCGATGCACCAAAGACTAAAGAAATGATAGCAGTTTTAAAAGCTTTTGAAGCTAAGAAGACATTAATAGTTACTGCAGAATCAAATGAAGCTGTTTACAAGTCAGCTAGAAACATTGAAGGAGTAACTGTTATCCCTGCAAACAACATCAATGTATATGACATCTTAAAGTTTGAAAAGATGATTATTACTAAGGATGCTGTATCAAAGATTGAGGAGGTGTACGCATAATGAATTTAACAAGCTATGATATAGTAAGAAAGCCAGTTATAACTGAAAAGAGTATGGCTGCTATGGCTGAAAATAAGTACACTTTTGTAGTTCATATCTCTGCTAACAAAGTTCAAATAAAGAAAGCTATTGAAGAAGTTTTCGGAGTTAAGGTTGCTAATGTTCAAACAATCAGAACAATGGGAAAAACTAAGAGAATGGGCGTACATGTAGGAAAGAGAGCAGACTTCAAGAAGGCTATCGTTACTTTAGCTGAAGGAAGCAAAGGAATCGAATTCTTCGAAGGTATGCAATAACATTAAAGTGAATTATTGGTGCGGAAAGCGCCAGATAAGCTGAAAGAAGGAGGGAACACAAATGGCAGTTAAAAAGTTTAGGCCAATTACACCATCAAGAAGACAAATGACTATGGCTACATTTGAAGAAATAACTACAAATGTTCCTGAGAAGTCACTTCTAGTTTCTTTAAAGAAAACTGGTGGTA
This sequence comes from Clostridium sp., assembly GCA_051650705.1. Lineage (GTDB taxonomy): Bacteria > Bacillota > Clostridia > Clostridiales > Clostridiaceae > Clostridium. Next base: position 2,735 of record JBOFQV010000097.1, read on the forward strand.
GAAATGCTCAAGGTAAAATTACTGTTAGACACCATGGTGGTGGAGCTAAGAGAAAGTATAGAATAATAGATTTCAAGAGAAATAAGGATGGTATTCCAGCAAAGGTTGCTACAATAGAATACGATCCAAACAGAACTGCATACATTGCACTTGTTGTTTACGCTGATGGAGATAAGAGATACATAATCGCTCCAGCAGGATTAAAGGTAGGAGACGTTGTTGTTTCAGGACCAGAAGCAGACATCAAGCCAGGTAATGCACTTCCATTAAAGAATATTCCAGTTGGTACAATAGTTCATAACATTGAATTACAATCTGGAAAAGGTGGTCAATTAGTTAGATCAGCTGGTAACTCAGCTCAATTAATGGCTAAAGAAGGAAACTACGCTACATTAAGATTACCATCTGGTGAAATGAGATATGTAAGAATAGAATGTAGAGCTACTGTTGGAACTGTTTCAAACTCAACTAACGAAATAGTTAACATCGGTAAAGCAGGTAGAAAGAGACATATGGGATGGAGACCAACTGTAAGAGGATCTGTAATGAACCCATGTGATCACCCTCACGGTGGTGGAGAAGGTAGATCTCCAATCGGTAGACCAAGTCCTGTTACTCCATGGGGTAAACCAGCTCTTGGATACAAAACTAGAAAGAACAAGAAATATTCTGACAGATTTATTATTAAGAGAAGAAACAGCAAGTAGTATGAAGAGAAGTAAATTCTCTTCATGGCTTGCAGCCTAAGGTTTATGAAGGGAGGCAAAAATTGTGAGTAGATCAACTAAAAAAGGACCATTCGTACATGAAGGACTTTTAAAGAAAATAGAAGAAATGAATGCAAGTGGTGAAAAGAAGGTTGTTAAGACTTGGTCAAGAAGTTCAACAATATTCCCACAAATGATTGGACACACAATCGCTGTTCATGATGGAAGAAAGCATGTTCCAGTTTATATATCAGAAGATATGGTTGGACACAAGCTTGGAGAGTTCGTGTTAACAAGAACTTACAAAGGTCATGACGATAAAACATCAAAAAGAAAGTAAGAAGCCTGGAAAGGAGGAACATAAATGGAAGCTAAAGCTATAGCTAAGTATGTAAGAATGTCTCCAATTAAGGTTGGGGTTGTTCTTGATTTAATAAGAGGAAAGAACGTTAAAGAAGCTTTTGCTATATTACAATATACTCCAAGAGAAGCAGCTGTTGTTATCAACAAGGTATTAAAGTCAGCTGTTGCGAATGCAGAGAATAATAATGGATTAGATGCAGACAATTTATATGTATCAGAAGCACACGTAGGTCAAGGTCCAACTCTTAAGAGATTTAGACCAATGGATCACGGAAAAGCGTTCAAAATATTGAAAAAAACAAGCCACATAACAATCGCTGTTAAGGAAAGAGCTTAGTAAGAAGGAGGGAAAAATAGTGGGTCAAAAAGTACATCCTCACGGACTTAGAGTAGGCGTTATTAAAGATTGGGATGCAAAATGGTACGCAAACAAGAAAGATTTTGCTGATAACTTAATTGAAGATAACAAGATAAGAGAATTCGTTAAAAAGGAACTTTTCTCAGCTGGGATTTCAAAGGTTGAAATCGAAAGAGCTGCTAAGAGAGTTAAATTAAATATACACACTGCAAAGCCAGGTGTGATCATCGGTAAAGGTGGATCTGGAATCGAAGCGTTAAAGAAGAAAGTTGCACCATTAGCTAACGGAAAAAATGTTTTAATAAACATTGTTGAAGTTAAGAATGCAGAATCAGACGCTCAATTAATGGCTGAAAATATTGCAGCACAATTAGAAAAGAGAATATCTTTTAGAAGAGCTATGAAACAAACTATACAAAGAGCTATGAAGCACGGAGTAAAGGGTGTTAAGACTGCTTGTTCAGGTAGATTAGGTGGAGCTGAAATCGCTAGAACAGAACAATATCATGAAGGAACAATTCCACTACAAACATTAAGAGCTGATATCCAATACGGATTTGCAGAAGCAGATACAACTTATGGAAAGATCGGAGTTAAGGTTTGGGTTTACAATGGAGAAGTTCTTCCAACTAAAAAAGTAGAAAAGGAAGAAGCTAACGCATAAGAAAGGAGGAATAAGTCATGTTAATGCCTAAAAGAGTAAAGCATCGTAAGGTACAACGTGGTAGAATGAAAGGTAAAGCTACAAGAGGAAATTTCTTAGCTTATGGAGATTTCGGTATTCAAGCTACAACTTGTGGATGGATCACAAGTAACCAAATTGAATCTGCCAGAATTGCTATAAATAGATATATCAGAAGAGGAGGAAAACTTTGGATAAAGATTTTCCCGGATAAGCCAGTTACTGAAAAGCCAGCTGAAACAAGAATGGGTTCAGGTAAAGGTTCACCAGAGTACTGGGTAGCAGTAGTTAAGCCAGGTAGAGTATTATTTGAACTATCAGGAGTTAACGAAGAAGTTGCAAGAGAAGCTATGAGACTTGCATCACACAAACTTCCTGTAAAGACTAAGTTTGTTACAAGAAGAGATTTTGAGGAAATGGGTGGTGAAGAATAATGAAGGCTAGAGACTTAAAAGAATTAAGATCAAATGATCCTCAAGATTTAAGAGTTAAGCTAAATGACCTTAAGGCTGAATTATTCAACTTAAGATTCCAATTAGCTACAGGCCAATTAGATAATCCTATGAGAATAAGAGAAGTAAAGAAATCTATAGCCCAAATAAAAACCATCTTAAGAGAAGAAGAGTTAAGGGCTGTTGAACAGTAAGTCTGGGAAGGAGGTAAGCCCTAATGGAAAGAGGATTAAGAAAAAAGAGAATAGGTAGAGTTGTTTCTGATAAAATGGAGAAGACTATCGTAGTTGCTGTTGAAACTAAGGTTAGACATCCACTATACGGAAAGACTGTAAATAGAACTACTAAATTCAAAGCTCATGATGAAAATAATGAAGCAAAAGTTAACGATAGAGTATTAATTATGGAAACTAGACCATTATCTAAGGATAAGAGATGGAGACTTGTTGAAATAGTTGAAAAGGCTAAATAGGCTGTAAGACTGAAAGGAGGGTAATTCAATGATACAACAACAGACCTTACTAAAGGTTGCAGATAACTCAGGTGCAAAAGAAATCATGTGTATCAGAGTATTAGGCGGATCAAAGAGAAAATACGGTAACATTGGAGACATCATAGTTGCTAGCGTTAAAAGTGCAACACCAGGCGGAGTTGTTAAAAAAGGTGACGTTGTAAAGGCAGTTATTGTTAGATCAGTAAGAGGATTAAGAAGAGCTGATGGTTCATACATTAAGTTTGATGAAAACGCAGCTGTTATAATAAAGGATGATAAGCAACCAAGAGGAACTCGTATTTTCGGACCTGTTGCAAGAGAGCTAAGAGATAAAGAATTTAACAAAATCTTATCATTAGCACCAGAAGTTCTATAAAGAGGAGGTGGCTGATTTGAAAGTACACGTTAAAAAGAACGATACAGTTATAGTTATATCAGGAAAAGATAAAGGTAAAACTGGAGAAGTTTTAAAAGTAAGTCCAAAGACAGGAAAAGTCCTTGTTCAAGGAGTTAATATAGTTAAGAAGCACCAAAAGGCTAATAAAGCTCAAGTTGAAAGTGCTATAATCGAAAAAGAAGCTGCAATCAACAGCTCAAAAGTAATGTTATATTGTACAAAGTGCAAGAACGCTACAAGAATTAGCAACAAAATCTTAGAAGATGGAACTAAGGTTAGAGTTTGCAAGAAATGTGGAGAAACATTCTAGAATCTGAAAGGAGGTACTCAATATGACAAGACTTCAAGAGAAGTATGAAAAGGAAATAGTTCCAGCAATGATGGAAAAGTTTGGATATGAGAACGTGATGCAAGTTCCAAGATTAGAAAAGATAGTTATCAATATGGGAGTTGGTGAAGCTAAAGAAAACCAAAAGGTTTTAGAATCAGCTCTAAGTGATTTAACATTAATATCAGGGCAAAAGCCAATTTTAACAAGAGCAAAGAAATCAGTTGCTAACTTTAAGATTAGAGAAAACATGGCTTTAGGATGTAAGGTTACATTAAGAAAAGCTAAAATGTATGAATTTGCTGATAAGTTAGTTACAATAGCTCTTCCAAGAGTTAGAGATTTCAGAGGGGTTTCAAGTAAGTCATTTGACGGTAGAGGAAACTATTCATTAGGAATCAAAGAACAATTAATATTCCCAGAAATAGAATACGACAAGATCGACAAAGTAAGAGGAATGGATATAATCTTCGTAACAACAGCTAACACTGACGAAGAAGCAAGAGAATTATTAAGATTCCTTGGAATGCCATTCGCTCAATAATAAGGAGGGAAAACAGTGGCACGTAAAGCTATTATCGAAAAGTGGAAACAAGAACCTAAATATAAAACAAGAGCTTATACAAGATGTAGAATATGTGGAAGACCACATGCTGTACTAAGAAAATTCGGTATCTGCCGTATATGCTTCAGAGAACTTGCTTACAAGGGTGAAATCCCAGGATGCAAGAAAGCAAGCTGGTAATATCGAAGTTATAGTGAAAGGAGGCACATTAAATGATTATGACAGATCCTATCGCAGATTTGCTAACACGTATTAGAAACGCGAATTCTGTAAGACACGAAGTAGTAGAGGTTCCTTCTTCAACAGTAAAGAAGGCTATCGCTAATTTATTATTACAAGAAGGATACATCAAAGAAATTGATGAATACAATGATGGTGTAGTTCCAATGATGAGATTATCATTAAAGTATGGAGCTAACAAGGAAAGAGTTATAACTGGTATAAAGAGAATATCAAAGCCAGGTTTAAGAGTATATTGCAAAAAAGATGAAACACCAAGAGTACTTAACGGATTAGGTATCGCTGTTATCTCAACATCAAAGGGATTAATGGTTGATAGAGAAGCTAGAAAAGCTGGCCTAGGCGGAGAAGTTGTTTGCTACGTTTGGTAATATAATCAATAACGAATTCAACTAGAGTAGATTAAATATATGTAGGTAGAATAAATACAGGAGGTGCAATTATGTCAAGAGTAGGTAGATTACCAATAGCTATACCTGCTGGCGTAACTGTAACTGTAGCAGCTGATAACGTAGTTACAGTAAAGGGCCCTAAGGGTGAGCTAGTAAAAGCTATGCACAAAGACATTAATATAGCGGTTGAAAACAACGAAGTAGTTGTTACTAGACCAAGTGATGTTAAAGAGCACAGAGCTCTTCACGGATTAACAAGAGCACTTATCAACAACATGATTACAGGAGTTAGCCAAGGGTTCCAAAAGAATCTAGAGCTAATTGGTGTTGGTTATAGAGCTCAATTACAAGGAAAGAAGCTTGTAATGAACCTTGGATACTCACATCCAGTTGAAATAGAAGCAGTAGAAGGAATTACTTTCGAAACTCCAGCAGCTACTAAAGTTGTTGTTAAGGGTATTGACAAGGAAATCGTTGGTGCTGTTGCGGCTGATATCAGAGCTTGGAGAAAGCCTGAGCCATACAAAGGTAAGGGAATCAAGTATGATAACGAAGTAATCAGACGTAAAGAAGGTAAAACTGGTAAGAAATAATAGAAAGGAGTGAGCCATATGTTCAAAAAGGCAGATAAAAAGGCTAGTAGAGTTAAGCGTCACCTAAGAGTTCGTAAGAAGTTATCAGGAACTCCTGAGAGACCAAGACTTGCAGTTTATAGAAGTGAAAAGAATATATATGCACAAATTATAGATGATGTAAATGCTGTAACTTTAGTGGCTGCTTCTAGCTTAGATAAGGATTTCTCAGCTAAGGGCGGAAATAAAGAAGGAGCTAAGCTTGTTGGTGAAACAATCGCTAAGAAAGCAATCGAAAAGGGAATTACAGAAGTGGTATTTGACAGAGGTGGATACATATACCACGGAAGAATTCAAGAATTAGCTAACGCTGCAAGAGAAGCAGGCTTAAAATTCTAATATACAAGGAGGGAAAGAAATGAGAATCGATCCTAGTACACTAGACCTTAAAGAAAAGGTTGTTTATATAAACAGAGTTACTAAGGTTGTTAAAGGTGGTAGAAACTTCAGATTCAGCGCTCTAGTAGTTGTTGGTGATGAAAACGGACACGTTGGCGTTGGAATGGGTAAATCTATCGAAATACCAGAAGCAATCAAAAAAGGAATAGAGGATGCTAAGAAGAACTTAGTTAAAGTTGCTATTGTAGGTACAACTGTTCCTCATGAAATATATGGTAAGTTCGGAACTGGTAAGGTTCTTATCATGCCAGCTAAAGAAGGTACAGGAGTTATTGCTGGAGGTCCAGCAAGATCAGTACTTGAGTTAGCAGGATTAAAGGATGTTAGAGCTAAGTCATTAGGTTCAAACAATCCAAGAAACATGGTTAACGCAACAATCAACGGATTAGCAAACTTAAGAACAGCTGAAGATATTGCTAAATTAAGAGGAAAATCTGTTGAAGAAATTATAGGTTAGGAGGGAATTTGGAATGGCAAAGTTAAGAGTTACATTAGTAAAAAGCTTAATTGGTAGAAAAAAAGACCATATTGCTACTGCAAATACCCTTGGACTTAGAAAAATCGGTAAGACAGTAGAGCATGAGGGAACTCCTCAAATTAAAGGTATGATCAAAAAGATAGATTACTTACTAAAAGTAGAAGAAATATAAAAACGAGGAGGTGCACTGAATATGAAACTTCATGAATTAAAGCCAGCAGCTGGAAGCAGAAAAGCTCCTAAAAGAGTAGGTAGAGGTACTGGTTCAGGTTTAGGAAGAAATGCTGGAAAAGGTGAAAAAGGTCAAAACTCTAGATCAGGTGGTGGAGTTAGACCAGGATTTGAAGGCGGACAAATGCCATTATACAGAAGACTTCCAAAGAGAGGATTTACTAACATATTTGCTAAGAAGATCGTTAGCATAAATGTTGATAGATTAAATATCTTTGAAAACGGAACAGAAGTTACTCCAGAAGTTTTAATGGAAACTAACGTGATAAGCAAAGTTCTTGACGGAGTTAAGATTCTTGGAAATGGAACTTTAGAAAAAAGCCTAACAGTTAAAGGATGTAAGTTCTCAAAGGCTGCAATAGAGAAAATCGAAGCAGCTGGAGGAAAAGTTGAGGTGATTTAAGTATGCTATCAACCCTACGTAATGCCTGGAAGGTTCCAGAACTAAGAACGAAGTTATATTGGACTATAGCTTTACTTGCTATTTTCAGGATGGGATCACATATTCCTGTTCCTGGACTTAGCACTGAATATTTAAAGTCAATTACAGAAGGTAACACATTACTTGGCTTTTATGATTTAATATCTGGTGGAGCACTTAGTCAAGCGAGTATATTTGCTCTAGGAGTTATGCCTTATATTAATGCTTCAATTATTATGCAGTTATTGACGATTGCAATCCCTTCACTTGAACAGTTATCAAAAGAAGGTGATGATGGTAGAAAGAAGATACAAAAAGCAACCCGTTATTTAGCTTTAGTTATTGCTATCATTCTTGCAATTGGTTTCTATGTAACATTAGCAAGTAAAGGTGGAGCAACTGGATTAAATACAATGCAAGTGATAGTTGTAGTATTCACATTTGTTGTTGGGTCAACTTTCTGTATATGGTTAGGAGATCAAATAACTGTAAAGGGAATAGGAAATGGAACATCATTAATGATTTTTGTTAATATAGTTTCAAGACTACCAATGCAAGTTTATTCAGTTCTACAATTAAAAGAAGCAAAAGAAGTTACTATTGTTGAAATATCATTATTAATTGTTGCTTTAGCTGTTCTATTTGGATCAGTAATTTTCTTCTCATTAGCAGAAAGAAGAATACCAGTACAATATGCAGGAAAGGCAGCAGGAAATAAAATAGTAAAAGGACAAAGTACACATATTCCATTAAGCATTATTGGATCATGCGTAATTGCAATTATCTTCTCCATGTCAGTTATGGAGTTCCCTAAAACAATTGCACAATTTGCACCAGATGCAGGATGGGCACAATGGATAACAAACAGTCCATATAGTATCTTTAATGAGAAACAATGGATGTATCCAATTGTATATGCGTTATTAACTTTATTCTTTACTTGGTTCTATACTCAAGTTACATTTAAGCCAGAAGAAATGGCTGAGAACTTAAACAAATCTGCAGGATTTGTTCCAGGAGTAAGACCAGGGGAAGCTACAGCTCAATATCTTGAGAAGTTGCTTACTAAGATATCAATAATTAGCGGATTATTCGCAGCTGTAATTGCAATAACACCTGTGATAATTGATAGCTATACTAAGTTCCAAAACATGGCGTTTGGATCTACGTCACTATTAATTATGGTTGGTGTTGCTCTAGATTTTTCTAGACAAATAGAGTCTCAACTAGTAATGAGACATTATCAAGGATTCCTTAAATAGAATAGATAATGGAGATGATGCCCGTGAAGATTATTTTACTAGGTCCCCCTGGAGCAGGAAAGGGAACACAGGCTAAATCAATTAGTAATAGATACTCCATTCCTCATATATCTACAGGAGATATTTTTAGAAAGAATATTTCTCAAAACACTCCACTTGGTATTGAGGCTAAGAAGTATATGGATAGAGGACAATTAGTTCCTGATAGTGTAACCATTGATATGGTTAAGGATAGACTTCAAGAAGATGATTGTAAGCAAGGATATTTATTAGATGGATTCCCGAGAACAGTTAATCAAGCTGAAGCTCTACAAGAGTTTTTAGAATCAAGAAATGAAAATCTAGATACTTCTTTATTAATAGAAGTACCAAGAGATTTCATACTTGAAAGAATGACTGGAAGAAGAGTTTGTCCATCATGTGGTGCAAGTTATCACGTGAAGTTTAACCCTCCAGCAATGGATGGTAAATGTGATCTTTGCGGAAGTGATGTTATACAAAGGAAAGATGATACTGTAGAAACAGTTGAAGAAAGACTTGATGTATATGAAAGACAAACACAACCACTTATTGATTTCTATAAAGAAAGAAATTTACTTTCAGTAGTAGATGGAACAAAAGCTATCAACGAAGTTTTTGAAGGTATCTGTAACATCTTAGGGAGAGAAGTTTAATGATTATTATCAAAAATGATAAGCAAATCGAACTAATGAGAATAGCAGGACGAATTGTAGCGGAAACGCTATTACTGGTAGAAAAGAATGTTAAGCCTGGTATAACTACTGCAGAATTAGACAGTATAGCTGAAGAATTTATAACTAAGCATGGAGCTAAGCCTTCATTTAAAGGGTTATATGGTTTTCCTTCTTCACTATGTATTTCTGTGAATGAGCAAGTAGTTCATGGAAAGCCAGGAAGTTATATTCTTAAAGAAGGCGACATTGTCAGTGTTGATTGTGGAGCCTTTATAAATGGATTCCATGGAGATGCTGCTAGAACTTTTCCAGTAGGAAATGTTTCACTAGAAGCACAAAAACTTATAGATGTTACGAAAGATTGCTTTTTTGAGGGAGTTAAATTTGCTCAAGTTGGTAATAGACTAACAGATATATCACATGAGATACAAAGCTATGTAGAAGCTAATGGCTTCTCAGTAGTAAGAGATTTCGTAGGACATGGGATAGGCACAAAGGTTCACGAAGATCCTGAAGTTCCCAATTTCGGTAAACCAGGTAGAGGTCCAAAGCTATCAGCAGGAATGGTTTTAGCAATAGAACCTATGATTAACGCTGGTAAATATAAGGTTAAAACCTTAGGAGATAATTGGACTGTTGTAACAAGTGATGGAAGCCTATCAGCACACTATGAAAATACTGTTGCAATTTTACCAGATGGACCCGAAATATTAACACTAATATAATAAGTGTTGCTTAGTTATAAATTCATAAATTAAGAGTTTATATCTAAGGTAATCATCGAGGTGAAAAAATTTGCAAAACAATGACTTGATTGGAAAAGTGGTACTTTCTACAGCCGGAAGAGATAGTGGAAATGTTTATGTAATTTTAAAACTTATTAGTAATGATTATGTATACATTGTAAATGGAAATACTAAAACTATAAAAGAGCCTAAGAAGAAAAAACTTAAGCACTTAAAGATTTTAGAGAATAGTAATTCAGAAATTACTTTAGCTATTTCAAATAATGAGAAAAGTGCTGATTTAAAAATTAAGAGATTTCTAAAAGTAAAAGGCATTGTTAAGGAGGGTTGATTACCTTATGTCAAAAGATGATGTTATAGAAATGCAAGGTACTGTACTAGAATCACTACCAAATGCTATGTTCCAAGTTGAACTAGAAAGTGGTCATACAATTCTAGCACATATATCAGGTAAATTAAGAATGAATTTCATAAGGATTCTACCAGGAGATAAGGTTACAGTTGAACTTTCACCTTATGATCTAACTAGAGGTAGAATTACATGGAGAGCAAAATAGAGTAGTATAATACTACCAATAGATTACAAGGAGGGTTAGCGATGAAAGTAAGACCATCAGTTAAGCCTATTTGCGAAAAGTGCAAAGTTATAAGAAGAAAAGGAAGAGTAATGGTAATCTGTGAAAATCCAAAGCACAAGCAAAAACAAGGCTAATATAAATATAATATTAGACAAAAAAAACAAAGAAGTCATTTAAAAATATTGACTTTTTTGTAAAAGTCAAATATGATTATATAGGCATTTAATTAATAATTTTATTTTAGGGCGGCTGTAATTTAGAAATAAATTCTTTATTAACCTAAAATTTTATTATATATACTATATATATCACATTTAAGGCATTTTAATTACCAGGAGGTGTAAATTACAATGGCAAGAATAGCAGGAGTTGACCTACCAAAAGAAAAGAGAGTTGAAATAGGTCTAACTTATATATACGGAATTGGATTAGCGAGTTCACATAAGATTTTAGAAGCAACTGGTGTTAATCCAGATACAAGAGTTAAAGATTTATCAGAAGATGAAGTTAATGAAATAAGAAATTACATCAACAAGAATTTCTTAGTTGAAGGTGATTTAAGAAGAGGTGTTGCTCTAAACATCAAGAGATTAATGGAAATTGGATGTTACAGAGGTATCAGACACAGAAAAGGTCTTCCAGTTAGAGGACAAAAGACTAAAACAAATGCGAGAACAAGAAAAGGTCCTAAGAAGACTATCGCAAACAAAAAGAAATAGTAAGGAGGGAAGGCAATGGCAGCTCAAAAAGTTAAGAAGACTAGAAGAAAAAAAGAGAGAAAGAATGTTGAACGTGGTGCTGCACATATCAAGTCAACTTTCAATAACTCAATAGTTACTTTAACAGATGCAGCAGGAAATGCTTTATCTTGGTCAAGTGCTGGAGCTCTAGGATTCAGAGGTTCAAGAAAGAGTACTCCATTTGCAGCTCAAATGGCAGCTGAAACAGCAGCTAAAGCAGCTATGGAACACGGTTTAAAGAGTGTTGAAGTTTACGTAAAGGGACCAGGTGCAGGTAGAGAAGCAGCTATAAGATCCCTACAAGCAGCAGGATTAGAAGTAACTTTAATTAAAGACGTTACTCCAATCCCACACAACGGATGTAGACCACCAAAAAGAAGAAGAGTCTAGTATTCATATAGGAGGTGTAATTAATGGCAAGATATACTGGAGCTACATGTAGATTATGTAGAAGAGAAGGTATGAAACTATTCCTAAAAGGGGATAGATGTTATACAGATAAGTGTGCTTTTGTTAGAAGAAGCTACGCACCAGGACAACATGGAGCGGCAAAGAAGAAAATGTCTAACTATGGTGTTCAATTAAGAGAAAAGCAAAAAGCTAGAAGAATATACGGAGTATTAGAAGGCCAATTCAGAACTTACTACGAAAAGGCTGATCACATGAAGGGTATCACAGGGGAAAACCTATTAAAGTTACTTGAAATGAGATTAGATAACGTAGCTTATAGATTAGGATATGGTGCTTCAAGAAACGAAGCAAGACAATTAGTAACTCACGGACATTTCTTAGTAAATGGTAAGAAGGTAGATATTCCTTCATACAAAGTAAGCGTTAATGATGTTATAACTGTTTGTGAAAAGAGCAGAGGATCAGAAAAGTTCAAGACTTTCGTTGAAAATCCAAAGACTTTACCAAAATGGTTAGAAGCAAACGTTGAAAACTACGAAGGCAAAGTAGTTGCTGAACCAGCTAGAGAAGATATTGACGTACCAGTTAATGAAACTCTAATAGTTGAGTTATACAGCAAGTAATAAATAAATATTTCTTTTAAGGGAGTTTTTCCCTTAAAGGCAAATATAGAATCAGTTGCCCTCAGCAAAAGGTTGCCATTTAAATAAAAAGGAGGGTTTGTATGTTAGAAATAGAAAAGCCAATTATTGAGTGTGTAGAAGCAAACGAAGATGGTACTTATGGAAAATATGTTGTTGAACCATTAGAAAGAGGTTATGGTATTACTTTAGGGAATGCTCTAAGAAGAATATTATTATCTTCACTACCTGGAGCAGCAACTACATCAGTTAAGATTGATGGAGTACTTCATGAGTTTTCTACTGTACAAGGAGTTAAGGAAGATGTTACAGAATTAATTCTTAATATTAAATCTTTAGCTTTAAGAATGAATGGTGAAGGTCCAAAAACAATTTTTATAGATGCAAAAGGTCCAGGAGTAGTTACTGGAGCTGATATAAAGACTGATGGTGATGTTGAAGTTGTCAATAAGGATTTACATATTGCAACATTAGACGAAAACGGAAGACTTTATATGGAGTTAACAGTTAATAAGGGAAGAGGATATGTAACTCAAAATAAAAATAAGAGTGACGAACTACCAATTTCTTCAATAGCTGTTGATTCAATATACACACCTGTAAAAAGAGTTAACTTTACTGTTGAAAACACAAGAGTTGGTCAAATTACTGACTATGATAAGTTAACATTAGAGATTTGGACTAATGGAACTATTAAAATAGATGAAGCTATAAGTTTATCTGCAAAGATTCTTATAGAACATTTTAAATTATTTATGTCATTAACTGATAATGCTAATGATGTAGAAATTATGATTGAAAAAGAAGAAGATAAAAAGGAAAAAGTACTAGAGATGACAGTTGAAGAGCTTGACTTATCAGTTAGATCATACAACTGTTTAAAGAGAGCTGGAATAAATTCAGTTCAAGAACTAGCATCAAAATCAATGGATGATATGATGAAAGTTAGAAATCTAGGAAAGAAATCCTTAGAAGAAGTTGAAAGAAAGCTTAAGGAATTAGGTTTATGTCTTAGACTAAACGATGAGTAAGGAGGTAAATCCATGGCAGGTTATCGTAAGTTAGGTCGTCCAACAGACCAAAGAAAGGCAATGCTTAGAAATCTTGTTACAAGTTTATTAAAGCACGGTAAAATGGAAACAACTGAAACAAGAGCTAAGGAAGTTAGAAGCCTTGCAGAAAAAATGATCACTCTTGCAAAGAGAGGAGATCTACATGCTAGAAGACAAGTTTTAGCTTTTGTACAAGAAGAAGCAGTAGTTCAAAACTTATTTGATAATGTAGCTCCACAATACGCTGAAAGAAACGGTGGTTATACAAGAATGTATAAAAAAGGTCCTAGAAGAGGGGACGGAGCTGAAATAGTTATACTTGAATTAGTATAATAATACTGGGGATTAAGTTTATACTTAGTCCCCATTTTCTCATATCTCTTAATAATGTAGAAAAGTTATTTAAATGACTTTTGTACATTGTTAAGAATAATGGTGTTAAAGGGAGGCGCGTTATGAAGAGTGACATGATTACATGTAAAAACGTATCTTTTAAATATATAAATCATGAAGATGGTACTGAAAAATATGCTGTTAAAAATGTTGATTTAACTATTCCTAAAGGAGAATTTTTAGTTGTATTAGGTCATAATGGATCTGGTAAATCAACAATAGCTAAGCATATGAATGCATTATTGATACCATCAGAAGGAACTATGATAGTAGATGGACTTGATACCAATGTTGAAGATAATATTTGGGAGATTAGAAGTAAGGCAGGAATGGTTTTTCAAAATCCTGATAATCAATTAGTTGCAACTATTGTAGAAGAGGATGTGGCTTTTGGTCCTGAAAATCTTGGGATTGAACCTGACGTTATTAGAAAAAGGGTTGATGAAAGTTTATCTAAGGTTGGTATGTTTGAATATAAGAAGCATGCTCCTCATTTACTTTCAGGTGGACAAAAGCAAAGAGTTGCAATTGCAGGAATACTTGCAATGCAACCAGAGTGTATTATATTTGATGAACCGACAGCCATGTTAGACCCATCTGGTAGGAGAGAAGTAATTAAGAATATAAAAGAAATCAATAAAAAGTATGGTATTACTATTGTACTTATTACACATTTTATGGATGAGGCAGCAGAAGCTGATAGAGTTGTGGTAATGGATAATGGTGATATAGTAATGGAAGGAACACCTAAACAGATATTTTCAAAGGTTGAACATATGAAGAGTATAGGATTAGATGTACCTCAGGTTACAGAATTAGCATATGAATTAAACAAAAGAGGGATAAATATTAGTACAGAAATTTTAAATGTTGATGAGATGGTGGAGGCGTTATGTCAGTTGAAATAAAAAATTTAACACATATATATATGCCTAAGACTCCGTTTGAGAAGATGGCATTAGATAATGTATCAATAGAAATTGGAGATGGTGAATTTATTGCTTTAATTGGCCATACAGGTTCAGGTAAGTCTACATTAATTCAGCATATGAATGGCTTACTAAAGGGAAGTAGTGGGACTATTATAGTTGATGGAGACGATATATATAACGGAAATATTAAGCTTTCTGAAGTTAGAAAGAAAGTTGGATTGGTATTTCAATATCCAGAGTATCAATTATTTGAGGAAACTATAGAAAAAGATATTCAATATGGACCAAGAAATCTTGGTTTATCAGAAGAAGAAATAGATAGAAGAACTAAGAAGGCTATGGAAATGGTTGGATTAGATTATGAAACTTATAAGAATCAATCACCATTTGATTTGAGTGGAGGTCAAAAGAGACGTGTTGCTATTGCGGGTGTAATTGCAATGGAACCTACTACTTTAATTTTAGATGAACCTACTGCAGGACTAGATCCTAAATGGAGAGAAGAAATATTATTACAAATTAAGAAGCTTCATACAGAGTATAAAATGACAATTATTTTAGTTAGCCACAGTATGGAAGATGTAGCAAAGTTGGCTGATAGAGTAATTGTAATGAATGGTGGAAGAGTAGCATTACAAGGAAAACCAAGTGAGGTATTTAAAGAAGTAGAAACCTTAGAAAAAATAGGTCTAGGAGTGCCTCAAATAACTTATCTGGTTAGAGAACTTAAAAGTAGAGGGTTTGATATATCAGATGATATATACACATTAAATGAGGCTGTAGATGCAGTATATAAAATATTAGAAAGTAAAAGGGGGAATAAGTAATGATAAAAGATATAACAATTGGTCAATATTTACCAGGTGAGTCTTTTACTCATAAGTTAGACCCTAGAACAAAAATAATAATCGCAATATTATTTATAGCATCATTATTTATTATAGATAAATTTGTTGGATATATATTAATTAGTGCATTTTTAGTAGCTGTATTAGTTAATGCTAAAATTCAACCAAGGTTTATTTTAAAGGGATTAAAACCTATTGTATTTTT
Organism: Clostridium sp.; assembly: GCA_051650705.1. Taxonomy (GTDB): domain Bacteria; phylum Bacillota; class Clostridia; order Clostridiales; family Clostridiaceae; genus Clostridium. Next base: position 18,376 of record JBOFQV010000097.1, read on the forward strand.
GATTATATTAACATCAATATTTAATTTATTTATGATAAAAGGGCAAGGAGAACCAATATTTGAATTTGGTTTTCTAGCTGTTTATCAAGAGGGAATAACTACAGCAGTGTTTATGGCATTAAGGCTTATATTCCTTGTTATAGGTACATCTATTTTAACTTTAACAACTTCTCCAATTGAATTAACTGATGGTATAGAAAGATTGTTAAAGCCTATTGGTAAAGAATTAGCTCATGAAATTGCTATGATGATGACAATAGCTTTAAGATTTATTCCAACACTAATGGATGAGACTGATAAAATTATGAAAGCTCAAAAAGCTAGAGGTGCAGATTTTGAAACAGGAAATATAATTCAAAAGGCTAAGAGTCTAATTCCATTACTTGTTCCATTATTTATTAGCTCATTTAGAAGAGCAGATGAATTAGCAATGGCTATGGAATCTAGATGTTATAGAGGGGGATCAGGTAGAACTAGAATGAAGCAGTTAGTATTTGGAAAGAATGATATTATTGCTTTTGGAATTTTTTCTATAATATTTATTGGTAGTCTAGGAATTAGATTTTTAATGTAAAGGTGATAATCTTGAGAAATATTAAGTTAATTATTGAATATGATGGATCTGAGTATTGTGGATGGCAAAAACAGAAGAATGCTAGAACTATTCAAGAATGTATTGAAAAGGCAATTGAAAAAATCACTAAAGAGGAAGTTCAGCTAATTGGAAGTTCTAGAACAGATACTGGTGTTCATGCAAAGGGAATGGTTGCTAATTTCACTACAAATTCAAGAATACCCTCAGATAGATTTAGAGAAGCAATTAATACAAAGTTGCCAGATGATATTGCTATAATAAAATCGGAAGAGGTAGATTTAAATTTTCACTCTAGATATAGCAGTAAGGGAAAAACTTATTCTTATTTGATTGTAAATAGAGAAGAAAAGGTAGCAATAGGAAGAAAATATGGATTACATGTTAGAGAAAATTTGGATATCGATAAAATGAAACAAGGGTGCAAACATTTTATTGGAATGCATGATTTTTCTGCATTTAAATCAAGTGGAAGTTCAGTGAAAACCAGTGTGAGAACTATTTCACAGTTAGATATTGAAAAAATAGATGATAGAATGATAGTGACAATAACAGCAGATGGATTTTTATATAATATGGTAAGAATAATTGTAGGCACATTAATTGAAATCGGAAAAGGAAAGATTGAGCCACAAAACATTGTTGACATAATTGAAAGTAAGGATAGAAAAAATTCAGGACCTTGCATAGGACCAAATGGTTTAACATTAGAAAAAGTATATTATTAATTAAAAAAATGAAAAAATATATTGACACGCCCGTAAGCGTGTATTATAATAAATTTTGTTTGTTAGAATAATTATGTGTATAAGATCCACTAGCCCCGGGTCTTGACATAAATTGCAATACTTGAAAAAAGTAAAGCTTAATGTAAGTTCAGGGAGGGAAAAAACATGAAATCATACATTGCGAAAGCACAAGAAGTTGAAAGAAAATGGTATGTTGTTGATGCTGCTGGTAAGCCACTAGGAAGAGTTGCTAGCCAAGTTGCTACAATATTAAGAGGTAAAAACAAGCCAACATTTACACCAAATGTTGATTGCGGAGATTTCGTTATAGTTATCAATGCAGAGCAAGTTGTTTTAACTGGTAAGAAGTTAGATCAAAAGTTCATGAGAAAGTATAGCGGATACGTAGGTGGATTAAAGGAAACTCCTTACAGAGAAGTATTAGCTAAGAAGCCTGAGTTCGCTTTTGAAGAAGCTGTAAGAAGAATGCTTCCAACAGGTGTTTTAGGAAGAAAAATGTTAAAGAAGTTAAAAGTATACAGAGATGCAGAACACGATCATGCAGCTCAAAAACCAGAAGTGCTTGAGTTAAAGTACTAATACAGGCTCGGGAGGAGGAAATAAAATGGCAAAAGTTCAATACATGGGTACTGGAAGAAGAAAGAAATCAGTAGCAAGAGTTAGACTTGTACCAGGAAATGGTAAAGTTGTTGTAAATAAGAGAGACATCGAAACATATTTCGGTTTAGAAACTTTAAGAGTTATAGTTAACCAACCATTAGTGTTAACTGCAACTAAGGAAAAGTTCGACGTATTAGTAAATGTTCACGGTGGTGGATTCACAGGTCAAGCAGGGGCTATCAGACACGGAATCGCAAGAGCTTTAGTTAAAGCTGACGAAAACATGAAGCCAGAATTAAAGAAAGCTGGATTCTTAACAAGAGACCCAAGAATGAAGGAAAGAAAGAAATACGGTCTTAAGAAAGCAAGAAGAGCTCCACAATTCTCAAAGAGATAGTATGCACTTTTTACAAAGAGAGGAATATTCCTCTCTTTTTTTTATATAAAATTGAATATTAAAAACACTAATACACAAAATATTAGTGTAATAGAATAGTTATATTAAATTTAGGTTAAATGTGTTGAGAATATATTAACAACAGGTAAAAAATAATGTAAACTAAACAAGAAATAATTAAATTAAGAAATTATAAGAGGTGGAGGAGAAATCTTTGGAATCTACGATAATGGTTTTAATAAAATTAATGGGTGGTCTTGGTTTATTCTTATATGGAATGAAATTAATGGGAGACGGCCTAGAAAATGCAGCGGGAGATGGGTTAAAGAAAATACTTGAAAAAGTTACGGCAAATCCAATCTCAGCAGTTTTAGTTGGAGCAATTGTTACTATGGTAATTCAAAGTAGTAGTGCTACTACGGTAATGGTTGTTGGATTTGTTAATGCGGGATTAATGAATTTAATACAAGCAACAGGAATTATAATGGGAGCTAATATAGGTACAACTGTTACAGCTCAATTAGTTGCTTTTAAATTAGATACAATAGCACCTTTATTTATATTTGTTGGTGCTGCTATGGTTATGTTTGCAAGAGCAAAGAAAAGAAAAGATATAGGACACATAATATTAGGATTTGGTATATTATTTACAGGTATGGGAATGATGAGTGGAGCTATGAAACCATTAACTTCATCACCAGCCTTTGAGCAAATATTAATGACAATTGGAGATAACTGGGTTCTTGGTGTTATAGCAGGTGCTGCAATAACAGCAATTTTACAAAGTTCATCAGCTACTACAGGTATATTAGTAGCATTAGCAACAGCAGGAGCAATTAATATAGGTCATGCTTTACCGATTATTTTTGGATGTAATATTGGTACTTGTGTAACAGCTATGATTGCGAGTGTAGGTACAAATAAAACAGCGCATAAAGCAGCAATGATACATTTAATATTTAATATATCAGGTACAATAATTTTCTTCCCATTCTTAGGAATACTAGGAAGAATAGTTTCAGAAATGAGCCCTGGGGATGTTAGTAGACAAATTGCAAATGCACATACAGTATTTAATATAGTTAATACACTTGTATTACTTCCTTTAAGTGGAGTTATGATTAAAATTGTTAATAGTGTAATAAAAGGTGAAGATGAAGTTGAAAATGTAGGGCCAAAATATATTGATGATAGATTATTAGAAACACCAGTAATTGCTGCAGGCCAAGTTATTAAAGAAACAATTAGAATGGCTAACAAAGCAAAACAAAATTTAGAATTATCAATGAAAGCATTCTTAGAGCAAGATGAAAAACTGATTGAAAAAGTATATGAAAATGAAAAAATAATTAATGTTTTAGAAGGTTGTATAACTGATTATTTAGTTAAGCTATCTAAATGTGAATTATCTGATAAAGAGCAAGGAGTAGTTGCTTCAACATTCTATATTGTTAATGATATAGAGAGAATTGGTGATCATGCTGAAAATGTAGCTGACTTAGCTAATCAAAGAATTAATAAGAAGCTTGAGTATAGTGAAGATGCTATTGAAGAATTAAACGAGATATTTAACTATGCAAATACAGCTTTAGAGATTGCTATAGAAAGTTATGCAAATAGAGATATTGAAAAGGCTAGAAGTATAAATGCAGTAGAATCAAGAATTGATTCATCTCAAAGAAGTTATAGAGATAAACACATCAAAAGACTACATGATGGTAAATGTAATGCATATGCAGGAACTATATTTATAGATTTGTTAAGCAATTTTGAGAGAATAGGTGATCATTCAACAAATATTGCTGAAAGTGTAATTGAAAATTATTCAGAGTAAACAAAGGACGGAGTATTCCGTCCTTTTTATTTTAATTTAGGAATAATGAATTTAATTAAAGAAATAATAAATAAAGGTAGGTATTAAAGGAGGTATATATTATGAAAAAGGTGATTGTACTGTTAATACCATTACTAATGATATTTGGGATTAAAGTATTTGCAGTAGAAGATAATTCTCAAAAGGTAATTTTAATTGACCCAGGTCATGGGGGTGTAGATGGTGGTGCAAAATCACAGTCTGGAACTATAGAAAAAGATATAAACTTGGAGATTGCATTAAAATTAAAACAAAAGTGTATTGATGCTGGGTATGTAGTTCATATGACTAGAGATAGTGACACATCTTTATCAGGAAAGAAAAAAGAGGATTTAGACTTAAGATGTAAAATGAAGAGGGAAACAAATTGTGACCTGTTCATTTCCATTCACCAGAATAAATTTCCTCAAGCAAATTGTTTTGGAGCTCAAGTTTGGTATGCTGATAATATAAAGAGTGGGAAATTAGCAAAGTTAATTCAAAATGGGTTAAAAGAAACAGTTAACGACAATAACAAAAGAGTTCCTAAGTGTGCTAAAAAGGAATATAGAATATTAAGAGATAATTATGAAGGAGCAAGTGTTATTGTTGAATGTGGATTTATTTCAAATCCATCAGAAGAACAAAAGTTAAAAACTTCAGAACATCAAGATAAAATTGCTGAAGGAATTTTAAAAGGGGTCAAAAAGTATTTTCAAGACGAAAAATAGGATTTCCTAGGAAATTCTAATTAAGAATGCTGATATTTAGCATTCTTAATTAGAATAGGTATAAGAACCAATAGAAGAAAGATAGATATAATAAGTTTTTCCTTGAGAAAGTAGGATATAGTTATCTTTGGAAAATTCTTTTACATAACCTTTTGTAAATATAATTACATTATTAGATTTACAGTCATCTATAACTATATTGTCAAATGCTAGATTCGTATTACTTAATGTAGTAGATTTATGATATTTATCATCGTAATATAAGAAAGAATAATTTGTATCTATGTCTTGAGATATAGATATTTTACTTGCATTTGCATTAAAGTCATTTAATAATAATTCATTGGATTCTTTAAACTTAAAATTAGGAATAGAGCTATTATTTTCATAGGTTATTATCTTCATAGAATCATGAAGTTTAAAGTCTAAGTTATGAAATAATGCTGAGTATGAAAATTGCTTATTCACTAAGGAATAACTTTCATATACAACTGATGCATTTTCAATATATCCTAATAGTTCGAATACATTTTCATTATAATTAACTTTTGTAATTGATAGATGCGTTCCAACATTTATATTTTCACCTGTAATTGGAGAAACTCTAATGCTATTTCTTGGTGGTGCCTTTGGTTTAGAAATTTTATTTATAATTAAGTAAATATTAAATACTAATAATGAAGATAATATTATAAATAAAAATATAATTAGGTAATTTGCTAGTTTCTTTATATTTAAATAACACATAAATCTCCTTAAAATTATTACTTCACTTAAATATACTATGTAAATTACAAAAATATGAAAATAAAGGTTGTAAAAATGTAAAAATACACCTAAACTAATAATATATGGGGGTGTATTTATGAGAGAAGTAAATGTTCAAGATGTGAGTAACATAGTAAGAGATTTGTGTATAGAATCAAATTATTATTTAGAAGAAGATATTTCACAGGGATTACATAAGTGTTTAAAAGAAGAGACTTTTGATATAGCAAAAGGAATTTTGGGTAAAATAATTTTAAATGAAGAGATAGCTAAAACTAAAAAAATGCCTATATGTCAAGATACAGGTATGGCTTGTGTGTTCTTAGAAGTAGGACAAGATGTGCATTTTATAGGAGGAAATTTAGAAGGGGCTATAAATGATGGTGTAAGAAGAGGATATGATGAAGGATATTTAAGAAAGTCAGTTGTAAAAGATCCTATAAATAGAGTTAATACAAAGGATAATACTCCAGCAGTTATATATTATGAAATTGTAGAGGGAGATAAGGTTAAAATTACTGTTGCGCCTAAAGGATTTGGTTCAGAAAATATGAGTAGGATTGGAATGCTAAAGCCATCTGATGGAATTGAAGGTGTGAAAAAATTTATACTAGAAACTGTTGAGCAAGCAGGCCCAAATCCATGTCCTCCAATGGTTGTTGGAGTAGGAATTGGGGGAACCTTTGATAAGGCTGCCTATTTAGCTAAAAAGGCATTACTTAGACCTATTGACTCTAATAATAATGATAAGTTTTATAGTGATTTAGAAGTTGAGTTACTAAATGAAATAAATAAGCTTGGAATTGGTCCACAAGGATTTGGAGGAAAAACTACAGCATTAGGAATTAATATTGAAGTTTTTCCAACACATATTGCAGGATTACCTGTGGCTGTTAATATAAGTTGCCATGCAACAAGACATAAGGAAAGGAGTATTTAATTATGGAAATAAGAATTTCAACTCCATTGACTTATGATAAAATAAAAAATTTAAAAGCAGGAGATAGTATACTTTTATCTGGAGTTATTTATACAGCTAGAGATGCTGCACATAAAAGACTTTGTGAATTGATAAAAGAGGGTAAAGAGTTACCATTTAATATTGAAAATAGCACAGTATATTATGTTGGACCATCTCCAGCAAAGCCAGGTGAAATAATTGGGTCAGCAGGACCAACAACTAGTTATAGAATGGATAGTTACACACCAACATTACTTAACTTAGGGTTAAAAGGTATGATTGGTAAAGGGAAAAGAAATAATGAGGTAATAGAATCTATTATTGAAAATAAGGCTGTTTATTTTGGAGCAATTGGAGGAGCAGCAGCTTTAATTGCAAGTAGTATAGTTAGTAGTAAAATAATTGCGTATGAAGATTTAGGGGCAGAGGCTATTAGAGAAATTGAAGTTAAGGACATGCCTTTGACAGTAATAATTGATTCATTAGGTAATAATTTATATGAAATAGGAAAAAATGAGTATTTAAAAAGTTTATAATAAGAAATGAAGCAATATTATTTGCTTCATTTTTACTTAGGTGAGGTTATTGATTGATTTTTTAATGGTGATGGTATAGTTGATTCTTGAGAATTATTTTTAAATTCAACAAATAAAATACCTAAAATAATTAATGTTAGAATAAATAGTATAATCTTTTTAGTCTTTAAAGAACCAGGAAGATTAACTCTAAGCATAAAATCACTCCTTACTTAAGTAATATTATGAGTGATAAATAGAGATTTATCAAGGAATAAGTAAGTTATAAGAGATTACGAAAGATTATCTAAGTAAATAGATGAAATTAAGGGTTTTTGCTTATATGCAATAATTAACTTTGATAAAGGATTACTATATAATTAACATGATATTATATGAATAATTTGAGGAGATCATAATGTTAAGTGTTATAAAGCGCAAGGGATTTATTACTGATGTAATTGTAATTTTTATTGGATGTTTAATTGCATCAATAGGGGTAAACTTATTCTTAGTTCATGCCAAGCTATTAAGTGGAGGAGTAACAGGTATTGCACTAATTATAGAGTACATATCAGGTTTTCAATCAGGGTTTACAGTATTTTTATTAAATATACCATTATTTTTAATTAGCTATAAGAAATTAAGTAAGTCATTTACTATATATTCAGCAATAGGGATGCTATCAATGTCAACTAGTTTAATTATAACTAAACCATTTTCATCATTGATAGATGTTAATGATATTTTATTGTATTGTATTTATGGTGGAGTTCTTTGTGGTGTTGGATATGGACTAGTATTTCTTAGAAATGGATCTACTGGTGGAAATGATATAATAACAATGCTAATAAGAAAAAAATATGAAAGCTTTGAAATTGGAAAAGTAGGGTTTACATTAAATAGTTTAATAGTAATAGTGGGAGCAATTATATTTGGTATGCCAGTTGCTTTATATACACTAATATCCATATTTATTCAGGGTGTGGTTTTAGATATAGTTCTTAAGGGATTTAGTAGCAAAAAGTTAATGTTAATATTAACAGATAAAGAGGATGATGTAATACAATATGTTATAAAAAACATGAATAGGGGAGTAACATCATTAAATGCTACAGGGGAGTTTACCCACGAAGATAGAAGAATGTTGTATTGTATTGTTACAGCAAGACAAATGTTAGAATTAAAAAGAAGAGTTTATGGTATAGATCCAAAAGCATTTATTACAATTATAGATGTTTCTGAGGTTAAGGGAAAAGGATTCGTTAACATATAATAAGGAGGAAAAAATATGAAAACATTATTTGTACAATACCCAAAGTGTACTACTTGTATAAGAGCAAGAAAATATTTAGAAAATAAGGGAATAGAATTTGAAAATAGAATTATTTCAGAGGATAATCCATCAAAAGAAGAGTTGAAGTTATGGATTGAGAAAAGTGGATTACCTATTAATAAATTTTTTAATACTTCAGGAAAGCTTTATAGAGAATTAGGATTAAAAGATAAAGTTAAAACTGCTAGTGAGGATGAGTTATTAGAATTACTAGCTTCAGATGGTATGTTGGTAAAGAGACCAATTTTAGTGGAAGAGGATAGAGTTTTAGTTGGCTTTAAAGAAGAAGACTGGAATAAATAAACTACTGGAAAAAAGCTTATATCAAATTATGATATGAGCTTTATTTTTACAAAATAAAAAATAATTAATAGTACAAGCATAAAATTATCAATGGATAAAGAGTATTGATAAAGAGAGAGAATGAGAGATAAATGGAATATAATATATTTTTTTCAATTAGAAAAAGATTTTATAATTTTACATAAAAATTTTTTAGTATTATAATGATTTAGTACTACATATTGTGTTCGGAAAAGGTATATAATTAAAAATATACTATATATGGTGGAGGGGTAAAAAGATGGAGTTATTACAATTGTGCGAGTATGCAGTTTATGAAATAAAAAATAAGGGCGATGAATATAAATCAGAAAGATTATTAAAGGCAATGGAACATATTATAAGACCTAATATGAGTGAAGATGAAATCATTGAGTCATTAATACAAGTTTCATTAGAATTAACTACTGATATGGAGCCAGCATGGCAATATGCTGCAGCTAGGCTTTATATTGAAAAGCTATATAGAGAAATAAAAGAAAATAGAAAATCTAAAAATGATAAACCATATGATGATTTGTATGGATTTATAGTTGAATTAACTAATAAAGGATTATATGGAGAGTATATTTTAGAAAATTATACAGAAGAGGAAGTAAAGGAATTAGAAAAGGAAATAAAGCCTGAAAGAGATTTATTATTTACATACAGTGGAATAAATTTATTAAGTAAAAGATATCTTGTTCAGGATTTTAATAGAAAACCACTAGAATTACCACAACAAATGTTTATGGGAATTGCAATGCACTTAGCAATACCAGAATCAAAAGAAAAAAGAGTTTATTGGGCTAAAAGATTTTATGATGTTTTAAGTTCGTTAAAGTCAACAATGGCAACACCAACTATGTCAAATGCAAGAAAGCCATTTTATCAGTTAAGCTCATGCTTTATTGATACAGTAGAAGATAGTTTAAAGGGAATTTATAAATCTCTTGATAACTTTGCAGAAGTTTCTAAGTTTGGTGGAGGAATGGGTATATATCTAGGTAAAGTTAGAAGCTTAGGTGCACCAATTAGAGGTTTTAAGGGAGCATCAGGAGGAGTTATTCCGTGGGTGAAATTATTTAATGATACTGCTATAGCTGTAGATCAGCTTGGAGTTAGAAATGGGTCTGTAGCAATTTGGTTAGATGCATGGCATAAGGACATTCCAGAGTTTTTACAATTAAAAACTAACAATGGAGATGATAGAAAAAAAGCTCATGATATTTTCCCAGGACTATGCTATCCAGATTTATTTTGGAAGCTTGCAGAGAATAATATAGATGCTAACTGGTATATGATGTGTCCACATGAAATTAAAAGTGTGAAGGGATATGCACTTGAGGATTTCTATGGTGAAGAGTGGGAAAAGAAATATTATGAATGTGTTGAAGATGATAAAATAGAAAAAAGAGTAATGTGTGTTAAGGATATAGTAAGACTAATAATTAAATCAGCAGCAGAAACAGGAACACCATTTGCATTTTACAGAGATGCAGCAAACAAAATGAATCCAAATAAGCATAAAGGGATGATTTATTCTTCAAATCTTTGTACAGAAATAATGCAAAACATGAGTGCTATGGATATAAAGACTCAAGAAATTATAGATGAAAATGGAGATAAGATTATTGTTGAAAAAACAAAGTCAGGGGATTTTGTTGTATGTAATTTATCTTCAGTAGTTCTTGGAAATGTTGATGTATTGAATGATAGTGAGCTTGAGTATGTTATTGAAACACAAATAAGAGCTATGGATAATGTAATAGACTTAAATTACTATTCTGTACCATACGCAGAGGTTACTAATAAAAGATATAGAGGTGTTGGTTTAGGAACATCAGGATATCATCATATGCTTGCTAATAATAAAATACATTGGACAGCAGATGAACATAAAGAATTTGCTGATAAAGTATATGAAAAAATAAATTATTATGCGATTAAAGCAAGTGTTAATATTTCAAAGGAAAAAGGAAGCTATGAATATTTTGAGGGTTCTGATTGGGACACAGGAGAATACTTCAAAATAAGAGGATATGACTCTCAAGAGTGGAAAGAGTTAATGGTGGAAGCAAGAGAATTTGGAATTAGAAATGGTTATTTATTAGCAGTTGCACCAAATGGATCTACTGCAACAATAGCAGGAACATCAGAAGGTGTTGACCCTGTAATGTCAAGATTCTGGTTAGAAGAGAAGAAAGGTAGCATTATTCCAAAGACAGCACCAAATTTAAATGAAGATAATTATTGGTATTATAATTCAGCATATAATATTGATCAAAAGTGGTGTGTAGAAGTAAATGGGGTTAGACAAAGACATATAGATCAAGGACAATCATTTAATTTATATATCACAACAAATTATACAATGAGACAAATAATGAATTTATATATTACTGCATGTAAGGCAGGGGTTAAGTCTATTTATTACGTTAGATCAAAATCACTAACAGTAGGAGAGTGTGAGAGCTGTTCAGCTTAAGAAAGTGGGGAGAATTTTATGAAGATTAACAAGAAACCTCTTTTTAATGAATTTGGAGATATTGAAATAAGTAAAAAGAGAATGATAAACGGAAATACAACAAATTTAAATGATTTTAATAATATGAAATATTCATGGGTTTCTGATTGGTATAGACAAGGGATGAATAACTTTTGGATACCAGAGGAGATAAACTTAGCACAGGATTTAAAGGATTATCAAAATCTTTTGGAAGAGGAAAGAGTAGCCTATGATAAGATATTATCATTTTTAATATTCTTGGATTCTATACAAACAGCAAATTTAAGTAATATAAATAATTATATAACTGCAAGTGAAGTTAATTTATGTTTAACTATTCAAGCTTTTCAAGAAGCTGTACACTCACAAAGTTATAGTTATATGTTAGATACAATTTGTTCTCCAGAAAAGAGAAATGAAATATTATTCCAATGGAAGGATGACAAAATTCTTTTAGAAAGAAATAAGTTCATTGGAGATTTATATAATAATTTTTTAGAGAATCCAACAAAACAGAATTTATTAAAAACATTAATGGCTAATTATATATTAGAAGGTATATATTTTTACTCAGGATTTATGTTTTTCTATAACCTAGAGAGAAATGGTAAAATGCCTGGATCTGCTCAAGAAATTAGATATATAAATAGAGATGAGAATACTCATCTTTGGTTATTTAGAAATATAATAAGAGAGCTTCAAACGGAAGAGGAAAATTTATTTACAGAAGAAATTAAAAATGAACTTAGAGAAATGATGAAAACAGGTGTTGAAAATGAAATAGCTTGGGGTCATTATGTAATTGGAGATAATATTCAAGGCATAAATAAGAAGCTTATTGAAGATTATATAAAATATCTAGGAAATTTAAGATTAAAATCGATTGGACTTGAGCCACTTTATGATGGATATGAAGAAAATCCAGCTTCATGGGTTGATGTATTAGCAGATGCAAATGCTGTAAAAACAGATTTCTTTGAAGCGAAATCAACAGCTTATGCAAAAGCTGGAGCTTTAATAGATGACTTATAAAATAAGAAGTTGTATTTAGCAAATGTTAAATACAACTTTTATTAAATTTAAAATTAAGAAAATAAAAATTATACTGTTAACAGAATAGCAATTTGTGTTATAATGATTAATAGTTGTACTAATTAAATTATATCTAAAAAGAGTATTAACAATAAAATCATATTATACTTCTAGGCAACATATATAATAATTTTGAGGAGGAATCTTGATATGAAAAAAGGTATTGCAGCTTCTAAAGGATATGCAATTGGAAAAGTTTTCTTACAAGAGCATGAAGAAATAGTTGTAACTGACGCAAAGGTAAGCGATGTAGCAGCGGAAAAGGAAAAACTACAAAATGCATTAGATGCATCAAAGGCTCAACTAGAGAAGATAAAAGAAAAAGCAACTGTTGAAATGGGAGAAGAAAAGGCAGCTGTATTTGAAGCACATATAACTCTATTAGATGACCCAGAATTCACAGGTGCAATGGCACTAGAAATCGAATCAAATAGCATTAACGGATTAAAAGCTATTGAAAATGTAACAAATACATTCGTTATGATTTTCGAATCAATGGATGATGATTATATGAGAGAAAGAGCAGCAGATATCAAAGACGTTTCAAAGAGAATCATGGCTAACTTTGCAGGGGTAAGCGCTGGTGGATTTGAAATAAACGAAGCAAACACTATCGTTGTTGCTCATGATTTAACACCTTCAGATACTGCTCAATTAGACAGAACAAAGGTTGTTGGATTTATTACAAACATAGGTGGAAGAACTTCACATGCAGCTATTATGGCTAGAACATTAGAAATTCCAGCTGTATTAGGTTTAGGAGACATAACAACTTCAGTTAAAACTGGAGATACTATAATTGTTGATGGACTAGAAGGAGATGTTATAATCAATCCTTCAGAAGAATTAATAGCTGAATATAAAGCTAAGCAAGAAAAGTTCCATGCTGAACAAGAAGAATTAAAGAAATTAATCGATGTTAAGACTGTTACTAAGTCAGGTAAGAGAGTTGAAGTATGTGGAAACATTGGTCAACCAGAAGACGTATTAGGAGTTATTGCTAACGGTGGAGACGGAGTAGGTTTATTCAGAACTGAATTCTTATACATGGATAGAGATTCAGCTCCAACAGAAGATGAGCAATATGAATCATATAAATTCGTATTAGAAAAAATGGAAGGTAAGCAAGTTGTTATAAGAACACTTGATATCGGTGGAGATAAGACTCTTCCATACTTACCATTACCAGAAGAAATGAATCCATTCTTAGGATATAGAGCAATCAGACTTTGCTTAGATAGAAAAGAAATCTTCAAGGTTCAATTAAGAGCATTATTAAGAGCTTCTGTATATGGAAACTTAGCTGTAATGTTCCCAATGATTTCAGGATTAGAAGAATTCTTAGCTGCTAAGGAAATGGTTGAAGAATGTAAGGCAGAACTTTTAGCTGAAGGTAAAGAAGTTTCAGATGCTATCCAATGGGGTATCATGGTTGAAATTCCAGCAGCAGCAGTTTATGCTGATGAATTAGCTAAGCACGTTGATTTCTTCTCAATTGGAACAAATGACTTAATTCAATACACATTAGCTGCAGACAGAATGAGTGAAAAGGTATCATACCTATATAACCCAATGCACCCAGCTGTATTAAGATTAATCAAGATGACAATAGATGGAGCTCACAAGCACGGTAAGTGGGTAGGAATGTGTGGAGAAATGGCTGGAGAAGAATCAGCTATTCCAACATTAGTTGAATATGGATTAGATGAGTTCTCAATGAGTGCTACATCAATATTAACTGCTAAGAAGATAATATTAGAACAAGAATAATTTAATATTTATAAGGCAAGGAGCATAAACTCCTTGTCTTTTTAAGTTACTGGATACAGAAATATATACAAGATTAGTTAAGGAAATTATTTGCTTAGAATAATTTTTGAATAATAAAAGTGTTGATGAATTATAAGGAGAAGCTTCTATGAAAACAGATATATTAATAAGTGATATAGAAAAATATGCTGAATTAGAGGGACAAGCAATCTTGATAGGGGATGACCAAGTTTGCAAAAAAGCAAAAGAAAAATTACATAAGTTAATGATAGAAATAAGGGGAGATAGAAGCTTAGCTAATCATGTAGTAGACAAGCTATTTCTAAGTAGAAAACCTAATGTAAGATTTTGGGGATGTGATATGGCTTTAAATTCTAACTATAATGTTGAAAAAGCACATAGTATTTTAGAAGAGATAATTGCTACACCTAGAATTGGAATATTGGGTATAAGAGCAGAATTATATTTAAAAAGAATTAAAAATAGATAAGTTTTAAAAAGATCAGTATTTTAATTAAAATGCTGGTCTTTTGTTATATAATAAAATGTAAAGGATAATTTTACTAATAAGCTTAAGAAATAAGTAAGAATTGAGTAAGAAAAAAGCATAGAGTAATTTCTATAATAAAAGTATAAATTTTTTTATTAGGAAGGGAGAGCGTTATGAGTAAAATAATACAACTTAAAAATGTAAGTAAATCATATGATGGAAAAAAAGTTGTAGATGGAGCTACATTAACTATAGAAAATGGCAAAATATATGGATTTGTTGGGCCAAATGGGGCGGGTAAAACAACAATAATGAAGATGATAACGAACTTAGTTAATCATGATAGCGGGGAAATATTTGTATTTGGAGAAAAGTTAAAACCAGGGGATTATGAATATTTCAAAAGAGTAGGAAACTTAATAGAGAATCCAAGCTTTTATGAGAATTTAACTACTAGAAAGAATTTAGAGCTTTTTTGTGAGTATAAGGGCTATTACAATAAAGAAGAAATAGAAAAAATATTAGAAGTATTAGATTTAAAGAAATATGAAAAGGTAAAATTTAAAAATTTATCATTAGGAAATAAACAAAGATTAGGAATTGCACAAGCAATAGTTACTAAACCTGAATTGGTTATATTAGATGAGCCAATTAATGGATTAGATCCAATTGCAATTAAAGAAGTAAGAGAGTTATTTATTAAATTAAAAAAGGAATACGGGATAACACTATTTATTTCAAGTCATATTCTTTCAGAAATGGAGCATATAGCAGATATAATTTGTTTTATAAATAATGGAAAGATTCTTGAAGAAACAACAATGGAAGCATTAAAAGAGAAATGTGGTGCGTTTATTGAATTAGCAATTGAAAATAGTAGGAAAGCAAGCTTGGTTTTAGATAACAAAATGGGTATAAAAAATTATAAGATAATGGATGAATGTGTATTAAGAATATATGAGCCTGATTTAAGAATTAATGAAATCTTAGATGTGCTATTAAAGGAGCACATAGAGGTTCTTGGAGTTGGAAAGAGAGCTGAAAGTTTAGAAGAATATTATGTTAAAAAGATTGGAGGAGTTAATAATGTTTAATTTAATGAGATTAGAATTGAAAAAGATAAATTTAAAGACCTATTTATTTGCATTATTAGCTATAAATATATTAATCTTTATGCTAACAGGATTAACTGTAGCAATGACAAGCATGGAAGAATTTAAATTGTTATTACAGCTTCAAGGTTCACAAGGATTAAATTTATATGGGGATATGATAGCTCAAAATCACAATCAAAGTCTTCAGATATTGATGATATATGCTGCAGTTTTATCAAATGAATTATTTATAAAAGAATATAACAAAGGAACTTTAAAAGGGGTATTTACATCACCAGTTAGTAGAAAAAATGTTTTTATTGCTAAGACTATAGTATATGCAATAATTAGTATTATGATATTTATAATAACTAATTTAGTTCAATATGGTTTTGTATTTGCATTAAGTAAAATAGTGGTTATTGAGAACTCATATGTTACAACACAAATGATAATAGATGCATTACCAACAATGCTAGGAGTTTCAGTAGGTTGTGCTTTAACAATTCTAATTCCAACTTTTTTTGGATTAAAGAAAAAATCAATGGGGTTACTTATTGGATTAACGATTGCTGTATCATTAATATATAATACAGGTTCATTAACTGTAAATGGTGCACCGCTTTTAAAGGATATTGAAACAAGTGTTAAAGTTTGCTTACCTGTATTAGGCGTGGTATTAATGGGTGTATATATTTCTAAGGATTTAAATAAAGATATAACATTTTAATAGATTAAAACCTCAAATTAAAGTTTGGGGTTTTATTTTTAGGTATATGGATAGAATTAAATAGGTATATTATGGTATTATTAGTGCGGGGTGAGTAAAGTGAATCGAATTATGATTGTAGAAGATAATAAAAACTTAAAAACTGAGTTAATAGACTTTTTAAATAGATATGGATATGAAGGATATGGTTTTGATGAATTTAATAACGTTATTGAAAAAGTATTAAGTGATAAACCCGATTTAGTTTTATTAGATATAAACTTACCATATTATGATGGGTATTATATTTGCAGGGAAATAAGAAAACAAAGCAATATTCCAATAATAATTGTAACAAGTAGAGATAGCGAAATGGATGAATTAATGAGCATGAATTTAGGGGCGGATGACTTTATAACAAAGCCATATAATACACAGATATTATTAGCTAGAATAGCATCAGTTTTAAGAAGAACATATGGGAATAATGAAGTGAGTGATATTTTAGAGCATAATGGATTAAAGCTTAATATATCAACAGGCGTAATTAAATATAAGGAAAAAACTATTGATTTAACAAAAAATGAAATCAAAATATTAACGTGCTTAATGAAGAATAAAGGAACGATTGTATCTAGAGAAGACTTAATGGATTTTATGTGGAGTTCAGATATATTTGTGGATGATAACACTTTATCTGTAAATGTAACAAGACTTAGAAAAAAGCTTCAAGAAATAGGGGTTAAGGATTCAATAGAAACTAAAAGAGGATTGGGGTATATGATGATATGAATATAAAAAGATATATTTCATCAAAATCGCCTTTTATAATTATAAATTTAATTGTGTATTCTTTTTTCTTTACACTAATGATAATAGCTGATACAAGTATAAGTTCGTTAATTGTTATTTTTACAATTTGGTTTACACCATTTTTATCATACTTGATAATTGATTTTATAAATAGAAAAAGATTTTATGATGAAGTTTTAGGAATAGTAGAGGGGTTAGATAAAAAGTATTTATTGCCTGAAATAATGAAAAAACCAAAATCATATGAGTTTAAAATACTACATGAAATATTATATGAAACCAATAGAGCTATGCATGAGAATGTAAATTATTATAAAAATCTTCAATTAGAGTATAAGGAGTTTATAGAAACGTGGGTTCATGAAATAAAAACTCCATTAGCATCTGCAAAATTGATTGGTGAGAATAGCGAAATCAGAGGTAAAAATAATTTGATTAGCGATTTAAATATGATAGATGGATTTATTGATCAGGCGTTATATTATGCAAGAAGTACTAATGTAAATAATGATTATATAATAAAGAAATTTGAAATTAGTGATGTTGTTAAAAGTGTGATTAGGGGTAATAGAAGAGGATTTATAAATTCTAAAATAGCAGTTGATATAGAAGCATGTAGTGGAGTAGTTTTTACTGATAGCAAGTGGGTTGAGTTTATATTAAATCAGATTGTAATAAATTCAATTAAATATACTAAGGAAAATGGAGTTATAAAATTTTCAACTGAAAATAGAGAAGATAGCTTAGTATTAATTATAAAGGACAATGGTATAGGGATAGATAATAAGGATATAAATAGAGTTTTTGAAAAAGGATTTACAGGAGAAAATGGAAGGATATACGGCAAATCAACAGGAATAGGTCTTTATTTGTGTAGAAAGCTTTGCAATAAACTGGGACTTGGAATATCATTAACTTCAATTAAGGGAAAAGGCACAAGTGTAAAAATAATATTTCCTCTTGGAAAGCTTCATTTAATTAATAAATAGAAACATTACAAGTTGATTAGAAATCTTTCAATAATGAAAGAAAGCTGAAAGATGTTTCGATATGTGAATATATTTCCATATAGTAGAATTTTACTTGTAAGAAGAAAACAGGAGGAAGTTTTATGAATAATATATTAGAGGTTAAAAATATTGAAAAGTATTATGGAACAAAGGAAAATATAACAAAAGCAATTGATAATATAAGTTTTACAGTTAATAAAGGTGAGTTTGTTGGTATAATGGGGCCCTCAGGTAGTGGGAAGACAACATTATTAAATTGTATTTCAACTATTGATAATGTAACAACTGGAGCTATTGAAATTGAGGGAGAAGATATAACAAGATTAAAAAGAAAAAAGATTGAAAACTTTAGAAAAGATAAGCTTGGTTTTATATTTCAAGATTTTAATCTATTAGATACTTTGACAGCATATGAAAATATATCTTTAGCATTAACAATAGCAGGAAAAAGAGGAGCAGAAGTTGATAGATTAACTAGAGAAGCTGCAAAGAAGCTGGATATTACAGATGTTTTAAATAAGTATCCATATGAGATGTCTGGTGGACAAAAGCAAAGAGTAGCATCAGCTAGGGCTATTGTAAATAATCCAGCATTGATTTTAGCAGATGAGCCAACAGGTGCTTTAGATTCTAAATCAGCAAGACTACTTTTAAATTCAATAGAAACATTAAATAAAACATTAGAGGCAACTATATTAATGGTTACTCATGATGCATTTACTGCAAGCTATGCACATAGGATTTTATTCATTAAGGATGGAAAGATTTTTAATGAACTAATTAGAGGGAATGATTCAAGAAAAGAATTCTTTAATAGAATAATTGAAGTAGTTACTCTTCTTGGAGGTGACTCTGCAGATGTATTCTAAAATAGCTAGAAAAAATGTAAGAAAAAGCTTGAAAGACTATACAATTTATTTTTTAACATTAACATTTGCTGTGTGTCTATTTTATAGCTTTAACTCTATAAATGATCAATCAGTAATGTATGAAATGAATCAATCAACTAAAGAGTATGTTAAACTTATGCAGAATTTAATATCAGGAGTATCGGTGTTTGTTTCTGTAATTTTAGGTGGGTTAATAATATATGCAACAAACTTTTTAATAAATAGAAGAAAAAAAGAGTTTGGGGTTTATATGACTCTTGGAATGAGCAAGGGGAAAATATCTGTAATTTTATTTTTAGAAACATTACTAATTGGAATAGTTTCCTTAGTGGCTGGATTAGCAATAGGATTTGTTGCATCACAAGGATTATCTATATTTGCAGCTAAGCTATTTGCAGTAGATATGACGGATTATAAATTTATTATTTCATCTAGTGCAATAAGTAAAACAATTATTTATTTTGGAATAATGTATTTAATTGTTATGGTATTTAATGTTGTAATTATATCAAAGTACAAATTAATTGATTTATTATCAGCAAGCAAAAAGAGTGAGAAAATTAAAGTGAGAAATCCATACATTGCAAGTTTCATCTTTGCTCTTTCTGTAATAATGCTTGGTATTGCTTATTATTTAGTTATAAAGGTTGGATTAAACTTTTTTGATAAGAGATTTGCGGTATGCATTATACTTGGAATATTAGGTACTATATTTTTCTATTATGGAGTTTCATCAATAGTATTTATATTAATTCAAAAAAATAAAAATCATTATTTAAATGAATTGAATGTATTTATAACAAGACAAATATCAAGTAAGTTTAAGACTAATTTTCTTTCAATGAGTATTATATGTTTAATGTTATTTATAACAATTGGTATTATGTGTGGAGGGCTTGGTGTTAAAACAGCATTAGAAAGTTCAATTAAAAGATATTCGCCATACGATGCTACAATACAAATTATTAAATTAGATAAAGACTCAAAAACTATAGATGCAAAAGATATTTTAAAGGCATTAAATTATGATTTTGAGAATAATACAGACTATGAAATAATGTATGGATATTATTTACCTGTAAGTTCAAAGGAGTTATTAAGTAAGTATGCAGATGAGAGTATAAAGGGGATGATGGGGTCAGAGGTTTGGAATAGTACAATGGCAATTACTGAATCAAGCTATAATGGATTATTAAGACTTCAAGGAAAAAAAGAAATTAAGCTTGATGAAAATGAAATTTTAGTGGCTAATAATATGGAAACTATGACACCAATAGTAAAGAGTTTTTTGAATGACAATGATTATATAGAATTAGCTGGAAAGAAATATTATTTTAAAGATAAGAAGATTATTGAGGATTCATTTGCAACAACAGGATTTGCAAATACAATCTTTACTTTAATTGTTCCAGATAAAGTTGTGGAAGGGATAGAAGGACAATCTCCAGTTGTAAATTTAAATGTAACTAGTGAAAATAAAGAAGAGGTAATTAATGAAATATATGATTTGGATCAAAAAATTAACTTTAGAGATAGAGGTTATAATGTAGTTAGCACAACAAAAACATCTGTATACGAGCAAAATATGGGGATATCAGCAATTATTTTGTTTGTGGCAATGTATATTGGAATTATCTTTTTATTAGCAAGTGCAGCAATACTTGCGATTCAACAATTATCACAATGTAATGAATCAGTTGAAAGATATAACTCTTTAATTAAAATAGGAGCTACAAAAGGCCAAATAAATAAGAGTATATTTGTTCAAGTAATAACCTTCTTTGCATTACCATTATCATTATCAATAATACATTCTATAGTTGGAATAATAGTAATTAAGGACTATATGACTTTGTTCGGAGATTTTAATATAGTAAAGACAGCCATATTCACAGCTATTATTATGATAATTGTATATGGAGGATATTTTTATTCCACATACATTGGATATAAAAATATAGTTAATAACGAGTAAGAAATTATTACATTTTAAATAATAATTTGAGACTTATGGTAAAATAGCCATAGGTCTTTTATTTTTATTATAAGTTAGGAGGGCAAAGTTAATGGATAAGCTACTTAAAATGTTTTTATCTTTCTTCAAAATAGGAGCCTTTACCTTTGGCGGTGGATATGCAATGATTCCACTTATTGAGGAAGAGGTTGTAAATAATAATAAATGGATAACAAAAGAAGAGTTTATGGATATACTTGTGGTTTCACAAAGCTTGCCAGGTGCACTTGCAGTAAACTGTTCAACCTTAATTGGTTATAGATTAGGAGGAATAGCTGGTGGTGTGATAGGTTTGCTTGGTGTTGTTTTGCCATCATTTTTAATTATATTAGTGGTAGTATCTTTCTTTGTTAACATAAGAAATAATTATTATGTTGATAAGATGTTTAAAGGAATTAATGCAGGAGTTCCAATTTTAATATTAGCAGGAGTACTTAGTATATCTAAAGGTGTTGAAAAGAATAAAAGAAATGCTATTATTTTTTTAGTAGCTTTAGTTTTATTAAGTGTATTCGATATAAATCCTGTGATTGTAATAGTTGGTGCAGCAGTTTATGGAGCTATGTTCTTAAGAGAGAAGGTGAAATAAATGGAAATGCTATTTTTATTATTTGTAACCTTCTTTAAAATTGGATCATTTAGCTTTGGTGGTGGATATGCAATGCTACCATTTATGGAAAGAGAAATTGTAACTAATAATCAAATGATTGATATGACTGGGTTTATGGATATTATAGGAATATCACAAATGACTCCAGGTCCTGTTTCAATAAATTCAGCAACTTTTATTGGATTTAAGATGCAAGGGATTCTTGGAAGTATTGCTGCAACATTAGGTGTGGTTATAACATCATTTATATTATGCATAATTGCTTCAAAGGCAATAAATAAGTTTAAGGAATCTCCTGCAATAAAAGGAGCATTAACAGCAATGAGGCCAGTTTTGGTTGCTCTAGTTGTTCAAGCATTTTTAAATTTGGCAGGAGAGGTTTATTTAGATATTAAATCAATAATAATAGGGTTAATAATTGGAGTTGCATTATTTTATAAAAAGATTAATCCAATATTATTAATTGGAGTATCAGCATTATTAGGACTTATATTCTGGGGGTAAAAATGAATAAAAAAAGATACAAAAGAGCAAGTGAATACTATGAAAAAGGTGATTTGAAAAAGGCACTAAATGAATGTGAAAAAGGAATTTCAGAAAATTTAAAGGATGCTTCACTTTTAAATTTGAAAGGGATTATTTTATATCAAAAAGGAGATTTAGATGAAGCAAGAATAACATGGAATGTAAATAGAGAGTTTAATGATGATGAACTTTCAAAAACATATCTTAGAGATATTAAAAGTGATGAGGAAAGAAAAATTCTATATTTAAAAGGAGAAAAGGCTTTAAAGGAGCTTAAAGTAGATAAGGCAATTGAGCTATTAGAACAATGTAGAGAAACTTCATTCAATGGAGTGAAGGTAAACACTGCAATGGCCCTATGCTATTTAAAAAAAGGGGCATATGATGAAAGTAAATTCTATGCTTTAGAGGCGTTGAAAATAGATAAAAACTATTTAACTGCAAAAAATATATTAGCAGAAATAGATACTTTTAATGGGAATAAAAAAATGAATAAAAATACTATTATGATAGCTGTATTTGTAGTTTCAATTTTGGTGGGAGGAGCATTATTTTTTAGTAATAAAGGTGAAGCAGTAAATATACCACCAGTGAATGCAGAAAATATAGAGAATGACAAAAGTGAAACTGTGCAAAATAAAGAAGAGAATCCTTTAAATATTTCTTTAATTAAAAAGTCAATTGAGGAAAAAGATGTGGATACTTTATATATAAATTTAAAAGTTGTGGATAAAGATACTCTTTCAGATAATGATAAGCTTTTAATAGAAGAAGGATTTACATTGCTAAAAAATGAAGGGGTAGAAAAGTTCTATTCACAAGGAAGAGAATATATAAAGCAAAAAAATTATAATAATGCAAATGAAGAGCTTAGTAAAGCTTATGATTTAGGGAAAGAACATTATTTATATCCTCATATAGTGTATTTAACTGGAGTTTCAGAAGAGAAGCTTTTAAAGAATGAAGAGGCAATTAAGTATTATGAGGAGTATGTAAATAATTATAAAGATGGAGATTATATTGAAGAAGTTTTATATAATTTAGCATTATTAAATAAATCAATTGATAAAGACAAAAGTAAAAAGTATGCAAAGAGATTAAACAAAGAATATCCAAAGTCTATTTATAACAATCAAAATATTAAAGAAATTATAGAGGGTTAATTTATAATTTAGGATGTGAAAAAATGATTAAGGTAATAAAGGGAGTTAAGGTGTATTCTCCAGAAAACTTAGGGAAAAAAGATGTTGTTATAGTTGATGATAAAATAGAAGGAATATATGATGAGGTTAAAGTTCCTAAGGATTTCGTTAAAATAGAAGAAATTGATGGAGAAGGTTTATTAGTATTTCCAGGATTTATTGATTGTCATGTACATATTACTGGTGGTGGTGGTGAGGGTGGATTTAAAACAAGGACACCAGAACTACCATTATCAGAGCTCATAAAAGCAGGAATAACATCAGTAGTTGGCTGTATTGGAACTGATGGAGTGTGTAGAAATATGAGAAGTCTTATTGCAAAAGCAAAGGCTTTAGAAGAAGAGGGAATAACTACATATTGCTATACAGGAAGTTATGAAGTTCCAGTAAATTCAATGACAGATAGTATTAAAGGAGATTTAATGCTTGTTGATAAAATAATTGGTGTTGGAGAAATTGCAATTTCAGATCATAGAAGTTCTCAACCAACCTTTGAGCAGTTTGTTAACTTAGTTGCACAGACAAGAGTTGGAGGTCTTCTTTCAGGAAAGGCTGGAATTATAAATGTTCATTTGGGTGGAGGAGCAAGAAGATTAGATTATTTATTTAAATTAATAGAAGAAACAGAAATACCACCAACTCAATTATTGCCTACACATATAAATAGAACAGATAAACTTTTAGAAATGGGAATAGAGTATACTAAAATTGGAGGATTTATTGATTTAACCACAAGCTCAGATCCAGATCATTTAGAAGAGGGTGAAGTAAGAGCGGGAGAGGGATTAAAAATACTTTTAGATAAAAATGTTCCAATTGAACATATTACTTTTTCTTCAGATGGTAATGGAAGTATGCCTTTATTTGATGATGAGGGAAAAATGGTTGCCTTAGGTATTTGCTCAGTTGATACATTATACAGAGAAGTAAAAGAAGCGATTATTAATCATGATATTTCTATCGAGGATGCAATTAAAGTAATTACTTCTAATGTTGCAACTTTATTGAAGTTAAATAATAAAGGAGTAATTGAAGAGGGAAAAGATGCTGATTTGGTTTTGGTTAATGAAGGTGATTTAAATATAAATAAAGTTATTGCGAAAGGGAAATTAGTAGTTGATAATGGAGAGCCTTTAATTAAAGGGACATTTGAAAAATAACAATAGTAAAAAAGAATTCATCATATTTAAAGATGAATTCTTTTTTATTTTTGTGGTAAACATTTTCATAAGGTTAAAAATTATCTAACCTTAAAAAATAAATGATTACCTATCTGCTTGGGGTTAACTTTTTCTTTACCTCTCATCCATGAACAAGTTGATATAGCTGGATTGTAGAAGAAAAGAGCTTCATTTGTAGGATCTTTTCCTCTAATTGCTTCATAAACAGCATCATAACAAACTTGGTCTGGATAGGCTTTGATTTGACCATTTATAACACAGGAGAAAGCATTTTTTTGAAATATTACGCCTTCAACTGTTGAAGGGAAATTAGGGCTAATTACTCTGTTTAAAACAACAGAAGCAACTGCTACTTTTCCTTCAAAGGGCTCACCCCTACTTTCTGCGTAGACTAGTTTAGCCATTAAATCAATATCCTTCTCTGATAATTTTAATTGGCCACTACCATAATTAAATACATTTATTGCTGTATTTTGTTCTTCATTTATTGTAATATTATTTTTTGCCATTGCTTGAACTGCTATCTTTTCACCTGCTTGATTTAATGGATAGAATATTGACTCCCATGTAATCATTGCAAAAGCATTAGCAGTGTATGAAAAGATAGTAACGCTTAATAAAAATGTTATTAAAAATAGACTGAAAAATTTTTTCATAAAAAACCTCCTTAAATAGTTAACCCAGTCCATCACATAGTATTAACCAATAAAGGAGGTTTTATTCAATATTTAATTTTTTAAAGCGGATATATGTTCGGATAGCCTTTCTAAAGAGTTAATAAAATCATCATATTTGCTATATGCAGAATTATATTTTTCATTAATATCATCTGTTGAACTATCAATAGATGCATTCGCATCTGCCAGCACAGCATATTCAAGTTCTTGAATATAAAGAGAGTAAAGCTTTAGTGTTTCTTCAAGAGATGCAAAAACTTCTTTACCAACAGATGGAATGGTGATGTTTTTTGAGGATTTTTCTATTGATGAAAATGTTGATTTATTTTTATTTATTTCATCAATAATAACATCTAAGCTTCTATTATCTTTTTTTATTGATTCAATTGAAGATTTAAAATCTTTACTTATAGTTTTTAATGTTGATAGATTTTTATCTAAATCAATTAAAAAATCTCTTCTTTGTTCATCTAAAATATCATTTTGTATAGTAATCTTTAATAAGGCATTAGTATATATTTTCATATTATTAAAAAACACAGTTGAAGTTTGATTTAAGTTATAAGTAATTCCATATAAATCTAAGCTTTTTGAAGATTCATTAAATGAATTTAAATTATTTTCTAAGGCATCAGCTTTTGATTTAAGATCTTTAGAATTTGGATCTTTAAGTATAGATAAAGAAACTTCATATAATCCTATATTATAATCTAAAGCTTTTTTGAATGTTGATTTGATATCAGTATATTTTTCATTAACTTCAATTTTATCAATATCATCCTTGATTGAATCTAAGGTTTGTATTCCGTTAGATAGTATGTCTTTTGATTTTGATGGATTTATTGTTTTATCGTTAATTCCATCTTTTAATGTTAAGTTACAATTATCTATTTCTGATTTGAAACTATTAAGTTTAGAAATTAATCTATTTTTAGGAGTAAATTTAAAAACAACTATTAAAATTAATGGAATTAAAATAAGTGCTAATACTAGATAAAGTAATTTTTTATTAAAAGAGCTTTTTAGTATATCAACAATATTACTTTGATCATTCAATAATATCACCTCTATAAACATATTTTATATATTAAATATATTGTTGAGGAGTAATAATTATTATAAAAAAATATTAAAAGTTAAAAAATTTTTCTTGGTTAATAGTTAAGGATTGATATTTTGGTGTATAATTTAAATATAATGGCAAAGAGGTGAAAAAGGCGTGAATGAGATAATAAATTTATTAGTAAATACACTAAAAGATATATCTATATGGTCAATATTAGATATATTAGTAGTTTCTTATATATTTTATAAAGGATATATGTTAATTAAAGAAACAAGAGCGGAACAATTATTAAAGGGGATTGCATTAATAATTGCATTAATTCCTATTAGTGATATTTTAAGATTGCAAATGTTGAACTTTATTTTAAATTCAACTCTTACAATAGGGGTTCTATCTATGGTTATTATTTTTCAACCAGAAATAAGAAGAGCATTAGAACACTTAGGAAGAAGTGCATTTGATGAAGTGCATGGAAATCAAACAAAGGAAGATAGAGAGCATGTTGTAAATGAACTTGTAAATGCTATTGATAATTTAGCTAGTGAAAAGACTGGAGCATTAATTGCAATAGAACAAAGTACAGGTTTAGGAGAGGTGCTAGCTTCAGGAACAATAATTGATGCGCAAGTAAGTGCAAATTTAGTAGAGAATATATTTGTAGTAAATACGCCATTACATGATGGGGCAACAATAATAAGAAAAGATAGAATATATGCAGCAGGTTGTGTGTTGCCATTAACAAATAACACCTCAATTAACAAGAAATTAGGAACAAGACATAGAGCTGCAATTGGGCTTTCAGAAAACTCAGATGCTTTAGTAATTGTTGTTTCAGAGGAAACAGGAATAGTTTCTTTAGCCATAAATGGGAGATTATCAAGAAATTATGACAAGGAAAAATTAAAAGTAATATTACTTAAAATAATGGAGAATAGAGAAGTTAAAAGGGTTAAGAATGCAAGAGAGAAGGTGAAGTCATGGATAAGAATAAAGGAGAACAAAAAACAATAGTAAAGATAATTTGTCTGCTTTTATCTTTTGGTCTATGGTTATATGTCACCAATGTTGAAAATCCAATCAAGACAAATACAATCACAAATGTTGAAGTTGAGATTCAAGGGGATAATAAGTTATCCACAAATAAATTTGCTTTATCTCCAAATCAAAAATTTACTGTGGATTTAGAGATAGAAGGAAAGGCAACTGATATTTATAGGGCATCAAAGAATGATTTTAAGGTTGTAGCAGATTTAGGAGCTTATGCTCTTAAAAAAGGAGAAAATACAATACCTGTTCAAGTTGTTGAGAAGCCAACAAATGTAAATATTAGAACAAGTGCTTATTTAAGTATAAAGGTTATGGTTGAAGAGCTTAAAAGTAAGGAGGTTCAAGTAACATCAGGTGTTGTTTTAACATATAAAGATGGTATTTATGGAAATCCTGCAACTGTAACTCCAGATAAGATTAGAATAGAAGGTCCAGAAAGCAGTGTTGATAAGGTTAAAAAGGTTAGTTTAGTTGGAGAAATGAAGGATATTAGTGCAGATGCTAAGGGAACATTCCCTATTAAGGCCTTTGATGAGGGTGGAAATGAAGTTAAGGATATTACACTAAGTCAAAATGAAGGAACTATAGAGGTAAAAGTAAGCGAAGGAAAAATTGTACCAATAAAACTTAAAACAACTGGAACAGTTCCAAGTGGAATTGCTTTAGATGGAACTGAATTATCAAGAACTACTTTAGAGATTTCAGGTAATAAGGATATATTAAAAAATATAACTTCTTTAGAAACAGAACCAGTTGATTTATCTTCAATATCTAGTAACAAAGAGCTAAATATTAAAGTTATAATTCCGCAAGGCGTTAAGATTGTATCAGGTAATGAGTATGTAACTGTAAAAGTAAAGGTTAGTAGTACAATTACTTCAAGAGAAATTGATGTACCAATTGGATATGTTAATTTAGAGAAAAATAGCTTGGTTTTAAATGATGATAGAACTAAAGCTATTAAGATAAAAGTAAGTGGAGAAACAAATGCTATTAATTCATTAAATCCAAGTGATTTTATAGCACAAATAGATTTAAAAGGTAAAAAAGAAGGGACATATGAAGAGGTTCCAGATGTAAAATTAGCTACTCCAAATAGCAGTATAACTATTGAAGTAACAGACAAAGCTAAATACACACTAAGTTTGAAATAGAAATATTAAACATAAGAGGAGAAAAAATGACTATTAGAATAAATAATATAAGTTTAGATATAGAAGAAGATTTATCTCTTTTAAATAAAAAAGTAGCTAAGAAGTTAAGACTTAGTGAAAATGATATTAAAGATTTAAAAATTATAAAAGAAAGTATAGATGCAAGAAAAAAGAATATAATTAAGTTTAATTATTGTGTAGATATTAATTGTTCAAATGAAAAAAAACTGGTTAATAAACTTCATGATAAGGATGTTAAGCTTGAAGAAGAAAAAGTTGAGGAGTTTGTTTTTGGAGAAGAGAAGCTTGAGGCGAGACCAGTTGTAATTGGACTTGGACCAGCTGGGCTATTTGCAGCATTATCTCTTGCAAGAAATGGATATAAACCATTGGTTTTTGAAAGAGGAGAAGATGTTGATTCAAGAACAAAAACAGTTGAAGAGTTTTGGAATGGAAACACTCCTTTAAAGCTAGATTCAAATGTGCAATTTGGAGAAGGGGGAGCAGGTGCTTTCTCAGATGGAAAGTTAACAACTAGAATTAAGGATCATAGATGTGCGTATGTTTTAAAGGAATTAGTTGATGCTGGTGCTCCAGCAGAAATAAAATATGTTGGAAAGCCTCATGTTGGAACAGATATTTTAAAGGATGTTGTTAAAAATATCAGAAAAGAAATTATTTCTTTAGGTGGAGAAGTTCATTTTAATTCAAAGCTTGAGGATATTAACATTAATAATGGAAGAGTTACTTCAATAATAGTTAATGGAAATGAAGTATCTTGTACCAATTTAGTTTTAGCTATTGGGCATAGTGCAAGAGACACTTATGAAATGTTATATAAAAAAGGAATAGATATGGAGCAAAAGGCTTTTGCTATTGGAGTAAGAATTGAGCATCCACAAGGGTTAATTGATGAAAGTCAATATGGAAAATTTGCAGGACATCCAAGATTAAAGGCTGCTGATTATAAATTAACATATCAAAGTAAATTAAATAATAGAGGTGTTTATTCATTCTGTATGTGTCCAGGTGGAGTTGTTGTTGCAGCAGCTTCTGAGGAAAATAGACTTGTGTCAAATGGGATGAGTTATCATGCAAGAGATTTAGAAAATGCAAACTCTGCATTAGTTGTTACAGTTGGACCAGAGGATTTTGAAGGAAAGCACCCTCTTGCTGGTATGGAATTCCAAAGACATTATGAAAGCTTAGCTTATGAACTTGGAGGTGGAGGATACATTGCACCAGTTCAATTAGTTGGAGATTTTATAAAAGATAGAAATTCAAAATCTCTTCAAGGGGTAAATCCAAGTTACAAACCAGGTTATGAGTTTAAAGAATTAAAAAACTGTTTACCTAATTATGTTGTTGATACAATTAAAGAAGGAATTGGAGTTTTTGATGGGAAAATTAAAGGCTATGGAATGGATGGAGCAGTTTTAACAGGAATTGAAACTAGAACATCGGCACCAGTTAGATTAAATAGAGATGGAGAACTTCAAAGTATAAATTTATTAGGAGTATATCCAACTGGAGAAGGTGCAGGTTTTGCTGGAGGAATAATATCAGCAGCTGTTGATGGGTTAAAAGTAGCTGAAAGAATAATGGGGAAATACTGTCCATTATAAAATTAGAAAAAATAATAAGTTAAAATATTCTGAAAACTTGGGTTTTCGGAATATTTTTTGCTACAATATAAGTAATGATTAGTATTTTTTTACTTAATAGGGAATTATAAATATAAAATATCTTTTTTGGATATAGAGGAGACGAAATTTTTTTGTCACATATTGATAAAAATTTAACAACGAGAGTAAAAATACTACATAATTATTTTTATATTATGGTAAAAAGAAATGTTGAGGTGTGAAAATGAGTAAAAATTTTGATGACTTATTAGTAAAGTTAAAAGAAACTCAAATGAAGAAGGTTGCAGTGGCAGTAGCACAAGATGAACCAGTTTTAGAAGCAATTAAGGAAGCAAAGGCAAAGGGAATTGCAGATGCTATTTTAGTTGGGGATAAAGAAAAGATTGAAGAAATTGCAAATAAGATTGATATGAATTTAGCTGATTTTGAAATTGTTCATGAAGCTAATGTAGCAAAGGCTGCATTAAAGGCTATTGAAATAGTTTCAACAGGAAACGCAGATATGGTTATGAAAGGATTAGTTGATACAGCTACATTCTTAAGAAGTGTTTTAAATAAGGAAGTGGGATTAAGAACAGGAAAAGTTATGTCTCACGTAGCTGTGTTTGAAATAGAAGGAGTAGATAGATTAATCTTCTTAACAGATGCTGCATTTAATACTTATCCAGATTTAAAAGGAAAGATTCAAATAATAAATAATTCAGTTGCAGTAGCAAAGGCATGTGGAATTGACCTTCCAAAGGTTGCACCAATATGTGCAGTTGAAGTTGTAAATGCAGATATGCCTGCAACAGTAGATGCAGCATTACTTTCAAAAATGAATGATAGAGGACAAATCAAGGGATGTATAATTGATGGACCTTTAGCTTTAGATAATGCATTATCAGAAGAAGCAGCTCATCATAAGGGAATAACAGGACCAGTAGCTGGAAAGGCAGATATATTAATGCTTCCAAACATTGATACTGCAAATGTTATGTATAAAACTTTAACTTACACTTCAAATTCAAGAAATGGTGGTATATTAGTGGGAACATCAGCTCCAGTTATATTAACTTCAAGAGCTGACAGCTTTGAAACAAAAGTACATTCAATTGCCTTAGCAGCAATAGTTGCAGAAGGTTTAAAATAATATAAGAGTTTTGGGAGGAAAAGATATGGCTTACACATTATTAATAATAAACCCAGGGTCAACTTCAACTAAAATTGGGGTTTATGAAGATGAGAGAGAAGTTTTAGAAGAAACACTTAGACATTCAGCAGAAGAGATAGCAAAGTATGATACAATTGCTGACCAATTAGGGTTTAGAAAAGAAGTTATTTTAAATGTATTAAAAGAAAAGAATTTTGATATTAACACATTAAGTGCAGTAGTTGGTAGAGGTGGGATGCTTAAGCCAATTTCTGGTGGAACTTATGAAGTTTCAGATTCAATGCTTGAAGATTTAAGAGTTGGAGTTCAAGGACAACATGCTTCAAACTTAGGTGGAATTTTAGCAAATGAAATTGCAAAATCAGTTGGAGTTAGATCTTTTATCGTTGATCCAGTTGTTGTTGATGAAATGGAAGAGGTAGCAAAGGTTTCAGGTGTTCCTGAACTACCAAGAAAGAGTAAGTTCCATGCTTTAAATCAAAAGGCTGTTGCTAAGAGATATGGAAAAGAGTCAGGAAAAGGATATGAAAACTTAAACTTAATTGTTTGCCACATGGGTGGTGGAGTTTCTGTTGGAGCTCACAAGCAAGGAAGAGTTATAGATGTTAATAATGCACTTGATGG
The DNA here is from genome assembly GCA_051650705.1 of Clostridium sp. Lineage (GTDB taxonomy): Bacteria > Bacillota > Clostridia > Clostridiales > Clostridiaceae > Clostridium. Next base: position 50,474 of record JBOFQV010000097.1, read on the forward strand.
AGATGGTCCATTCTCACCAGAGAGAGCTGGAGGAGTTCCAGTTGGAGACTTAATCAAGATGTGTTATAGTGGAGAATACACTCAAGCAGAAGTATATTCAAAAATCGTTGGTAAGGGTGGATATGTTTCATTATTAAATACTAATGATGCAAGAGAAGTTGAAGATAAGGTAAAAGAAGGAGATCCAAAGTTTACTTTGATTTTCAATGCATTTGTTTACCAAGTTGCTAAGTGCATAGGAGAAATGGCTACAGTTTTAGAAGGTAAGGTTGATCAAATAATCTTAACTGGTGGTATTGCTTATGATAAGAATGTTGTAAGAGAAATTGAAAAAAGAGTTGGATTTATAGCTCCAATTACAAGATACCCAGGAGAAGATGAATTATTAGCGTTAGCTCAAGGTGCAATTAGAGTACTTAGTGGGGAAGAAGAAGCAAAAGTTTATTAAAATACAAGGAGTCTATCAATGTGATGGGCTCCTTTATTAGTACTTGTACAGAATTATAATAAAGTATAAAATTAATCAAAGGATAATTTTAGGGGGCAATATGGAAATTAAAGAAGTATTAAATAGTGTTATATCATTATTTTTAATAATGTTAATTGGGGTTTATGCATGTAAAAAAGGAATAATAACAGATGAATTAAAAAAAGGATTAACAAATCTTTTATTAAAGATAACTCAACCATTAATGATTTTGGCTTCATTTAGCTTTGCTTTTGAAGAAGGAATGATGGCAAATGTAATAAAAGCATTTATATATAGTTTTATTTGCTTTATAGTTGCAATTTCAGTATCCTATATATTTTTATTGAAAATGACAAGTAAGAAAAAGAAGGTTTTGCAATTTGCAAATGTATTCTCAAACTGTGGTTTCATGGGGTTCCCTGTAATAGAAAGCATATATGGAGCAGAAGGAGTAGTTTATGCATCAATATTTAATATGTTTTTTTCATTATTTTTATGGACTTATGGATACATGTTATTTTCTAGTGGGTTCTCAAAAGAGGAAGCTAAGAAGGTGTTAGTCAACCCAGGTGTTGTGGCTGTTTATATTGGAATAGCTATGCTTTTATTAAAGGTTCAACTTCCAGGGCCAATATATAGTAGTGTGAAAATGGTTGGAAGTATGACAACTCCAATTTCAATGTTGATTGTGGGAAGTATTTTATCAAGAGTTGATATTAGACAAGCATTTAAAGATTGGACACTTTTATATGGAAGTTTTTTAAAGCTAATGATTATGCCACTATGTGTATTTATAATGAGTAGAATTTTAAAAGACTCTTCTATTGTAATGAATACAATGATTTTACTACAAGCAATGCCAGCAGCAGCAATGACAACAATATTTGCTGAGAATTTTAATAATCAAAAGGAGTATGCAGCTGTACTAGTTTTTACAACTACATTATTATCAATAATAACATTTCCAATAGTAGTTTTATTAATAAATTAAGTGGAAAATTTATGATAAAATAAGAAGGAAGAATTGATTAAGAGTGATTAATTATGCCAATGATAAAAATAGAAAGCACTTTTAAAGAGAAAATTAATATAAAAAAGGGGAGAGTTTTATGAGAACCTCAATGAAAATTACAAACAAATTAACAATGCTTTCAGAGATGACAAATGATTCAAGATTTCAAGTTTTAGAATATGAGAATTTAAATGGTGCAACAGATGTTGAAACTGCATTTGGTTTAAGAGTAATGAAGGAAAGTGGAATTAAGCTTAGACAAGTGAGAGTTATACTAGAAGATAGTTCTGTAAAATTGGAGCCAGGAGCTTTAAGCTATATGAGAGGTGACATCGATATTAAGGTTAAAACAGGAGGAGTTATTGGACTTGGTAAAAAGTTTATTTCAAGTAAATTAACTGGAGAAGAAATGTTTAAGCCTACTTATCAAGGAACAGGAGATATATTTTTAGAGCCATCCTTTGGGCATTTTGCCTTAATAGAGCTTGAAGATGAAGAGATAATAGTTGATGATGGCTTATTTTATGCCTGTGAAGAAGAGGTTGAGGTTGGAGTTGCTATGCAAAAATCAATTTCATCAGTTATGTTTGGTAATGAGGGAATATATCAAACAAAATTATCAGGTAGTGGAATTGTTGTATTAGAAATACCTGTACCAGAAACAGAAATTTTTAAATGCAAGCTATTTAATGATACATTAAAAGTAGATGGAAACTTTGCAATTTTAAGAACTGAGAATATAGAGTTTACAGTTGAAAAATCATCATCAGTAATTGGAAGTGTTACAGGTGGAGAAGGACTTTTAAATGTATATAGTGGAACAGGAGAAGTGTGGTTAATTCCAACGAAGGCTATTTATAATGAAATAAAGACCAATGGAATTCAAGGAATGACAAACCCAGGGGGAAGAAGAGATACAGAAGTTTAATCACTTTAGTATATTAAAGTTGTAAATTGATAAACGAAGATGTATAATAATATTGCATGAAAAATTAAGGAGATGGATAACATGGACAACATGAATTCAAAAATTAAAAGTGAAGAAATGGATTTGCTTTTTAATGCAATATTACAGCTAAATAACCTAGAGGATTGTTATAGATTTTTTGAAGATGTAGCTACAATAAATGAAGTTAAAGCTTTGGCACAAAGAATGCAGGTTGCAAAGCTTTTAAGTGAAAAAAAGACTTATACTGAAATTGCAGAAATAACAAAAGCAAGTACTGCAACAATTAGTAGAGTTAATAGATGTTTAAACTATGGAAGTGATGGATATAACATAGTTTTGCAAAGGTTAAAAGAAAATACTAGTTTAAAATAAAATGGATGTTTTTAAACATCCATTTATCAATTATTGGTTAATATTTTTAAGTTCATATATTATTAATTATTTTATGGTATAATATATAAACAAACTGTAATTTTGGAATAATAAGATTTGAGAATAAATTTTATTTTATTATTGTGTTTGCCAAAATAAGTGAAAATAAATATACTAAAATAGTAAGATTGCAATTTTAATGAGAAATGAGAAGTGAGGAAAAAATATGAGTAGAATGTTTGGAACAGACGGAGTAAGAGGAGTAGCTAATACTGAGCTTACAGCACAGTTAGCATACAATTTAGGAAGAGCTGGAGCTTATGTTTTAACAGAAGGCGCTCATAAGCCAAAAATATTAGTTGCAAAGGATACAAGAATATCAGGTGATATGCTAGAAGCTGCATTAGTAGCAGGTATATTATCAGTTGGAGCAGAAGCTGTAATTTTAGGAGTTGTACCAACACCAGCAGTTGCTCATTTAACAAGAGAATATGGGGCTGATGCAGGGGTAATGATATCAGCATCACACAATCCTGTTGAATATAATGGAATTAAGTTCTTTGATGATAAGGGATATAAGTTATCTGATGAATTAGAAGATGAAATACAAAGAATAATTGAATGTGATTTTGAGGGAGTTCCATCACCAATTGGATGTGACTTAGGAAGAGAAACAATTGAACTTGGTGCTTTAGATGATTACATTGAATTTGCAAAGGGAACAATTGGAGCTAATCTTGAAGGATTAAAGGTTGCTTTAGATTGTGCAAATGGAGCTGCATATAAAGCTGCTGTTAAGGCATTTAGAGCTTTAGGTGCAGATGTTTATGTTATAAACGATAATCCAGATGGAACAAATATAAATGAAAACTGTGGATCAACTCATCCAGAAGAGTTAATGGAATATGTAGTTAAGAAGAAATGTGATGTAGGATTTGCTTTTGATGGTGATGCAGATAGATGCCTTGCTGTTGATGAAAAAGGAAACCTTATAAATGGTGACTTCATTTTAACTTTATGTGCTAAGCACTTAAAAGAAATTAACAGATTAAAGGATGATACTTTAGTTGTTACTGTTATGAGTAATTTAGGTCTTGATATTGCTTGTAATGAGATTGGAATTAAGACTTTAAAAACTAAGGTTGGAGATAGATATGTTCTTGAAGAGATGATTGCAGGAAAATACACTATAGGTGGAGAGCAATCAGGACATATTATATTATTAGATTACAATACAACTGGAGATGGGCTTGTAACAGCTCTTCAAGTTGCTGAAATAGTTAAGAAGAACAATAAGACTTTAAGCGAATTAGCTGGAATAATGAAGGAGCTTCCACAAGTTTTAGCTAATGCTACTGTTCCAAATAACATGAAGAATATTTACTTAGAGGATGCAGAAATAGTTGCAGAAATTAAGAGAATTGAAGAAAGTCTTCATGGAAAAGGAAGAGTGTTAATTAGACCATCAGGTACTGAACCATTAGTAAGAGTTATGCTTGAAGGTGAAAACCAAGAAGAAATTGACAAGATGGCACATAATCTTGCAGATATGATTGAAGCTAAATGTAAATAATATTTTAAAAATCTAGAGCTAAATTTCTATTTAGTTTCTAGATTTTTTTTGTGAAAATTTTTTTTGTTGAAAATTTTGATAAAAACTCAAAAACTTAAAAATGGCATGTAGCCATTGAAATATAAAGGCTGAGTGGGATTTGTGGCTGTAACATATGTTACAGGGGAGGGTGAGAGATAAAAACTTTTAGGAAAATATTTCAAATAAAATATGGTTATTTAATTGAATTTCTAAAATTATAGTGTTATCATAAAAATAATAACATATAAATTAATTTAATAATAAATAATTAAATTGATTATTAATCTATCAAATAAATGCTGGAATAAGCTAATAAAATGTCATATAATCAACATGCATATGATTACATTGATAATTTAATAAAATTTACCAAATGTTATTGACAATAAAATAGGAAAAGTAGTAAAATCTTAACAAATAAGTAAATAATACTAAGTAAGTAAATGCTTTGATGGAGAAGGTTATGAGCAGACAAAGTTTAAGAGAGTCCATGGTTGGTGTGAATGGATACTTTAGCTTAATAATTATCACTCCTGAGCAGTGCCTTGAAAACAAAGGTCTTTTGTGAGTAAGTGGTTACCGGTGGCATCCGTTATAGGCAAGGATTTGTTGGAATCTAGTGATATATTTTAGGCGGAATTATTATACCACCTCTTATGATTTATATCATGAAGGGTGGATTTTTTATAATCTTTTTTAAGGGGGCGAGGAAATGGAGAAATATGTTTTATCAGTTTTAGTAAAAAACTCTGCTGGAGTTTTAAGTAGAGTAGCAGGATTATTTTCAAGAAGAGGATTTAATATCGATAGTTTAACCGTTGGAAGAACGGAAAATGAAACACTCTCAAGAATGACAATTACACTAACTGGTGATGATGACGTATTAGAACAAGTTAAAAAACAACTAAACAAGCTAGAGGATGTAGTTAGAGTATCACACTTAAATGCAGCAGAATCAGTTTGTAGAGAGCTACTTTTAGTAAAGGTAAAGGCAAATGCAGAAAATAGAGCTGCAATAAATGAAATAGTAACAATATTTAGAGGAAAGATAATTGATCTTTCAGTAGATACATTAGTAATACAATTAACTGGGGATGAAAGCAAGGTAACTGCATTAATTAAGCTTCTTGAGGAATATGGAATAGAAGAGCTTGTTAGAACAGGAGTTACAGCACTTGAAAGAGGAGACAAAACTATAAATAGTTATGAGGAGTATTTTGAGTAAAAAAGCGCTTTAGCAATAAAAAAATAATGAGGGGGTAGCAGCTTGATAAAAATATTTGATTCTACTCTCAGAGATGGGGCACAAGCACAAGGAATTTCATTTTCTTTAGAGGACAAGCTAAAAATAGTAAATATCTTAGATTCAATAGGTGTTGATTATATTGAGGCTGGAAACCCAGGATCAAATCCAAAGGATATGGAATTTTTTAAGAGAGTAAAAGATTTAAAATTAAAAAAGTCAAAACTTGCTGCATTTGGAGCAACAAGAAGGCCAAATATAGCTGTAGAAGAGGATAAAAACCTTCAGAATTTACTGGAAGCTAATACACAAGTTGTAGTTATTTTCGGGAAATCATGGGATTATCAAGTAAAAGAAATTTTAAAAACAACCCTAGAAGAAAATTTAAATATGATTTCATCAACTATAAAGTACTTAGTATCAAAGGGTAAAGAAGTAATATTTGATGGGGAGCATTTCTTTGATGGATATAAAGAAAACAAAGAGTATGCCCTAAGTAGTTTAAAAGTTGCAAAGGAAGCAGGAGCAAAAACATTGGTGTTATGTGACACAAATGGAGGTACACTTCCTCATGAAATATTAGAAATAACAACAGAATCAGTAAAAGAGGTTGGAGAAGAAATAGGGATTCATTGTCATGATGATATGGGAATGGCAGTAGCAAATTCAATAATGGCAGTTAAAGGTGGTGCAGAGCACATCCAAGGAACCTTTATTGGTGTTGGAGAGAGATGTGGAAATGCAAACCTTAGTACAATAATTCCAACACTTAAATTAAAAATGAATTTAGAAACATTAAAAGATACGGATCTATCTAACCTAACAAAGGTAGCTAGATTTGTAGCAGAAATTTCAAATATTACACTTAAAGATGAAACTCCTTACATTGGCAACTCAGCCTTTGCACATAAAGGAGGAATGCACATTGATGCAGTTTGTAAGTCACCAAAATCTTATGAGCATATCAGCCCAGAGCTTGTGGGTAATAGTAGACGCTTCCTTATTTCAGAGGTAAGTGGTAAGAGCACAATTCTATCGGAAATACAAAAAATATTTCCAAACATATCAAAAGACAGTGAAGAAGTTCAGTTAATCACAAATAAATTAAAAGAATTAGAATACGAAGGATATCAATTTGAAGGAGCAGAGGGCACAGTAGAATTGGTAATGAGAAAGTTAATAGGAAAATACAAACCATTCTTCAATTTAAATCACTTTAAAATAATTGGAGAACAACCATCAGGAAATGCAGATTTCTCTTCAGTTGCAATGATTAATTTAACTGTAGAAGGAAAAACAGAAATGAGTGCTGCAGAAGGAGATGGACCTGTAAATGCATTGGACAAAGCTCTTAGAAAAGCCTTAGAAGTTTTTTATCCAGAGCTTAGAGATGTAAGACTTGTTGACTATAAGGTTAGAGTTTTAGATTCTGAAAGTGCAACAGGAGCAAAGGTAAGAGTTCTAATTGAATCAACAGATGGCAACGAAAATTGGAGCACAGTTGGGGTATCAAGAGATGTTATTCAAGCCAGTTGGATAGCCTTAGTTGATTCTATTGAATATAAACTAATAAAAGATATTGAAAGAAAAGTAAGAGCATATTTTTAAAGGGGGAAGAAACAATGGGAATGACCATGACACAAAAAATATTAGCTGCACATGCAGGGCTTGAAAGCGTAAAGGCAGGACAGCTTATAATGGCTGATTTAGATTTAGTATTAGGAAATGATATTACAACTCCAGTAGCTGTAAATGAGTTTAAGAAGTTTGAAACAGATAAGGTATTTAGCAAAAGTCAAATTGCTATAGTTCCAGACCACTTTACTCCAAACAAGGATATAAAGGCTGCTGAACAAGTTAAATATATAAGAGAATTCTCAGAAAAGATGGAAATAGAAAATTATTTTGAAGTTGGGGAAATGGGAATTGAGCATTGTTTAATTCCAGAAAAGGGACTAGCTGTTGCAGGAGATGTTGTTATAGGTGCAGATTCACATACTTGTACTTATGGTGCGTTAGGTGCATTCTCAACAGGAATTGGATCAACAGATATGGCAGCTGGAATGGCAACAGGAAAGTGTTGGTTTAAGGTTCCTTCAGCATTAAAGTTTGTATTAAAGAATAAGCCTGCAAAGTGGGTTAGCGGAAAAGATATCATATTACACATCATTGGAATGATTGGTGTTGATGGTGCTTTATATAGAAGTATGGAGTTTGTTGGAGATGGATTAGAATATCTTTCAATGGACGACAGATTCACAATGGCAAACATGGCAATTGAAGCTGGTGGAAAGAATGGAATATTCCCAGTAGATGAAAAGACTGTTGAATATTTAAAAGACCATGCAAAGAGAGAGTGGAAGGCATATGAAGCTGATGAGGATGCAGAATATGATGAGGTTTATGAAATAGATTTAAGCACATTAAGACCAACAGTTGCATTCCCACACTTACCAGATAACACAAGAACAATAGATAATGTTGGGGATGTTGAAGTAGACCAAGTTGTTATAGGTTCATGTACAAATGGAAGAATTTCAGACTTAAGAGTTGCTAGAGATATATTAAAAGGTAAAAAGGTTAAGAAGGGAATTAGATGTATTGTATTCCCAGGAACTCAAAAGATATATCTTCAAGCTTTAGAAGAAGGAATTATCAAAGATTTAGTTGAAGCAGGTGCAGTATTCTCAACACCAACTTGTGGTCCATGTCTTGGAGGACATATGGGAATATTAGCAAAGGGTGAAAAAGCAGTTTCAACAACAAACAGAAACTTCGTTGGAAGAATGGGACACATTGAATCAGAAGTTTATCTTGCAAGTCCAGCAGTTGCAGCAGCATCTGCATTAACAGGAAAAATAACTGATCCAGAAACAGTAGCATAAGGGGGAAAAAATAATGAAGGCATGTGGAAGAGTTTTTAAATATGGAGACAACGTTGATACAGATGTAATTATACCAGCTAGATACCTTAATACTTCAGATCATAAGGAATTAGCAGCACACTGTATGGAAGATATAGATATAGATTTTGTTAAGAACGTAAAAGATGGAGATATAATGGTTGCAAACAAAAATTTTGGATGTGGATCATCAAGAGAGCATGCTCCAATAGCAATTAAAGCAGCAGGAATTAGCTGTGTTATAGCAAAAACTTTTGCAAGAATATTCTACAGAAACTCAATAAATATTGGACTTCCAATATTAGAATGTGATGCAGCAGTTGATGGAATTGAAGCAGGAGATGAGGTTGAAGTAGATTTCAACACAGGAATTATAAAAAATATTACTAAAAATGAAGAATATCAAGGGGAAGCATTTCCTGAATTTATGCAAAACATCATAAATAACAATGGGTTAATCGGATATATAAAGAATAGCAAATAATTTGGGACAAATGAGATGTGCAATAAAAAGGGGGATTAGAAATGGATTATAAAGTAGCAGTAATACCTGGTGATGGAATCGGACCAGAGGTTATTGAGGAAACAGTTAAGGTATTGAATAAAATTGGGGAAAAGTACAATCATTCTTTCAACTATGAGTATGTATTAGCAGGTGGATGTGCAATTGATGCAGAAGGAACACCACTTCCAGAAAAAACAGTAGAGGTTTGTAAAAATTCAGATGCAGTTTTACTTGGAGCTGTTGGAGGACCAAAATGGGATGATCCAGAAGCTAAGGTTAGACCAGAACAAGCTCTTTTAGGATTAAGAGGGGGATTAAATCTTTATTGTAACTTAAGACCAGCATTATTATATGCACCACTTAAGAATGCATCTCCGTTAAAGGACAGCATAATTGGTGATGGTATTGATATTTCGGTTGTTAGAGAGTTAACTGGAGGAATTTATTTTGGGGAAAGAGGAAAAGAAGACCAAAATGGAGTTCCAGCAGCATATGACACAGAAAGATACAATGAAGTGGAAGTAAGAAGAATAGCAAAAATAGGTTTTGAATCAGCAATGAAGAGAAATAAAAAGCTTACTTCAGTTGATAAGGCTAATATCTTAGAAAGTTCAAGACTTTGGAGAAGAGTTGTTGAAGAGGTTGCAAAGGACTATCCAGAAGTTGAATTAAATCACATGTATGTTGATAATGCAGCAATGCAACTTGTAAGAGATCCAAAGCAATTTGATGTAATTGTTACTTCAAATATGTTTGGAGATATATTATCAGATGAAGCTTCAATGATTACAGGTTCTATTGGAATGTTGCCTTCAGCATCTTTAGGTGAAGGAACAAGAGGTATGTATGAGCCAATTCATGGAAGTGCTCCTGATATTGCAGGAAAAGGAATTGCAAATCCATTAGCAACAATTTTATCAGCAGCAATGATGCTTAGATATTCATTCTCTTTAGAAAATGAAGCTAAGGATATTGAAAATGCAGTTGTTAAGGTTCTTGAAGAGGGTTATAGAACTGGAGACATAATGAGTGAAGGAATGAAGCTTGTTGGTACTAAGGAGATAGGTAGTTTAGTTCTTAATAATATTTAAGAAGGGAAGAGAAAACTATGATAAGTGATAGAGTTAAAAAAGGTGCAAGCAAGGCACCCCATAGATCATTAATGAAGGCAACAGGCCTTACAAAGGAAGAAATAGAAAGACCAATAATTGGGGTTGTATGTGCTCAAAATGATTTAATACCAGGACATACAAATCTTGATAAGGTAGCAGAAGCTGTAAAGAAAGGAATATTAATGAGTGGAGGAACACCATTAGTATTTCCTAGTATAGGTGTATGTGATGGAATAGCTATGGGTCATATTGGTATGAAATATTCATTACCAACAAGAGAATTGATTGCAGATTCAGTTGAAAGCGTTGGTTTAGCACATGGATTTGATGGGTTAGTATTTATTCCAAACTGTGACAAGATTGTACCAGGTATGATGATGGGCGCATTAAGATTAAATATTCCATCAGTAGTTATAAGTGGAGGACCAATGCTTGCAGGTAAGCATAAGGGGAATGATATTTCACTTTCAACAATGTTTGAGGCTGTAGGAAGCTTTGAAATGGGACTTATGGATGAACAAGAGCTTTGCGATATGGAAGAGGGTGCATGTCCAACATGTGGTTCATGTTCAGGGATGTTTACTGCAAACTCAATGAATTGTTTAGCAGAAGTTCTTGGATTAGCTTTACCTGGAAATGGAACAATACCAGCGGTTTATTCTGAAAGATTAAGATTAGCTAAATATGCAGGTATGGCAATAATGAATCTAGTTGAAAAGGATATTAAGCCAAGAGATATCGTAAATGAGAAATCTATAAGAAATGCAATTACAGTTGATATGGCACTTGGTTGTTCAACAAATTCAGTATTACACTTAACAGCGATAGCTCATGAAGCAAAGGTTGAATTGAATTTAGATATAATTAATGAAATAAGTGAAAAAACTCCTAACCTATGTAAGCTAGCACCAGCATCAGATACTCATATTGAGGACTTATATTGGGCTGGTGGAGTAAGTGCAGTAATGAATGAGATATCTAAAAAGGATTTATTAAATTTAGATTGTATTACAGCAACAGGTAAGACTCAAGGAGAAAATATAAAAAATGCAAGGGTAAAAAACCATAATGTAATTAAGAAAATTTCACAACCTTATAGTGAAATTGGTGGAATTAGAGTTCTAAGAGGAAATCTTGCAGTTGATGGAGCTGTTGTTAAAAAATCAGCAGTTTTACCTGAAATGTTAAAGCACGAAGGGCCAGCAAAGGTATTTGATTCTGAAGAGGATGCAATAGCGGCAATCTACAACAAGGAAATAGTTTCTGGAGATGTAGTTGTTATTAGATATGAAGGACCAAAGGGTGGTCCTGGAATGAGAGAAATGCTTTCACCAACATCAGCAATTGCAGGAATGGGACTAGACAAGTCTGTTGCATTAATTACAGATGGAAGATTTAGTGGAGCAACTAAGGGAGCATCAATAGGTCACGTTTCTCCAGAGGCAGCTGAAGGTGGAATAATTGCATTAGTTGAAAATGGAGATAGAATTTCAATTAATATTAATGAAGGAAAGCTTGAACTTTTAGTTTCAGAAGAAGTTTTAGCTGAAAGAAGAAAAAATCTTAAGCCATTTACTCCAAAGATTACAGAAGGATATTTAGCTAGATATGCAAAACTAGTTACTTCTGCAAACACAGGAGCAATACTTAAGTAATTTATAGTGGTATAGAGAATTTAAAAGATAAGGAGGGGGCAAAGTGATTTTAACTGGGGCAGAAATATTAATTAAATCCCTTATTGATGAGGGTGTAGACACTGTATTTGGATATCCTGGAGGAGCTGTTTTATTTATTTATGATGCACTTTACAAATATCAAGATGAGATAAATCATATTTTAACTTGTCATGAGCAAGGAGCATCTCATGCAGCTGATGGATATGCAAGAAGCACAGGCAAGGTTGGAGTTTGTATAGCAACATCAGGACCTGGAGCAACAAATTTAGTAACTGGAATAGCAACAGCTTATATGGATTCAATTCCTATGGTAGCTATTACTGGAAATGTACCTGTAGCGTTATTAGGAAAGGATAGTTTCCAAGAAGTTGACATTACAGGAATAACAATGCCAATTACTAAGCATAACTTTATAGTTAAAAATATAAATGAACTACAAGATACTATAAGAGAAGCCTTTTATATAGCAAGAGAAGGAAGACCAGGACCAGTTCTTATAGATATTCCAAAGGATATAACAGCTCAAAAGGCGACATACTCGAAGCTTATTCCAATGGAAGTTAAGAGAAAAGAGAAATTTATTACAGACAAGGCACTTAATGAGGTAGCAGAGTTAATTAATAATTCAAAGAAACCATTTGTATATGCAGGTGGTGGAATAATAGCATCAGGAGCTCATGATGAATTAAAGGAGTTTGTTGAGAAGATAAACTCACCAGTAGCAACAACTTTAATGGCTAGAGGAGCAATGAAATATGATCATCCTCTATATACAGGAATGATTGGAATGCATGGAACAAGGGCATCAAATCTTTCAATATCAAAGTGTGATTTGTTAATAACTTTAGGAGCAAGATTCTCTGATAGAGTTCTTTCAAACAATGAGCATATTGAAAATGCAAAGGTAATTCATATAGATATAGACCCAGCTGAAATAAATAAAAATATAAAAGTAGATGCAGCAATAGTTGGAGATGTTAAAAAAATACTAGAAAGATTAACACCATTAGTTGAAGAAAAGAAAAATGAGGAATGGCTTGAAAAAGTTAACTCCTTAAAGGTAACTGAAAAGGATGATTCATTAGAAGGTGAATTAAATCCAGAGTTCTTATTTAACACATTGAACAAGCTAGATGATGGAAGTTTTATAATTTCAACAGAAGTTGGACAACATCAAATGTGGGCTTCTCAATATTTTGAGTTTAAAAAGCCAAGAACATTTGTATCATCAGGTGGACTTGGAACAATGGGATTTGGACTTGGAGCAGCAATAGGCTCTCAAATGGGAAATCCAAATGCAAAGGTAATAAATATTGCTGGTGATGGTTCATTTATGATGAATTGCAATGAAATTGCAACAGCAGTAAGCAATGGATTACCAATAATAAATATAATAATGAACAACAATGCACTTGGTATGGTTAGACAATGGCAAAACTTCTTCTATGAGGGAAGATATTCACAAACAACCTTAAATAGAGGAACAGATTTTGTAAAGCTTTCTGAGGCATATGGAGGAAAAGGCTTTAGAGTAACTGAAAGAACACAATTAGAAGATGTTCTTAAAGAAGCTCTAGAAAGTAAGGTTCCAGTTGTTATTGATTATATAATTAACAATGATAAAAAGGTATTCCCAATGGTTGCACCAGGTGCACCAATTAATCAATTAATATGTGAAGAAGATGTTTAAAAAACTATAATTTTTAGGAGGATATTTGAAATGGCAAAAATGTTTTATGAAAAGGACACAAATTTAAGTTTATTAGATGGTAAGAAGGTTGCAGTAGTTGGTTATGGAAGCCAAGGACATGCACATGCATTAAACCTACATGAAAGTGGAGTAGATGTTGTAGTTGGATTATATGAAGGAAGTAAGTCATGGGAAAGAGCAGAAGCTGCTGGATTAAAGGTTGCAACTGTTGAAAATGCTGCAAAGGAAGCAGACGTAATCATGATTCTTTTACCAGATGAAAAGCAAGCTAAAATCTACAAGGAGCAAATTGCACCAAACTTAGTAGCAGGTAATGCTTTAGTATTTGCACACGGGTTCAACATTCACTACACTCAAATCGTTCCACCAGCAGACGTAGACGTATTTATGGTTGCTCCAAAGGGACCAGGACACATGGTTAGAAGAACTTACACTGAAGGATCAGGAGTTCCATGTTTAATAGCTGTATACCAAGATGCAACAGGACAAGCTAAAGATTTAGCATTAGCTTATGCAAATGGTGTAGGTGGAGCAAGAGCAGGTATATTAGAAACTACATTCAAAGATGAAACAGAAACTGACTTATTTGGTGAACAAGCTGTATTATGTGGAGGATGTACTGCACTTATAAAGGCTGGATTTGAAACATTAGTTGAAGCTGGATATGCTCCTGAAAATGCATACTTTGAGTGTTTACACGAAATGAAATTAATCGTTGATTTATTATACCAAGGTGGTATGAGCATGATGAGATATTCAATTTCTGATACTGCTGAATATGGTGATTACATGATTGGTAACAGAATCGTTACTGAAGAAACTAAGAAGGAAATGAAGAAAGTTCTTGCTGAAATTCAAGATGGTACATTCGCTAGAAACTGGCTAATGGAAAACATGGTTGGTAGACCAAACTTCAACGCTGTAAGAAGAATGGAAAGCGAACATCAAATCGAAAAAGTAGGACAAGAATTAAGAGGAATGATGAGCTGGATTGATACAAAGAAGCTTGACTAATTTGTATTAAGCATAGGTTAATCCCCTAAGATTTTAAAAGTCTTAGGGGATTAATAATTATATTACAAAAATGAAATGTTAAAGTAATATAAATAAATATCACTTCTAAAACACTAGGTATATAATAAGTTCATAAGATGAAACGAGGAGTTGTTGTAAATGAAAAAAGTATTAGAAGTTTTAGAAGTAATAACATTAGTTGTTTTTGCAGGATATAGTGAAGAGAACTTTAATTTAACAAAATAGTTTTTATTATTTAAAATAAGTTTTATCACTCTGTATATTTTGATGAATTTAATTTGAAAATAAATTATGGACAATATAAAATTCTCAAAATTTGTGGGTGAAATAATGAAACTAAATTTACAAAGTAAAAAATCAAAAATTATCATATTTTTAAAGAGTGTTATTTTAATTTTTATAATGGTTGGAAGCTATGTTACTTTTGAAGATAAAATAGCAGAAGCATTAGAAAAAGATGAATTTTTAGAATCAAATCTTTCAATAAAAGAAAGAATAGAAAACTATCTAGGTGATGGTGTAAATAAATTTGGGTTTATTTATTATGATATAATTTCAGAAGAAAAAATATCAATAAATGAAAATAAGGTTTTTACAGCGGCAAGTACATATAAGGTAGGTCTAAACATCATAGCATATGAGGATGTTAGGCAAGGTGTTATAGACATTAACCAAGGAATAAAATATGATCCAAATAGAGACTATGAAGGTGGAACAGGAATTTTACAAGGACAGGTAAATTCAACTTTAAAAGAAAAAGTTCCATTACAAAAACTATTAGATTTATCAATAACCCATTCAGATAACATTGCAACATTAATGGTTTCTAGAACATTGGGTGGGAAAAAAGTAGTTAGGGAAAGAGTGAATGAGATGGTTGGATTAAGTTGCGAGACTTCAAGCAACAAAACAACTCCAGAAATTCAATTTAGATTGTTAAAGAAAATATATGAAAATAAAGACGATAAATATTATACGTATCTTTTAAATACAATGAAGAAAACAGTATTTCATGATAGATTAGATAAATATCTTCCATATGATAAGGTTGCTCATAAAATAGGAAACTATGAAACAGCAGTGAATGATATTGGAATAGTATTTACAGAAAAACCATACATAATAGTAACTTATTCAGAGGGCTTAGGTGGGGCTGCTGAAAAAATAGCTAAAATATCAAAAATGGTATATGAAGAGCAACTTAAAAAATAATAGTAAATCACTCTCTAATTTGGAATACCAAATATAAAGGAGAGTGATTTTTTTATGCTCAAAATAATAAGTAAATTCATTATTCTTCCACTTATGATTTCAATATCATCTCCTGCTTTTAATAATGAAGATGATATTAAAAGTGTAATTACTAACTATTTTAATGCAGAAATTTTAGCTTCCCAAGGAAATGAATATTTATTTGAAAATGTAACAATTGAATATAAGGAGGAGCTGAATTGTAGATTAGAATTTTATAAGAAATGGGCAAAGCTTCAAAATTATAAATTTGATAAGTATGAGCAGAAGGTCAATGTTGCAGAAATACGTAAAGGAAATGAATGTATTAAAGCTTTTATTGAAAGAGATATAGATTTTAATTTACAAGGCTTTAAAGAGGTTCAAAAATCATTGGGAGAAAAATATTGTATTCATATAAAAGAAGAGGATAGCAAGTTTAGAATAGATAAAATTATATATGAAGAGGAAAATCCAGATATATATATTAATGAATATGAGGGAAGAGAGGAGTGGAGAGCAGAGGAAGCAAAGTATAAGGAAAAAATAAAAGATATAGACAAAATGTATAGAGATTATAAAGCAATAATAAAAAACAATGGCGTTAGAGGAGAGAATTTTAATAGGGAAAAAACAATAGCTTATGCTCAAAAATATGCACTAGATTATAATAAAGCATATAATGAATTTGACTCATATGACCAAGGTGGGGATTGTACTAATTTTGTATCACAATGCATACATGCTGGGGGATTACCATATACAAATGAATGGAAGCCATATTCACCACAATGGCTACAAGTTGGATTGTGCAGAGATTATTTAGTAAATAAAAAAATTGCAAAGGAATATAACTATATTTCTCCAGATATGGTTGGAGGAGTTGTTCAGTTTTATAATATAGAAAAAAATAAGTGGGCACATTCAGGAATAATAACACAGTACACAGGAGGGGAGTATTTATTCTGTTGTCATAGTTATGATAAACTTAACTATCCATTAAGTATGAGATATCCGACTATATATCCTAAAATAAGAATGTTAATTATTCAGTAGAGATAAAAGCTAATCATCACATATGGTATAATATTGCTATACTATATGTGATGAGGTGTGATATGAACAATTATGTTTATATATTAAGATGTGCAGATAATAGTTTATATACAGGGTGGACAAACAACTTAGAGAAGAGATTTAATGACCATAAAAATGGTAAGGGAGCAAAATATACTAGAGGAAGAGGGCCATTAGAATTGGTGTATTTTGAAGAATATGAAGAGAAAAAAGTAGCTATGAAAAGAGAATATGAAATAAAGAAATTATCAAAAGATCAAAAGGAAAAGTTGATAGAAATGAATAAAAAGTAAATTTAAAAGGAATATATTGACAAATTATATAGTGTAATATATGATTAAATAAATTAAACAATAAATCTTATTATGAGTGGTGGAGGGACTGGCCCTGTGAAGCCCAGCAACCTATTTTTATAAGGCATGATTCTATATAAAAATGTGGTGCTAATTCCTGCGGGAGAAAATCCTGAGAAATAAGAATAATAGCAACATTATAGCTATTTGTGTGATGAGTAATATAGTCACTTCTTATTAAAGAAGTGGCTTTTTTATTTTAAAAGGGGGGCAATTTTATGTGTGAATCAGATTGTAGAAGTATACAAACAACATTAGTAAGAGGGGCAAGCAGAGGAGATAGTAAAACTGGAGCAATTAGTTTTCCGATATATCAAAGTAGTACTTTTGCACATCCAGAATTAAATGAAAGTACTGGATATGATTATTCTAGGCTACAAAATCCAACAAGAGAAGAGTTGGAAAAAACAATAAATTTATTAGAAGAGGGCGAAGGAGCATTAGCATTTTCTTCAGGATTATCAGCAATAACAGCATGTATTCATTTGTTTAAACAAGGAGATCATATAGTTTTATCAGAGGATTTATATGGAGGAACTTTTAGATTATTTAAAGATATCTACAATGTTTATGGAATAGAATCCACATTTGTGGATACTTCTAATATTTTAAATGTGGAAAAAAGTATAAAGGAGAATACAAAGTGTATATTTATTGAGACTCCTTCAAATCCATTAATGAGAATAACGGATATTCAAGAAGTAGTTGAGCTTTGTAAAAAATACAACTTAATCTCAATAGTTGATAATACATTTTTAACACCATATTTTCAAAAACCACTAGCTTTAGGGGCTGATATTGTTGTTCATAGTGGGACAAAGTATTTAGGTGGGCATAATGATGTTTTAGCTGGATTTGCTTGTACAAATAATATAGAGATTTTAGAAAAGCTAAAGTTTATTCATAAGTCAACAGGAGCATGTCTTTCTCCATTTGATTCATGGTTATTATTGAGGGGATTAAAAACACTTCATTTAAGAATGGATAGAAGTGAGAAAAATGCAATTAAAATTGCAAGAATGCTAGAAAAAAATAAACATATAGAGAAGGTTTATTATGCAGGTTTAGAAACACATCCTGGCTATGAAACAAATAAGAGACAAAGTCTTGGGTTTGGGTCAATGATTAGTTTTAGAGTAAAGGATGTATCAATTGTTCCTAAAATATTAAAGGAACTAAAGGTAATAAGCTTTGCAGAAAGTTTAGGTGGTGTTGAAACCTTAATAACATATCCATTTACTCAAACTCATGGAGAAGTTCCTTTAGATGTTAAGGAGTATTTAGGTGTGGATGAGAGGCTTTTAAGACTATCTGTTGGAATTGAATGTATAGATGATTTAATAAATGATTTAAAACAAGTATTGGAGGGGTAGAAATGGGAAAAGGAACAGATTTAATACATGGAGAAGGGTTAGTAGATAAGCAAACGGGTGCATTAAATACACCAATATTTCAAACTTCAACTTTTCATCAAAATGATATAAATAACTTTGGTAAATATGATTATGCTCGTTCAGGAAACCCAACAAGGGAAGCTTTAGAGAATCAAATAGCTAGATTAGAAGGGGGAACTAATGGATTTGCTTTTTCTTCAGGAATGGCAGCAATCTCTTCTGTATTAGCGATATTTTCTTCAGGTGATCATATAGTTGTTTGTGGAGATGTTTATGGGGGAACATATAGAGCAGTAACAACTTTATTTAATAGGTTTGGAATAGAGATTACTTTTGTTGATGCTTCAAATAATGAAGCGGTTAAAAGTGCAATTAGGGAGAATACAAAAGCGGTATATTTAGAAACACCATCAAATCCATTGCTAAAGATTACAGATTTAAAAGGTATTATAAAAGTGTGTAAGGAAATTGGTGTGTTAGTAATAGTTGATAATACATTTATGACTCCTTTAAGACAAAGACCTTTAGAGTTGGGAGCAGATATTGTTGTTCATAGTGCAACAAAATTCTTAGGTGGGCATAGTGATGTAATTGCAGGATTAGCAGTAACTAACAATGAAGAATTAGCAAAAAGAATATATAAAATCCAAAACACTTTTGGTGCAGTATTAGGTCCTCAAGATTGCTTTTTATTAATGAGAGGAATTAAAACCCTAAGAGTTAGATTAGATGAAAGTGAAAAAAATGCTTTTGAGTTATCAAAATTTTTAAGTGAAAGCGAAAGTGTTGAAAAAGTATATTATCCATCTTTAGAAGGTCATGAAGGAAAGGAAATTCATTTATCACAATCAAGTGGTGGAGGAGCTGTTCTTTCATTTAAAATAAAAGATATAGAAACAACAGAGAGATTTTTAAATAATATTGAAAAGGTGGCTGTTGCTGTTAGTTTAGGCGGAGTTGAAACAATAGTTTCTTACCCATGTAAAATGAGTCATGCATCTATTCCTAAAAAGGAAAGAGAAGAATTAGGAATAACTGATACCTTAATTAGAGTTTCTGTTGGACTTGAAGAAATAGAAGATTTAAAAGAAATATTTAAAAATGCATTATCCTAAATAGCGGAGTATGTCGAATGACATACTCTAAAATTTGGAACAAATACTTAAAAAGTGAATATAATAGAGTATAGACAGATTGAAAAAATGTGATACAATCTTCATATGGGTATAAAATATTGGATGAAAGGAAGTGAAAAGTAATAAAACTGTCTTATAAATTAGAATAAAAGCGCCAGAACTTAAAAATAGTTTGTTTTTAAGTTGACGAGGATGGGGAGTTATCGAAACTTCGGCGGGTGCCCCACGGTATCGCACTACCGTAAACGGCTAACAAAACTACTAAGTGATTGGTAGTACAAACTTAGCCTGGTGTTAAAACCTTCTTTTTAGGGTTTTTAGGTTCTAGGATTATTATACCCTTTTTTACCAAAGTAATTTTAAGGAGATATCATATCAAGAAGATATCTATTAAATTATTAGCTAGAACAAAATTCTTAAAAAGGTTAAAAATTAAATAGAGTTACAAAAGGAAGGAAGAAATAATATGTGCGGAATAGTTGGATATATAGGAAATGGACAAGCAACACCTTTTTTAGTAGAAGGATTAAGTAAGCTAGAGTATAGAGGATATGACTCTGCAGGAGTAGCTGTAATCACTGAGAAAGGAATTTCTGTAAAGAAGGCAAAGGGTAGACTGAAAGTCTTGGAAGAAACCTTAAAACAGCAAGTTTTAAATGGACAAGTTGGGATTGGGCATACAAGATGGGCTACTCATGGAGAACCTTCAGATTTAAATTCTCATCCACATCAAAGCGTTAACGGAAAGATTTCAGTAGTTCATAATGGGATTATTGAAAACTATTTAGAGCTAAAAGACTTTTTAAGAGATGAGGGATTTAAGTTTTATTCTCAAACAGATACAGAAGTTATACCAAACTTAATTAGCTACTATTATAAAGGAGATTTACTTCAAGCTGTATTTGATGCTACAAAGAGATTAAAGGGTAGTTATGCAATTGGAGTAGTTTGTGAAGAAGAGCCAGATAAAATAGTTGCAGTTAGAAAGGATAGTCCATTAATTGTTGGAGTTGGAGAAGAAGAATACTTCATTGCTTCAGATATACCAGCAGTACTAAATAAGACTAGAGATGTATATCTTTTAGATGATAATGAATTTGTTGTGTTAAAAAATAGTGGGATAACTATATTTAACTCAGACAAGTTAGAGATAAAGAAGGAAATCTTTAAGGTAACATGGAGTGAAGATGCCGCAGAAAAAAGTGGATACAATCATTTTATGTTAAAGGAAATTCATGAACAACCAAAGGCGTTGAGAGACACTATTTCTTCCAAAGTAGATGGGAACAATAGTGTCTTTTTTGATAGCTTTAATATATCAGAAGAAGAACTAAATTCAATAGATAGGATATTTATAGTAGCTTGTGGTACAGCTTATCATGCAGGGTTAATTGGAAAAATTGCCATAGAAAGATTAGCTAAAATACCAGTAGAGGTTGATATAGCTTCAGAGTTTAGATATAGAAATCCATTAATTACAGATAAAAGCTTAATGATAACATTAAGTCAATCAGGAGAAACAGCAGATACACTTGCAGCAGTAAAATTAGCAAAAAGAGAAGGTGCAAGAGTAGTTGCAATTACAAATGTTGTTGGAAGTACAATATCAAGAGAGGCTAATGATGTAATTTATACAATGGCAGGACCAGAAATTGCAGTTGCATCAACAAAAGCTTACACAACTCAAGTTCTTGTAATGTATTTAATGTCAATATTATTTGCAAGAAAGAAAAATTTACTTGATAAGACAACAGAAAATGAATATTTAAATGAACTTATGTTACTTCCTGAAAAGGTAGAGAAAATTCTAAGCGAAAAAGAGAAAATAAAAATTATTTCTAGGGAAATAAGTACAGAAAAAGACATTTTCTATTTAGGAAGAGGAATGGATTATGCACTTGCAATGGAAGCATCATTAAAACTAAAAGAAATTAGTTATATCCATTCTGAAGCATATGCTGGAGGAGAGTTAAAGCATGGAACAATTGCTCTAATTGAAAAGGGAACAAAAGTTATTTCAATTTTAACTCAAAAAGATTTAAAGGAAAAAATGATAAGTAATATTGTTGAAATAAAATCTAGAGGAGCAATTAATATTGGAGTTTGCTTTGAAGATGAAAGCAATGTTGAGAAGATTTTTGATAGTATTATAGAAATTCCAAAGACTATAGATATTTTCTCACCAATTTTAAGTGTAATAACATTACAACTACTTGCTTATTATGTATCTACATCAAAGGGGTTAGATGTGGATAAGCCAAGAAATTTAGCTAAATCAGTGACTGTAGAATAATTTAATATTAGTGGGGTGTAATTATGAAAGAAGAATTAATTAGATTATTAAATGAATATAAGGAAACAGAAGTGGCTATTGAAGAATATATGGTATATTTTAAGGAAAAAGATTATGCTTTGGGAAAATTAGATGAAGTGAGATTAATAATCTCAGATTTAGAAAGATTAGTTAAACAAGTATAATATATTATAAACACACTCTATTTGGTAGAGTGTGTTTTTCTATAAAAATTTACTTTATTGTTAAAATTTATTAGTATATAATTTATAGAAAAAGAGTATAGGAGAGTATATATGAATATTGGAATAATTGGATTTGGGAATGTTTCTAAAGAACTCATAAAATTAGTTTTGAAAAATAATTATAATTTTAATATAAAGTATGTTATCAAGAGCGATGGGGGAATAACAATTCAGGATAATAGTGAGTTAATAAATTTGGATGATTTGAAGAAACATAAAAGTTTTAACAACAAATTATCATATAAAGATGTTATAGATGATGAGAGTATTGATTTATTAATTGAATTAACAAGTACAAATATAGAAACTGGAGAACCAGCATTAACTCATATTAAAAGTGCAATATGTAAAAATAAACATGTTGTAACTGGTAATAAAGGGGCAATAATTCATGGGTATAAAGAAATAAATGAACTATCTATACATAATAAAGTTAAATTAGGAATTGGGTGTACTGTTGGAGGCGCTTTACCGTCTTATATAGTAGGCAAAGATGGATTAGCGGGTAGTGAAATAATATCAATAGAAGGAATACTAAATGGAACTAGTAACTATATTTTAGAACTCATGCATAATGAAAATTTATCTTTTGAAGAAGGCTTAATAAAGGCTCAAAATCTAGGAATAGCAGAGAAAAATCCAAAGCTAGATATTGAAGGATTTGATACGGCATCAAAAATGCTAATTTTAGTTAATACACTATTAAATAAAGACATTTCAATAAATGATATAAACATAGAGGGAATACAAAATATTAAATTGGGGGATATAGAAAATGCTAAAAGAGTAGATAAGGTACTAAAATTAGTTGGTGAATATAATATTAAAGAAAATAAAATAATTGTTTCACCCAAATTAATAGATAGAAATAGCATATTATATTCAATTAAGAATAAAAATAAAGGAGTAGTTTTTTATACTGATATTTTAGGAGAAATATTTTTAGCAGGTGGTGAATCATCAACAATAGGAGCGGCAGCATCCATTTTAAGGGATATAATCAATATAAACTCTCACGATAATATGCCAACAAAGTAAAATTTTAGATAAATTTCAAATATAAGATAAGAAAATAATTGTAAATGTTTTAACATTGTTATAAAATAAATATAGGGTTATCTGGTATTAAATATAAAATTATCGAGGTGGTTATATGGTAGAGATGTTAAATAAGCTTGAATTTATGTTAATGGGCTTAAGACAAATGCAAGTGGGTGCAGTTTGTGCTTGGTTCCCACATGAAAAAAAAGAAGATATTATAAAAGCTATTCAATCTTCTCCTAAGTTTAAAATAGAGGGGAATATTGTTTCATTAAAAAGTGAAACTGAAAGATATGAAGAAGAACTACAAAAGGATATTTTAAAAGAACTTGGAGAAAGTGATTTAAATTTAGAGGATGAATTCTCAGCTTATGATGATGATGACTTAAATTTAATTGAAGCAATAAGTGGGTCATCAGAAAATGAGGATGTAATTATAATAGGGGAAACAATTCCTAATGCAAAGGTAGAAACTCCAAATGTAGTTGTAGAAGACGTTGTAGAAAGCAATTGGGTTGATGCACAAGCATTAGCAGATGAAATTTCAACAATAGAGGTTGAAGAAATTGTACAAGCTGCAGTTTATGAAGAACCGAAGATAGAGGAAAAAGTCTATGAGGAGGTTGAAGAGACAGTGGAAGAAGTGCAACATGTAGGCCCTATTTCAGGTGCAGGTTTATCTTATGAAGAGGTATTAAAAATTATTGATGAATATAATCAAAGAGTTGAGTCAGAACTATTATATGCTTCAGAAAATAGTTTTGAAGTGAAGGTTAAAGCAATTAAAACTTTCTATCAAAATAAGTACAATGTTAAATCAAAAGAAGAAAATGTATTAGATACAAATACTTCAGTATTTGCATTAGTAAATAGAAAGAAAGGTGTTGAGTCAGCTTATCTTTTAATTTGTGAAACTTTAACTGATGCAATATTAAGTTATATGCTAGATAACTATGATGATGAAGTTGTTTATTTCTGTCCAATAGATGGAAGTCAAGTTGAATTTGAGGTTGGATTAAATGAGTTCTACTTAAAGGATACTGATATAATTTTTGATAAGTACTTAGAACATTATGTAATAACTGAAGAGAAGGACTACAAAGTTAAAAAACTTGAAGTTATTATTGGAAGTAAGTAATAATGTACATTAGATTTTAAAGTCTGGAGGCGAATGCTTTCAGACTTTTTTATAATATTTTTATTTGGTTAATATATAAATGGGTTAAATATTTTAATTTAGGGGTGTTGATTGTGGATAAGAAAAATATAAGAAAAAATATTTTATCACTAAGAGCAAGAATTAAAAATACAGAAGAGAAGAATGATAAAATATTTAATAATCTAATCTCAATTAAGGAGTTTAAAGAATGTAAAAGTATTTTTATTTATCTTTCATATAAGGATGAAATAGATACTTTTAAAATTATTAAATGGTGCATTGAGAATAATAAAAAAGTATTTGTTCCTAAAATAAGTGAGAAAAGTGGTGTTATGGATGCCATTGAGATTAAGGATTTAGACAATTTGAATGAAAATAAGTATGGAATTTTAGAACCTATTGCTGGTGATAAAGTTGAAGATATTAATGATATAGATTTAGTTATATTACCAGGAGCTGCATTTGACTTAAATGGAGGAAGAATTGGCTATGGTGGTGGATATTACGATAGATATTTAAAAAATTATAAAAAATATATAATTTCTTTAACCTATGAAATACAAATTTTAAATGAAATACCAATGGAAGAACATGATGTTTTATTTAATGCATTAGTTAGTGAAAAAAATATTTATTATATTCCATAAAATGGTTTATAATTATATATATTTAAAATATTAAAAAGGGGGCATTTAAAATGACAAAGGATTGGAGCCAAGGGACTTGGTGTATTCAAGGTGGATATTCTCCAAAACCAGGAGAAACAAGAACATTACCATTATTTCAAAGTGCGACATACAAGTATGATGATCCAGATCATTTAGCACAATTATTTAATCTAGAAGCTGAGGGGCATTTATACAGTAGAATTTCAAATCCTACTATTGGGGCGTTTGAAGAGAAGTATGCAAAGATACAAGGGGGAGTAGGAGCTGTTGCTACTTCATCAGGGCAGGCAGCTGTATTATTAGCTATTTTAAATATATGTGAAGCTGGTGATCATATTATTTCAGTTTCATCATTATACGGAGGTACAATAAATTTATTCTCTGTAAATTTAAAGAAGCTAGGAATAGATGTAACTTTTACTGTGCAAGTGAGACACATTAAAACAAAATAATTACAACAAAATATCTGAATTACTTTTTCAAAGAAGTAATGCAAGTTACTTTGTTTTCCAATTTATTGACTGACATCTCTACTGTCCCCATGT
>JBOFQV010000098.1:0-3691 GCA_051650705.1 Clostridium sp.
TTTTCCTCCTTGGCTTGCAAATTTCCTAATGTTATTTTTTATTCCTACAAGCATATCTAAAATACTTGACTTTCATTACCATTATTATAGCATAAGCCAATGACACATTTAATATCATTGGCTTAAATTCATTTTTTAAATTTTAATATAATAAATATTCCCTTATTCCTTAACCTAGTACTGAGTGCAATCATTACTTCTATCAATAACTCATCACTCCAGTAGTAACTAAATTAGCCTCATATTTCTTCAAAGTTATATGCTAAAAAGTCTCTTTATGTCTTCATACCTCTCATGAGTCAACAAAGCATCCTTATCAGTACCCTTTAGCTTCACCACATAAGTCCACCTTCCATAAGGATAGATTTTTGTGATTAAAGATAAATTAATAATATAGGATTTATGACTTCTAAAAAATTGAGCATCATCAAGCTTTTCCTCAATGCTAGATAAAGATAAAGAAGTAACATAGCTATCTGTTTTTGTATAAATAACAGTGGAGTTTTCCTCTCTTTGAACCAAAATAATTTCCTTGGTATCCACAAAGCTTATACCCTCTTTATTTTTAATCATAAGCTTGTTTAAGCCCTTTTCCCCCTTAATTATTTTATCAATACCCTCTCCATAGCTAGGCTTATTTAGGCTTTTTATTCTCTCTAAGCTTTGCATAACTCTTTCAATTTTAAAGGGCTTAATTAAATAATCAAAGGCATATAACTGAAATGCATCTAGCATGTATTCATCATGAGCTGTGGCAAAAATAATTATGGTTTTTGGGTTTATATCTGATAATATTTTTGCACACTCTATGCCACTAAATCCTGGCATTTGAATATCAAGAAACACCACCTCTGGGCGGTGCTCCTTAAATATGCCTATAGCCTCTTCACCATTATCTGTATCTCCAGTAACTTCAAAGCCACCAGATTTATCTAATATCTTTTTTATTACTGTTCTCATTCCTTGATCGTCATCAACTATAAGCACCTTTATACTCATAAAAATTCTCCTAAACTTAATATTGTCTTCTTTTCCTTCTAGTTTTACTTTTTGGCTTTCCTACTATTTCTGAAAGTATTATAGCCTGTTTAAGTCTAGCTGAAGTTAATTCACTGGCAATAGAATCTATTACTCCTTGTGGATTTGAAGAAGCATTTGAATTAGATAAAGTAACTACTTCTTCCATTTTACCCTTTGGAGCTTCTGCCTCCTGTTCCACCTCTTCTTCTGGAATATCATAATCCTCATATTCCTCAAGGTCAGTTTCATAGGGATCATCCACTTTTTTATTTTTTGCCATTAAATCATATGGAAATTGAAACTCCCTATTCCTACTGCTATTTGCTGGTGTACCATTTAGCTCAAGTAAATTATTTATAACAGTTTTAAATATATCAATAGCTGCATCATTTTTCATTTCTTTCACACTCCTGGATACAATAAATTATTTTTTCTTTTCTGTATCCCCAGTACTTGTAGTTTGAGTTTTGTTTCCAGCATTAGAAATTGAAGTTCTCATACCTGTATCTGCAATAACATTTTGCATATCATAATAGTCCATTATTCCAAGCTTTCCTTCTCTTAGTGCATATGCCATTGCTCTTGGAACTTCTGCCTCTGATTCTACAACTGCCGCTCTCATTTCTTGTTCCTTAGCAACAGCCATTGCTCTTCTTTCTTCTGCCTTAGCTTGAGCAATATTCTTATCTGCTTCTGCTTGCAATGTTTGAAGTTGAGCTCCTATATTTCTTCCAACATCAACGTCAGCTATATCAATGGATAAAATCTCAAAGGCAGTACCTGCGTCTAGCCCTTTATTTAACACTGTTTTTGAAATAGCATCTGGGTTTTCTAAAACTATTTTATGACTAACAGAAGAACCAACTGTAGTAACAATACCTTCTCCAACTCTAGCTAGAATTGTTGCTTCTCCAGCACCTCCAACTAATCTTTCAAGGTTTGCTCTAACTGTAACTCTTGCCTTAACTAAAAGCTCTATACCATCCTTTGCAACTGCTGAAACATTTGGTGTTTCAATTACTCTTGGATTAACACTCATTTTTACTGCTTCTAAAACATCTCTACCAGCTAAATCAATAGCTGCTGCCTTTTCAAATTGAAGATCAATGTCTGCTCTATGTGCTGCAATTAATGCATTAACAACTCTGTCTACATTTCCTCCAGCTAAATAGTGGGCTTCTAGCTGATTAACATTTAACCCCATACCAGCCTTGGTGGATTTTATAAGCGGGATTACTATTTTAGCAGGAACAACCCTTCTAAGTCTCATACCAATTAGGTTAAATATGCTTACCTTAACATTAGCTGCTAAGGATGATATCCATAATCCAATTGGCACAACTGTGAAGAATATTGCAATTAAACATACAACAACAATAACTACGATAATTTTAGTGATTAACAATTCACTCATTAATATCTCCCCTTTTATATTTTAATTTTTTTAACAAACAACTTTACTCCACTTACTTTGTAAATTTCAACATTAGTACCCTTTAAAATATATTCTCCATCTGAAATTACATCAAACTTAACCCCATCTATGTCTAGTGCTCCTGTTGGTCTTAAATCTGTAATTGTAACTCCCTTTTTTCCAAGTAAATAATCTAGGTCTGATGAACTAATATATCCATGTTCTTTTTTCTGTTCATCTGCCAAAATTAGTGGTTTGAACAGCTTTCCTTTGGTAAAAAACATCATTACCAGGGCTAACATTATTCCTAAAACCACTAAAATTCCTAAGCTCATTACAAGCACTTGATTGAAATTTTCTGCTGTTAGTACCACTGCTAGTATTAGACATATTGCTCCTGCAACTCCAGGAACTCCAAAGCCTGGCATGTGCATTTCTAAAAATACAAGTCCAAAGCCTATTAGTAGAAGTATAACTGTTAGCACTGATATATTTGGTAAAAACATACTCATTGTTTACTCCTCCTTCATCACTATATAGATATAATAGTAAATAGGGTGGCTTTTTGTAATTGAAAGCTTCTAAATTGTACATTTTTTCACTTGAAGTGTCTTTTATAGCAATTTAACCTTTCTTAGATATTGGTAAAACTATTTTAAAGGTGGTTCTTTTATCATTTGAAGCTACTTCAACTCTTCCACTAAAGCCTTCAACTATATCCTTAACTATGGTAAGTCCCATTCCATCCCCCTGCTCCCCTTTAGTTGTAAAGCCTTCTTTAAATATGTTCTCTATGATTTCTTTAGGTATTTCTTCCCCATTATTTGATATGCTGATTTCAATATTATTTAAGTCCTCAAAAAACTCAACAAGCATATGTCTATTCCCTTGCTTTAGCTTTAATGCAAACATTCCGTTATCTATTATGTTTCCAATGACTCTGCAAAACTCCCAAGGCTCCATTTCTAGACGCTTTAAATCTGTTTTTATTTCTAATTCCATATCTATTTGATTTTTTTCAGCCATTTGTAGCTTTGCTTGAAGTAATGCATTTACTGCTGGTTTTGAGGTTTTTAAAGCCTTGCTCACCCTCAAAATATCCTTGTATACAGGCTCTATATATTTTCTTGCCTCCTCAAATTCCTCAAGCTCTATTAAGGAGTAAATAACTTGAATGTGATTTAGATAATCGTGTCTTTGGGTTCTTAGAGTTTTATTTAATTCCTCAAGATGCTTTAAGGTATCTATTAAATTATT
>JBOFQV010000099.1:0-20493 GCA_051650705.1 Clostridium sp.
AAAGAATATTTGAGTTCTTCAATAGTTCATTAGGAGTAAGATTATTAAACTCATATAATAATGGATATAATGTTTATAGAGAATTACCTTTTTATACTGAAATAAATGCATCAGAAGTGGTTAATGATTTACCAGAAGATGTTGAGAATGAAAAGGTTAGATTACAAGGGATAATAGATTGCTTCTTTGAAGAAGATGATGGAATAGTGTTGTTGGATTATAAAACAGACTATATTGAAGACGGAAATGAAGAAGAATTAATTAAAAGATATGAAATTCAAATAAGATATTATGAAGAGGCTATTTATAGAATAACAGGAAAAAAAGTTAAGAGTAGCTATTTATATTCATTCTATTTAAATAAAGAAATAGAGATATAAAATAAAAGGTTTGGACTAATGTTCCAAACCTTTTGCTATTTCAGAAGCTAAATTAACAAGTTGTTCTTTTGAATTTAAACTAGGGTTTTCTAAAACAAGCTCTAATAGACAGTTTAGAATGTAACCAACTTTTTTTCCAGGACTAATTTCTAAAGTAGAAATTAAATCTTTACCATTAATATTCAAATCTTTAATAGATAATGGTAGTTTTTCATTTAATATTTCAGTTGTACGATTTTCAATGAAATCTATTTTATAAATAACATTTTCAGGGTTAAGAAGAGAATTTATATCAGCTCTTTGAAGAGTATATAAAGCGAAAATATTATCCACACCAACTCTATTAATTAATCTTTTTATAGCAGAGTCTTTGGGATTTTCCATGACAGACATATGCTCTTTTACTAATAAAGAAACCTCATCTATAGTTTTATTATCAAATTTTAGTCTAGTTAATATTTGTTTAGAAATATCGGCTCCAACAACTTGATGATTATAAAAGTGTCCCATTCCATTTTCATCTATAGTAAAACAATAAGGTTTTCCTATATCATGAAGAAGAGCTGAAATTCTTAAGTTTAAATTATTATAATCGAGACAATTATCTAAAACAGAAAGAATATGATTAAAAACATCTTCAAAATGATAAGGTGTATATTGTTTAATACCAATACATTGTTGAAGTTCAGGTAAAATTAAAGTTAAAAGACCGGTGTCCTTTAAAAGTAAAAAGCCTTTTCTAGGGTTTTTAGATAATAATATTTTACAAAGCTCATCTCTTATTCTTTCATTGCTTATATTAGTAATTAAATTTGAATTAGACTTTATTGCTTTTAGAGTATTTTCTTCAATATCAAAATCAAGTTGAGAAGAAAAGCGAATAGCTCTCATCATTCTAAGTGCATCTTCTTTAAAGCGTTTATCACTATCACCAACACATCTAATTAATTGATTATTTAAATCTTCAAAGCCGTTAAAATAATCAATTAGTCCATCAGTTTCATTATAAGCAAAGGCATTTATAGTAAAATCTCTTCTAGATAAGTCTTCTTTTATGTTAGAAACAAATATAACTTCCTCAGGTCTTCGGTTATCTTTATATTCTCCTTCAGTTCTATAGGTTGTAACCTCATAAGGTGTATTATTTATTAAAATAGTAATTGTTCCATGTTTTAATCCCGTAGGAATTGTTTTATCAAAAAGTTTTAGTGTATCTTCAGGTGGAGCAGATGTAGCAATATCATAATCATGAGGAGTCTTATTAAGAAGAAGATCACGAATGCAACCACCAACCATAAATCCCTCATAACCATTAGAAGATAAAGTATTTATTATAAAATTAACATCATTAGGTATATTAAAATTCATTATATCCTCCAAATTAAAAATAAAAAACTTACACTTTTAATTATAAACTAATAAAAGTGTAAGTTATAGTTAATTATTTTATTATAACTTTAGTACCTCTTGTAATATTGTCATATAACCATTTTGAATCCTCAATAGGAAGTCTAATGCATCCATGAGAGGCTTTTTTTCCTAAAGTCCAATCATCAACAGTTTGTTTATCCTCTTTAAAAGGAAGTGAGTGGAATAAATAATCATTCCCATAAAACTGAAGCCAGTACTTACCGCCTTGACCAAACTGCTTAGAGTAGAACCAATCTCCTTTTTCACCTATTTCATAAACTCCTTGTGGTGTATCTTGACCAGAAATACCTGTAGAACAAATCATAGTCTTTTTTAGGTTCCATTTATTTTGACTACCAGTATAAACATAAGTTTTTTGCTCATCAAGTGATACATAAATCAAATAAGAAGTATAACTTGGTATATTTAAAGTGTTTATGTTAGATGTAGTTATTGAATTTATTATTGTAGCATTAGATGGTGTAGTTGAGGATGTATTTGATTTTGAATTTGCTAAATAATTTTCTTTTGCCTTTTGTATTTCAGTTTTTTTATTAGAAATATCAGAATCATTTGGAAAAGTTTTATTAAATGAATTTAAATAATCTAATGCTTTTGTATAATAATCTGATTTAGATAATTCATCAGCTTTGCTCAAAAGAATTGGTTTAAAAGCATCTTTAGTCAATTTTAAATATTTAAGTGAAGAATTATAATTTGATGATGAAGGTGAAACCTTAGATAATAGATTTAGTGCTTCTTCATAATTTTTGTCTTCATATGCTTTAATTCCTTTTAAATATGTATCATCTTGGGATGAGGAACCCCCTGTTAGTAATGAAAAACACGTTGTAACATCATCTTTATTTAAGTTGTAGCGTGAAATTTCATTTAATAAAGTTGAAGCTTCTTCATTTGAAATTGTTTTAGTATTTAATGAATCTGATAAAGTTGAAATTTTATCATCAAAGAATGATGTTAAATCTTTTTCTAATGAAAATATTTTAAAAATATTATATTTTTGTTCTGATAAAACTAAATTATTAGCATTAGCAAATTCAAAGTTATTAAATGATGATTTAAAAACTGATAAAAAGTTTTTGTAAGTGATATTTTGATATATTAATAAGCTTGAAATAATCACAACTGGAAACATAAGTATAATTATAATTTTAAAAAATTTTCGATTAAATATTGAGGTAATATTGTTTAGTTTCATTTTTAATCCTCCTTAATAAAGCCTTCAACTTTTAAGATTATTGCCCAAAACAATGGAAAATATACAAAAAATAAAATATGTTTGCTACTAAAGTGAAGCTATATTCAGTATGGAAGCTATTAGAGAAATATGATAAAATTAAAAGAAATAGCAAGGAGGGACTTCATGGAAAAGACAAACTTTTTTAAAAAATTATATAACAATTTATTTAATATAAAGACATTTCCTAAATATATGAGAGAAGGCTTAGGAAGAGCTATATTATATGCTTTTATACTAAGCTTAATATTAGGAGCTACTCAAGGAATTGGACTTACTCTTGATTTAAGAAAGAGCTTTAATACAACCATAGAATCATTAAAGCAGAAAGAGTATAAATTTGAATTAAAGGATGGAATACTTGATATTCAAAATAGTCCAATAAAAATTGAGGAAAATGGAATATTACTTTATGCAGATACAAACAAGTCTATTAATGATAAGGAAGAGTTAAGAAGTATTAGTGTTCATAGTGATATATCAGTATTGATATTAAAAGATGGAATAATATATTCTACTCAAGAAAGTGATCAATATGTCTTATATAAGGATTTATACTTAACAAATTTAACAAATGATGAGCTTATTTCACAAATTGAATTAATGGCAAAAATATTTCCACCAATATTTTTTACAATATCAATAATAATAGGATTTTTTGATTACCTATTAAATTGTTTAATTATAGCAGCCTTTTCAATGCTATCAAATTTAATAATGGGATTAAGAATAAGATTTTCAGGGGTATATGCACTAAGTTTATATGCAGGAACATTACCAAGCATTTTAGTAACTATAATAGGATTATTTATGCCAAATGTATATTTAACACAAGCTATGATGATTGGTACTTTATTATATGTAATTCTAATATTTAGAAATATTAGAAATGAAATATTAGAAAATAATAAATTAAATTAAAAGTTAGCTACGTTAATATTAAAATTTAACGTAGTTTTTACTTTTGTTTTAGAAAAAAATTAAAAATTATGTTGAATAAAATAATAACCCATGTTAAAATGTAAATATATTCCAAGATGTAACGAAAATGGTAAGTGGGGGCTCGCTATGAATTCTATATCAATGCAAAGTAATTTAGATTTGAAAAAACTCTCAAGGGAAGAGTTAGAGAAAATTACTTTAAGTTTAATGAATCAAAATAATAATAGAGAAAATTTTTTGCTTAATATAACACATGATTTAAGAAATCCTATAAATAATATATTAGGAGTTGTTCAGTGTATAAATAAAGAAAGCTATGAAAATGAAAAAATATTTGCATATATTAGCATGATAAAAAGAAATTCTTTAAAGATGGTAAAATTAGTTGATAATTTAATTGATACAACTAGATTAGAAAATGCTAACTATAGTTTAATAAAAAAGAATATAGATATAATTACAATGATAGAAAGTACTGTTGCATTTACAGATAAATATGCTACCCAAAAAAATGTACATCTTGTATTTGATACTAACGTTGAGGAGTGTATTATGGCAGTAGATATAGAGGCTTTTGATAGAATAATAATGAATTTATTATCAAATGCAATTAAATTTACAAAGCCTAATACTAATATAAATATTAATGTGTTTGATATGAATAATATTTTAAAGATAAGTATTAAAGATGAGGGATTGGGCATAAAAAGAGAAGAGCAAGAAAAGATATTTTCAAGATTTGAACAAGCAACTAAGCAAAAGGAAAGTGAGCATTGTGGAAGTGGAATAGGGTTGGATCTTGTAAACTATTTAGTAAAAGCTCATAACGGAGATATTGAGTTAATAAGTGAAGAAGGTAATGGAGCAGAATTTATAATAACATTACCAAAGGGAATAATGGAAGAGGATAAGGTAGAGATTATAAGAAGAGATAGAAAAGTACAACAGTTAGAAATTGAGTTTTCTGATATTTACCTTTAATTGAGAGAAAACTTGATTATTATTTAGCTTTGTGATAATATAAGTCTGTTCGAAAAATTAAGGAGCGTTAGTTAAATGGATATAACATACCGCTACGGACGGTACATTATGGGTTCGATTCCTATACGCTCTACCATTAAAAAGTTATTCATATTAATTTATGGATAGCTTTTTTTTATTTGGAAAAATTAATAATAAAGGATTATTAATTTTTAGAGGGTGCATTTTTATGAAGTATAAAACAATAGTTAATTTTGTTGATGAGCATAATGAGGGTGGCATAATTTTAGCAAAGGATTTTGAAGTTAGTAAGGTTATATTAGTATTTAAGCAAAATAGCGAATATAATATTGAAAAATTAAAAGAGATATATTACAAGGTAATAAATAAGGTAGAAATAGAAGAAGTAAAAATATCTAATGGTAATCCAAATGAAATTAAAGCATTAGTAGAAAAGTACTCTTCAAGTGATACAATTTTTAATTTAACAGGTGGAGATAGAATTAATTCACTACTAATGTTTCAATATATTAAAGATAAAAATCAGAAGTGTGTATATGTAGATATTTTAAATAAAAACTTATATTCATTTAGTGGGAGTGTTTTAATAAAAAAGGAAGATATAGTAGACCTAGAGATTAAAGATTTGGCAGAGGCTTCAGGAGCTAATATAGTTGTTGATTCTACAGAATTATTAAGAAAGAAAGATATAATTGATATAACAAATAAGATACAATCAAATTTAGATATATGGCATAAATATAAGCAAAGATTATATGATTCAAATACATTTTTTCATGATTATAAGGATAATAGGTTAGTAATAATTCATAAGGATAAGTTATTGCCTCAAGAATTAGAAATGGTTAATAAATGTTTAAGATTTCTAGAGCAAAGAGAAGGCATAAGAATAGTAGAATCGAAAGAAGAAATTAGAGTTTTATTTTTAAATAATTATTTAAAGGGATTTATCTTTAAAAGTGGAACTTGGCTTGAGGTATTTACTAATTTAATTATAGCTGAAATAAAAGAAATAGATGAAGCTAAAAGTGGAGTAGTATTCTTTTGGAACGATAAAGCAAAGGTTGTTAGAAATGAATTAGATGTAGTAGCAATTAAAGATTCTATACTTATCTGTATATCATGTAAGGATAGTGAAAAATATGATGAAAATGCTTTGAATGAATTAAATGTATATGCAAATAGGCTAGGTGGAAAGAATGCAAAAAAAGTTTTAGTAGCAACAAAGGAACCATTTAAAGTATCAGTAAAAGAAAGAGCAAAACAAATGGGTATTTCATTGATTATTTTAGGAAAAGATATAAATAAATTTAGAAGAGAATTAATTCAAGCTTTAAAATAATAAAATCAGGGATGAAATTCATCCCTGATTTTATTATTTTTTATGACCAATTGTTTCACCCATTAATACTTTAGTTTCAAAACCTAAATTACTTTGGATAACAATATCTTCATCAATTTCAACTGTATCCTTTTTAAAGAATAGTATTGTAGTAGAGCCACCGAATTTAAAGTATCCTTTTTCACTTCCCTTTGAAACTCTTTCACCAGCAGTATAGCTTTGAATTATAGTACCAACGCATGTAGCACCAACTTCAATATGAATAATATCACCAAAATTATCAGATTTAAAAATACTCCATTCTCTTTTATTTTGGCAAAATAACTTTGGAACTTTTTCTAATGCAATTGGATTTACAGAATAATAGTGACCAGGAATAAAGTGAGATTCACCTGTAACTCCATTATCAACAAAGTGATATCTATGATAGTCAGTTGGACATAATCTAAGAATTAAACATACTCCACCTTCATATTCAGTTGCTTTATTATCATCACCAATAAGCTCAGAAAGACTGTATGTTAAACCTTTTACTTGAACTAAATTGTTCATTGAAATATCAGTGATTGCAGTTAACCTACCATCCCCTGGGGAAATAAGAATATTAGCATTCATATCAATAGGTCTAGCCTCAGGTTTTAAAGTTCTTATAAAGAAATCATTGAATGAAGTAAATTCATCAGGAGTCTTATTACATAAACTCATATCTATATCAAAATCTTTAATAAATTCATTAACTTTTTTTGCACTTAATTTTGTATCACAAAAAGAGCCATATACCTTAGAACAAAGTTTCTTTTTAAGTAATAACTCAGTTACTCTCTTCCCTACGGGAGATTCATAACACCATTTAAGATATTTTTTTCCTGCAACCTTTTCTTCTTCGTAAGCTTTACTATGTCTGTTATATATTTTAATCATAGTTACCTCTCAAATCCTTATATAGTATCAAAGAATATTTTAGGCTATATTTTATGTAAAGTCTAGTTGAAGTTTAGTAATTTTATATAAATAGAGGATTAACATGAAATAAATACGAACTGTGGAGTCAATTATTCATTGTTTTTAACTTTTAAATAAATTAAAATAAATATTAATGTTTGAAAAAATGAATATTATAATAATTGCTATTTATAGATAGTGATTTTGAGTTGTTAATGTGATAATATAATAAATGGAAGAGACATTATAAGGGATAGTCAGCATGGGTGTATAAGTGAATTTTTTTGAAAAGGTAGGTTAATGGCATGATAAACGTAATAATAAATGGTAAAAAAATTGCGGTTGAAAAAGGAACAACAATATTGAAGGCAGCGAAAGATAATGGAGTAGATATTCCTACATTATGCTTTTTAGAGGATTGTAGCAATGTTGGAAAATGTGGAATATGTGCTATTGAAATAGAGGGTGAAGAAAATTTATTGTTAGCTTGCAATACAGAAGTAAGTGAAGGAATGATAATAAACACCCAGTCTGAAAAAGTTTTAGAAAACACAAAAAATAGAGTATCTGAGCTACTAGATAAACATGAGTTTAAATGTGGACCTTGTAAAAGAAGAGAAAATTGTGAGTTTTTAAAGTTAGTTATAAAAACTAAAGCAAAAGCATCAAAACCTTTTTTACCAACAGATAAAAGTAAATTTATTGATGATAGAAGTAAATCATTAGTTTTAGATAGAAGTAAATGTGTTCTTTGTGGAAGATGTGAAGCGACATGTAAAGAAAAAACAGGAACGTGTTCAATAAAAATAGTAAATGATAATAATGAGTTAAGAGTATCAAGTGAAAATGATAGATGTTTTGATGAAACAAATTGCTTATTATGTGGGCAATGTGTTACAGCATGTCCAGTTGATGCATTATCTGAAAAGAGTCATATGGAAAGAGTTAAAACAGCTCTAGAAGACCCTAATAAGCATGTCATTGTTGCGATGGCACCATCAGTAAGAGCTGCTATGGGTGAGCTTTTCAAAATGGGATACGGGGTAGATGTAACAGGTAAAATATATACTGCATTAAGAATGCTTGGTTTTGATAAAATTTTTGATATTAACTTTGGTGCAGATATGACAATTATGGAAGAGGCAACAGAGTTAGTAAGCAGAATAAAGAGTGGAGGACCATTCCCAATGCTTACTTCTTGCTGTCCAGCATGGGTAAGACAGGTAGAAAATTATTATCCAAATTTATTAGATAATATCTCTACTGCAAAATCACCACAGCAAATTTTTGGAGCTGCAAGTAAAACATATTATCCAGAAACATCAGGATTAAATCCAAAAGATGTATTTACTGTTACAATTATGCCATGTATAGCAAAAAAATATGAAGCTGATAGACCTGAAATGGAAAATGACGGAATAAGA
This sequence comes from Clostridium sp., assembly GCA_051650705.1. Taxonomy (GTDB): domain Bacteria; phylum Bacillota; class Clostridia; order Clostridiales; family Clostridiaceae; genus Clostridium. The sequence continues at coordinate 8,701 of JBOFQV010000099.1, forward strand.
AATATTGATGCAGTTATAACTACTAGAGAATTAGCTAAAATGATAAAGGACGCAAAAATAAATTTTGCTAATTTGGAAGATAGTGAAGTTGATCCAGCTATGGGAGAATATACTGGAGCAGGAGCAATTTTTGGTGCTACAGGTGGTGTTATGGAGGCTGCAATAAGATCAGCAAAAGAATTTATTGAAGGAACAGAATTAGAGAATATTGAATATGATATAGTAAGAGGGCTAAAAGGAATAAAGGAAGCCGCTATAAAAATTGGAGAAGAAGAGTATAACGTTGCAGTAATCAACGGCTCAGCCAATTTATTTGAATTTATTGAAAGTGGAAGAATGGAAGAAAAACAATATCACTTTATTGAGGTTATGGCATGTCCGGGAGGATGTGTAAATGGTGGAGGGCAACCACATGTATCAGCCTCAGAAAGAGAAAAAGTTAATATAAGAGAAGTTAGAGCGTCTGTTTTATATAATCAAGATAAAAATTTAAAGAAAAGAAAGTCTCATGAAAATGGAGCTTTATTAAAAATGTATAATGAATATATGGGTAATCCAGGAGAAGGAAGAGCTCATAAATTATTACACCTTAAATATAGAAAGCCAGCAAAAAAGAAAATTATTTAATCAAAAGAGGAACTGAGATATCAGTTCCTCTTTTATTTTGAACAAAGTGGATATTTACAAAAAATTAACAGAAAAACAAGAAAATTACCTCATTAAACGGTAGCAAATAACTCTTTATGTGATATAATTATATTATAAAGAGTGAGGGGGAATATAATAAATGTATAATTCTTTTTTAGCAGTGGGAGAAATTATTAACAGAGGATGGGGAAATTTAAAAAGTTCATTTAAAGAAGTACTTATGATAGCATTAATTTTTATGGGACCAGTAGCAATACTTAATGTAATAGTAGAACTAAGTTCAAAAACTGTAGTAGAAGAAAGTATTTTCGGTAGTTATATGAATAATGGGTTAGATATTTCTACTGTTTCAAGCTTTAGTTTATTATCTTTATTAGTGTGGATAGTAACTACTGTTTGTACAGCAATTGGTCTTGGTGTTGTAATATATTTAATTCATGAAAGATCACATGGAAATATGATATCAGCAACTGAAGCTATTAAAGATATGACAAGTAAAATGGGTTCAGTAATAGGATTAAATATAATAATCGGTCTTATAGCAATAATTAGTGCATTACTATTTGCTTTGGCTATAATTGTAATAACGCTAATAACATTTGGAATAGGAGCATTATTATCAATTCCTTTATATTTTGTAGCATTAGCAATTGCAATTCCATGGATAGAAATATATACAAGCACTTTAATTATTAATAACACTACCATAGGTGAAGCGATTTCTAAAACAAACAACCTATTTAAGAATGGTGGTTTTTGGAGAAATATTGGTAGATTTTTATCTATAGGACTTATTTCTTTCTTAGTATTATTAGTAGTAAGTATGTTTGAAATAATACCGATTTTTGGAGTTGGAATAGGAACTATCTTAACTTTTTTAGTTAGTTGTTTTGTTGTAAGTAGTAATAATATTATTGTTGAAAATGACTTAGCCGATTATCAAGAAAATAATTTTAATCAATACTAGAAAAAATTAAGCCATGAACTATTGAGTTTATGGCTTTTCTTATGAATATAATTGTATAGATAAGACTTTATGATAAAACAAAACATGTTATACTATAAGAAAAACATAAGAGGTGTAGAGAGTGAAAGTATTAGCAAGTGATTTAGATGGAACTTTGATATTGGAGAATAAAATAGATCCAAAGGATTTAGAAGCAATAAAAAAGTTAAGAAGAAAAGGATATAAATTCATTATATCTACAGGAAGAACTATAAGTGGATTTGATAAAGTTTTGGAAGAGCATAATTTAGAGTTTGATTATTTAGTTTTATGCAATGGTGGAGTAATTTTAGATGAAAATAAAAATATAATATCTAATAACACAATTAATCATGAAGTTGGAATGCAACTTGTAAATGAATACTATGAAACTAAGGAATTAGGAGTATACATAGATGATGGAGAATCAACTGCATTATTAGATAATCCAAATAAAGATTATGATAAAATAGGGTTCTTATCAGATGTAGCGGAAAGAAGAAAAGATAGACAAGCTTTTTTAGATAAAAAGAGAGATTTTTATATGATGAGTATTTTTTCTTTAGACGAATGTTATGATAGAGCGGAAAGAACTAAAAATATAATAAATGAAAAATATAATGATAATTTAGATGTGTTTAGAAATCAATTCTTTGTTGATATTGTGCCTAAGGGCTGTTCAAAAGGAAATGGTTTATTAAAACTAGCAGAAATATTAAATATAGATACTAAAAATATATATACTGTAGGGGATTCCTTTAATGATGTTTCAATGTTTGAAATTACAGAGAACAGTTATACATTCAATAGAGCAGAAGAAGGAATAAAGCAGTTTGCAAACAATAAAATAGATTATGTATATGAAATTGTTAATGAAATTTTAGCATAAAATAAAAGGTAGAAAGTTAAATAACTTTCTACCTTTTAATAATTATTGCTTATCAGCAAATTCTAAATATTCATCGTATGACATAGTTCTATCAACTATTGAACCATTATCCTTAACGTCAATGATTCTGTTAGCAATAGTTTGAACAAATTGGTGGTCATGAGAAGCAAAAATTAAGTTGCTATTAAAGTCCTTAAGACCATTATTTACTGCCGTAATTGATTCAAGGTCTAAGTGATTTGTAGGTTGATCTAACATTAATACATTTGCATTTGAAAGCATTAATCTTGATAACATACATCTAACCTTTTCTCCTCCTGAAAGAACAGAAGCTTTCTTTAATGCTTCTTCTCCAGAGAATAACATTCTTCCTAAGAATCCTCTAATATAGCTTTCAGACTTTTCTTCTGAGTATTGTCTTAACCAATCAACTAAAGAAAGGTCACAATCATTAAAGTATTCATTATTATCTTTAGGGAAGTATGCCTTAGTTATAGTGATTCCCCATTTGAATTCACCAGCATCTGGCTCCATTTCTCCTGAGATAATCTTAAATAATGTAGTAACTGCAATTTCGTTTCCGATTAAAGCAATTTTATCATCTTTATTAACTCTGAAAGAAACATTATCTAAAACCTTAACGCCGTCGATAGTTTTGCTTAAACCTTCAACAACTAATATATCATTACCAACTTCTCTTTCAGGTTTAAATCCAACGAATGGGTATCTTCTAGTTGATGGTTGAATATCGTCTAATGTGATTTTATCTAATAACTTCTTTCTTGAAGTTGCTTGCTTAGACTTAGAAGCATTAGCACTGAATCTAGCGATAAAGTCTTGAAGTTCTTTAATTTTCTCTTCTTTTTTCTTATTTTGATCTTTTGACATTTGAAGAGCTAGTTGACTTGATTCATACCAGAAATCATAGTTACCAACATATAACTTAATTTTTCCAAAATCAACATCAGCCATGTTAGTACACACTTTATTTAAGAAGTGTCTATCATGGGATACAACTATAACTGTTCCTTCAAAGTTTATTAAGAACTCTTCTAACCAATTGATTGATTTTAAATCTAAGTGGTTAGTAGGCTCATCTAGGATTAGTATTCCTGGGTTACCAAATAGGGCTTGAGCTAAAAGAACCTTAATCTTTTCAGCACCAGTAAGTTCTGAAACTAATTTATAGTGTAAATCAGTTCCTATACCTAAACCTTGTAATAATGATGAAGCTTCTGATTCAGCTTCCCATCCATTTAATTCAGCAAATTCACCTTCAAGTTCAGCTGCTTTAATACCATCTTCATCAGAGAAATCTGGCTTTGCATATAAAGCATCTTTTTCTTGCATTATTTTATAAAGTCTTTCATTACCCATAATTACAGTTTGAAGAACATCAAACTCATCATAGTGGTAATGGTCTTGCTTTAATACAGACATTCTAGTATTTGGAGCAATAATAACTTCACCAGTGTTTGGCTCAACTTCTCCAGAAAGAATTTTTAGGAAAGTTGATTTACCAGCTCCGTTTGCACCAATTACACCATAACAATTTCCTGGCGTAAACTTAAGATTAACATCTTCAAAAAGTTTACGAGAACCATATCTTAAACTAACATTTGATACTGTTATCAATATTTTCACCCTCGCTTTTAAAAAATTTTCATACAATTAAATATTATATCATAAAATAGTAAGTTAATCATACGAATGTTATTGACTTTCATACTAAATTTTACAATTTATTTTTGAAAAGTAACTTTTAAATTCACAATTTCACTTCTACTACCTAATCTTACAGGTGGACCCCAATAACCATAGCCAGAAGAAACAATGAGATTTAAACCATCTATATTATCATAGCCATAGTCCAAAGGAAAAATTAGAGATGTTATTAAATTTCCGGGAAATAATTGTCCTCTATGAGTATGACCTGATACTTGTATATCAATATTGGAATTAATTGAATCATTGATACTATCAGGTGTGTGATCAATAATTATTGATGGTTTTGATTTGTCTAAGCCTGAAGTAATTTCACTTAAGGATTTACGTGGTGATTTTGTACGTTCAATAGATTTATCATCACGCCCAAGTATATAAAAACTATCATTAACTAATATAGATTCATCTCTTAAAACATTAATTCCTTCATTTTTAAGTAAATTAGTAAGCTCATCTTCTCTTCCGGCATATATATCATGATTTCCTAATGCTAAAAATGTTCCATACTTACTTTTAAAATTAGCCAACTCTTTATACATTTCTTCATCTATAAATGGCTTAATACTCATATCTATTAAGTCCCCTGCGATTAGAATAATGTCAGGATTTAATGCATTAACTTCATTTATAAGTTGGGACAGCTTTTCTCTATTAATTTCATCACCTAAATGAATATCAGAAACTAAAACAATATTTAAGTTTGATATATCACAAGATTTATCAACGGAAAAGTTGTAGGTTTTAACATATGAGTTTTTTGCATTAAAAGTTCCGTAAGAAAGTAGTGTGAAAATAAATATAGCTACAAATATAAAAGTATATTTACTAATATATTTTTTGTTAGTTAACTTATTTTTAAAGATTAATTTTAATAAATCTAAAATAGGAATAATTAAAATTAGATAAAAAAATGCTGCAAGATAATAATTACCTAAATAATAAAGTGATAAAGTTAAAGGTTTAGGTAAAACTGTTCCAAACATCATATATAAACTAAAGCATATTGGAAGTAGAGAATATAAAATCCAAAAAAATAGTTTGTTTATTTTCTTAAAATTATTTATTCCAGAAAATAAATGTTTACCAACATAATAGTTTAATAAAGCAAATAATGATAAGAAGATAAGTATAAAAATAAACAATATATCACCTCCATAAAATCAAATAACAACCTAATTATAGGAATAAATAGAATAAATATCAATAAAAATTTAAAAAGGAGGGCTGACAAGCACCTCCAATAATTTTTTATATTATATAAAGAAACACACAAAGGAAATGAGCTAGGCTACCAAGCATTATAAAAATATGGAATATCTCATGTCCTCCAAATTTGCCAATTCTAATTTTTTCTGATTTAAGAGCATAAATAACTCCACCTATTGTGTAAAGTACGCCTCCAAGAACAAGTAGGAATAATGCAGTAGGAGATAAAACCTTTGATAATGGATATATTGCAAAAATTGCAAACCAGCCAACTGAAATATACATTACAGATGATATCCATTTAGGACAAGTAACCCAAAACATCTTAAAAATTATACCAGCAAGCCCACATAGAGCAACTGCTGAAAATAATATATATCCAGATGTATTATTTAAAGCTACCAAGCAAAATGGAGCATAGGAACCTGTGATTAAAATAAAAATCATTGAGTGGTCTAACTTTTTTAAACCTTTTATTACATTATCTGTTGAGATAACTGAGTGATATGTTGCTGACGCTGAGTAAAGTAATATCATACTAAGTCCAAAAGCAATTACGGATATAATAACAACAGGAGTGCTATTCATTATTATTGCTTTTATTAACATTGCTACTAATCCAACTAAGGAAAGTATTGCACCTATTAAATGAGTTAAACCATTAATAGGTTCTCTTAAATATTTATCCATTTCGACACCTCACAATACGATATGTAGTTTTTAAAACTATGTGATATTATAGTAATATTATTAATCTTTTTTATAATAAAGTCAATAGAAATAAAGCAAAAATTTCTTTAAAATTCCAATTTGCTCAAACTATTATTGATATATTATTATAAAACAAGTAAAATCGAAATATACATATTATAAAAAGTGGTTTTAAAAACTAGGTGAGGTGTAAGCTTTGAAAAAGGAAGAAATACTAAAGTTATCAGAAACATTGGGATTAGAAAAAAATATTGAATTAGATGAAATTCCAGAAATAGATTTGTATATGGATCAAGTAATACAATTGTTTGAAAGTAAATATGCATCAGTTAAGAGGAATGATGAAGAAAAGTTATTAACCAAAACAATGATAAACAATTATGCAAAAGCAAAATTATTCATGCCAATAAACAAGAAGAAATATTCAAAAGAACATTTAATTATGATGAGTTTTATATACAATTTAAAAGGAGTGCTTAGTATTAATGATATTAAACTAAGTTTAGACAACATAGTAAAAGCTTATGAAAATGGGGAAGAATATGAGTTAAGGGAGCTATATTCTAGCTACTTATCACAATGTAAAAATGATTTAAATGATTTTAATAAAGATATAGAAAATAAGGTTGAAAAAATAAATAATGCTTCAACGAAGGATTATGAACAAAAACTTTTATTACTAAGTTCATTTATAAATATGAGTAATATGTATAGAAGAATGGGTGAAAAGTTAATTGATGAATTTTTAAATTTAGATGGAGAGGATAAATAATATGAAAAACCTAAATGATTTAAAAAAAGAGTTAAATAGAATAGATGGAAAAGGATATAAAGCATATAAGGATTTGCAAGGAGAGCAATATGATTTTAGTGATTATATTTTAAGTATAGATCATGTGCAAGGGGATCCATTTGCAGCTCCATCTAGAATTAGGGTAATTATTTCAAATAAAATAGCTGGTTTTCCTGTAAAGTGTTATGAAAATAAAATATCTAAAATAGCTACATGTGATTTTTTAACTAGGTTGTTTTACTCCAATATAAGAAAATATGGAGATAGAGTATTTGGTTCAGGAAAAAGTGGTTTAATTTTAATTTCAAAATGTCCTCAACAAATATTAGAAAGAACTTCTATTATATTTAATGGAGATAAAATAGAAGCTAGGTTTGAAGTTGGCTTTCCTGCAAGAGGAAGAAGTGTTTTAGCTAAAGAGTTAGAAAAAATACTATATGATTTTCTTCCTAATATCATAAAGAATACTCTTGTATTTAAAAATATAAATACAAAAGCTTTAGAAAAAAGAGTTGAGTTAATTCATGACCAAGAGTTTTTAAGAAGTGAGTTAAATAGGTTAGGATTAGTTGCATTTGTTGCAAATGGAGCTATTTTACCAAGAGAGAGTGGAGTTTCTCAAAAACCATTAAAGAATGGAATACCATTTGTTTCACCAAAAGAATTAGAGGTGAAAATTAATCTTCCATTCAAGGGTGAAATAACAGGAATGGGAATTAAAAAAGGAATAACTCTAATAGTAGGTGGAGGTTATCATGGAAAATCTACTTTATTAAATGCATTAGAGCTTGGAGTATATAATCATATTGATGGAGATGGAAGAGAATATGTTATTAGTGATAATTCTTCATTAAAAGTGAGAGCAGAAGATGGTAGAAGTATAATAAATGATGATATATCATTATTCATTAATAATCTTCCTAATAAGAAGGATACAAAGTGTTTTTCAACAGAAAATGCAAGTGGAAGTACTTCTCAGGCAGCAAATATTATAGAGGGGATTGAAGCAGGAACAAAATTATTTTTAATAGATGAAGATACTTCAGCAACAAACTTTATGATTAGAGACGAATTAATGCAAAGACTAGTTTCTAAAGAAAAAGAACCAATAACGCCTTTTATAGAGCTTGTTAAGGGAATATATGAGCAAGAAGGAATTTCTACGATTATTGTTGTTGGAAGCTCAGGAGATTATTTTGATATTGCAGATTGTGTAATTCAAATGGAGGGATATGAGCCAAAGGATGTAACAATAGAAGCAAAGGCATTAATGAGAGGAGAAATTATTAAGAGAATAGAAGCAAGAAATGAAAGTTTTAATATTTGTTTTGATAGAGTACTTAGAAAAGGTAGTATTCAAGAAGGACCAAAAGGAGTTAAAATTAAATCTTTTGGAATAGATGGATTAAGTATAAATAAAGATGATATAGATTTGAGAGCTGTTGAACAAATAGTAGACTTTGAACAAGTAACAGCAATAGGTTATATTATGAAATGGATTGAAAGTAATGCCGTTAATAATAAAAGAAACTTAGTAGAAGTAGTTGATAAAGCTATAGAAGAAATTGAAAAGAATGGACTTATTGTAATGAGTAATGGAAGGGGTGGAAGTGGAAATCTTGCACTTCCTAGAAAACAAGAGATTATGGCTGCAATTAATAGATTTAGAAATTTAAAAGTTTTATAGAAGTCAAAAAAACCTGAGTTATTAAATTTAACTCAGGTTTTTAGTTAAAATATAAAGTTTGCAAGTAGTGTAATAACAGGAAGAGTTATAACGGTTCTTAAAATAAATATGATAACTAAATCTTTAAAGTTTACAGGTATTTTTGAACCAAGTAATAATCCTCCAACCTCAGACATGAATATAAGCTGAGAAACTGATACACATGCAATAATAAATCTTGTTAATTCACTAGTAATTGATGTTGCTAAAACAGAAGGTATAAACATATCAGCAAAACCAACCATTAAAGTTTGAGAAGCCGCTGCTGCCTCAGGAATACCAAGCAATTCTAAGAAAGGAATAAATGGCATACCTAGGTATTGGAATACAGGAGTATATTCTGCAACTATCAAAGCTAAAGTTCCCATTGCCATAACAACAGGTAGTACACCAATCCACATATCTAAAACATTAGTAATTCCATCAGTAAAAAATCTTTTAATGCTACAATTAGATTCTGCTCTTTTGATAGCATTTTCTAATCCATATGTTAAAGACGTATATCCTTCTGGAATAACAGCATCCCCTTTTGACTCTTTACCATTAATATAAGTATCTGGTTTTCTTGATAATGGTGGTATTCTTGGAATTATTATTGCGGCAACAATACCAGCAATAGAAACAACAAAATAGAAAGGTATAAACATATGTGATAATCCAACTTGAGAAATAATTACTAAACTAAACGTAATTGAAACCGCTGAGAATGTTGTCCCAATTACAGCAGCTTCTCTTTTGGTATAAAAACCTTCTTCATATTGTTTACTTGTTAAAAGAATTCCAATACTACCGTCTCCAAGCCAAGATGTTATGCAATCTATTGAAGCTCGACCAGGTAATTTAAATATAGGTCTCATAACCTTTGTTAATAATGAACCTATAAATTCTAAAAGTCCAAAACTTAAAAGTAAAGGTAAAAAGAATCCTGCAAATAAAAAGACAGCAAATAAAATAGGTAATAAATCATAAAGAACTAATCCACCTGTTGCTGTTGAATTTATCATTTCAGGACCAATTTCAAAATATGATAAAACTACAAATACAGAGCCAAGTAATCTAACAACAAACCAAACAGGTGATACATCGAAAAGTGATGATAATACCTTTATATTAGTAAGAGATAAACTCATTTTTTTGCTAATCTTAAAAATTAAGCTTCCAATAAAAGAAGTACATATAAATATAACTGCTATCAAAGGAAGAGTATCTGCAAGTACATCTACCAATTTATTAGAAAGAAAAGCAACTGGTATTGTAATTTCACCATCAACTTTAATAGGAGTCATAAAAAACAATACACCCATTAATGAAGGAATGAAAAACAATAAAAATGACAAAAGCCATTTTAAAGAATATTTTTTATGTGAACTTATAAGCATAATGCAATCCCCTTTGTATAATTAATAAATATATATACAATAATATACTCAAAAGGATATAAAATCAATTAAAATATGTATAAAAATTAAATAATTTTAATGGAAAATTTAATTTTTATACATTTTAAGGAAAAGTGAGACAAGGTGTGACTAAAAAGTAACAAATTATCAAAAAAGTTATTTGTGACAGAATTTCGCAAAATGGACAAATATTCTGAAAAATGTGCTACCATATAGGCATAGAGAGGAGTTGGTTTTCATGAAAAAAGATAAAATTAAAATTGTTACAATAGGTGGAGGGTCAAGTTATACTCCAGAGTTAATAGAAGGATTTATAAAAAGAAAGGACGAGCTACCAATAAAGGAAATTTGGCTTGTTGATATAGAAGATGGAAAAGAAAAGTTAGAAATAGTAGGAAATCTTGCAAAAAGAATGATTGAAAAGGCAGGGTTAGACTGGGAGCTACATTTAACTTTAGATAGAAGAGAAGCGTTAAAGGATGCTGATTTCGTTTCAACTCAATTAAGAGTAGGATTATTAGATGCGAGAATAAAGGATGAAAGAATACCATTAAGTCATGGTGTTTTAGGACAAGAAACAAATGGTGCAGGAGGAATACTGAAAGCATTTAGAACTATTCCTGTTATTTTAGATATAGTTAAGGATATGAAGGAGCTTTGTCCAGATGCTTGGTTAGTAAACTTCACAAATCCAGCAGGAATGGTTACAGAAGCAGTTCTAAACTATGGGGATTTTGAAAAGGTAGTTGGACTTTGTAATGTTCCAATAAATCATATGTATATTGAATCTGAGATGACTGGTAAAAAGCTAGAGGACTTAAACTTTAAGTTTGCTGGATTAAATCATTTCCACTGGCATAGAACATTTGATAATGAAGGAAATGAATTAACGCAAGAAATATTAGAAAAGCAAATTGAAAAGGCAACAAGTGGAGTTGCAAATATAAAATCAATTCCATTTATACCTGAGCAATTAAGAGAAGTTGGATTATTACCATGCTTCTATCACCAATATTACTACCTACATAGTGATATGGTAGAAAAAGAATTAGAAGAGTTTAAGAATAATGAAACAAGAGCAGAAGTTGTTAAGAGAACAGAAGCTGAGTTATTTGAATTATATAAAGATCCAAACTTAAATGTTAAGCCAGAGCAATTAACAAAGAGAGGTGGAACTCACTATTCAGATGCTGCTTGTGAGTTAATAGCATCAATTCATAATGATAAGAGAACTACAATGGTAGTAAGCACAAGAAATAGAGGAGCACTAACAGATTTACCATATGATTCAGCCGTTGAAGTAAGTTCAATAATTACAGCTGCAGGACCAATGCCTATAAGTTTTGGTAAGTTTGAACCAGCTATTAGAGGGCATGTTCAAATCATGAAAGCTATGGAAGAGGAAACTGTAAAGGCTGCTGTAACAGGAAGCTATGGAACAGCAATGCAAGCATTTACTTTAAATCCAATGATACCAGCAGGAAAAGTAGCTAAGACTATTCTTGATGAGTTATTAGTAGCTCATAAGAGTTACTTACCACAGTTTGCAGAAAAAATTTCAGAATTAGAGAATAAATAATTAATAATTCCATGGAGGCTGTAAGTCTTCATGGAATTTTTTATAATTAAAAGCAATTTTTATGGTAATCCTAATTATGAAGGAGATGACCATAAAATGAGGAAAAAAAAGAATTTAATATTATATTTAAT